>SORU01000007.1 GCA_004402915.1 Fidelibacterota bacterium MT.SAG.2
AAGAATAAGAATAGTCTATTATTTATTGAGTGAAAATCCTCTTGTAAGCATAGTTATCCCGCATTTTAACGGGATCGAACTTTTAAGGGATTGCTTGACATCCCTCTCAGAAACGTCCTATCCGAATTTTGAAATTATTGTAGTCGACAATGCATCAACCGATGAAAGTATTTCGATGGTCAAACAAGAATTTAACGGAGTGAAGATTTTGCAACTCTCTTCAAACAAGGGATATGCCGGCGGATGCAATGCGGGAATCAGAGCCTCCGAAGAATCTCAATACGTCGTTCTTTTCAATAATGACGCAACGGTGGAAGCGAGCTGGCTGACCTGTTTGGTCGATGAAATGGAGTCAGACGAATCAGTCTCTGCGTGCCAGCCAAAAATATTATCTGCGAAAGATAAGAATTTGTATGATTACTCGGGAGCAGCGGGAGGTTTAATAGATAAATATGCATATCCGTTCGCAAGGGGACGTATCATTGCTACCATTGAAAGTGATGAGAATCAATATGACTCTGAAACTACACTATTCTGGGCTTCGGGAACGGCATGTATTCTAAGGAACTCGACATTGAAAGAAGTTGGTTTACTTGATGAAATCTTCTTCGCGCATATGGAAGAAATCGATCTTTGCTGGAGGATGCAATTAAGAGGAGATAAGATCAGATATGTGCCGGAAAGTAGAATATACCATCATTCAGGAACCACTCTCGGTGCTGAAACTTTCAAGAAAAAGTATCTGAATCACCGTAACAGCATATTGATGATGTTTAAAAACTACTCTCTCGGCAATTTGCTAAAATTACTACCGGGCAGGATTATTATCGATCTGATGGCGATGGTATATTCTTTAGGCGTATTGGATATAAATCGGTTCAACGCAATATTGGCTTCGTATTTTTGGATTATATTTCATCCTTTTTACATACTGAAAGAGAGGAAGAAGGTACAGGAAGGAAGAGTTGTAAGCGATAAGGTGATAATGCGGAATATGTACGGAGGAAGTATTGCGTTAGCTTACTATTTGAAAGGCAAAAAAAGAGTGTCTGAACTCTAAAATCAGTTGCTGTTCAATCGATCGATGTACACTTGATATTTTTTCTCATTTGTAGGATTGATCAACACCCACTCATTATATAAACTTTCGTCACGATAACCGAATATTGCCTTATTAAGTTCGTCAAGATGGGCATTCAAAAATTCCATGCTGTATTTATCCAGCGAATTGATTTCAAATATATCTCTGTACAATTTCATGAATTTCTTCAATTGAATAAGTGCTTCCGCCGGTTTTCGTTCATCGTAGAGTAAATAAAGAAAATCGCTATAATTTCCCTTCGCTTCTCTAAGTCTCCAATTGGACGTAATATCATTGACACGGATTTCTCTGTTTCTCCATCCTTGAGAATGTGGGCTGTTTTTACCCCTTGACGCGATTTCCCTCGCAACGTTGTAATACCTGTTTCCGGTGAGCGGCTCGACGAGATCGAATTCACCTCCGAGTAAAAGGTTAACATAAAAATCGAGAAAACTTGTAATAGTATGAAATATGCCGGTGTGGTATAACGGTTCATTCGGAGTATAAACGAATGTCCACCGTTTATCGAAATAACGCTGGTCGTAGTTGTTTGTTATGGCTGCCTTAGCGTGAAATAATTTTTCTGAGCCGGCAACTGAAACGCTTTCAATAAAGATCTGAATCTTTATCTCGAAGACCAGATTATAACTTTCATCTGTATATTCGAATTCATTGATATAAGATTCAATATCGCGCGCAAGGTTTTTTAGGTCTTGCTGTTCTAAAGGTGAAAGCCGAATCGCTTCCACTGTTGCTTCGCAAACGACAGATTGCGGGTAGGCTGATTGGGAAACCCAAAAGAGAAGTAGAACAACTGACTTAATTAAGTGAGAAGGATTCATTTATTTATAATTCACTCTATCGAAAGTTAATTTCAGATTATCTCTTAGTCAAGAAATAAAGATGGGGATTTTCCCGCTCTTTACTATCTTATATACGTAAGGCGTATAAACATATTAATAAATTATTGACAACAAGTGATTCTGACGGTTTAAATCGAGCATAGTGAATAAAACAGCCAATAATAGTGTAATACAATTACCGAATATCGAACTGCTGAAACAGATAGGTAAAAATGCTGATGACGGTTCATTACGGGTTTATCTTGTTGGTGGAGCAGTAAGAGACTGTATTTTGGATATTCGGAATTATGATGTTGATATCGTTGTGGAAGGCGATGGAATAAAGTTTGCAAAGCTGTTAAAGAAAGAGTTGAAAGCGGATACTTTCGTGGCATGGGAAAAATTCGGAACGGCGGAGCTGACTGTAGAGAATATTAAACTCGAGGTGGCGACAGCGCGCTCAGAGAAATACGAAAAAAACTCCCGCAAACCAACTATCGAACCGGCTACCATTGAATTAGACCTCAAACGAAGAGATTTTACCATAAACACTCTGGCGATATCCTTGAATAAGGAAAATTTCGGCGAATTGACCGACCGCTTTAACGGCAGGGAAGATATTTCAAAGAAAGTGATCAGGACTCCCCTGAAACCTGAACAGACTTTTAATGAAGACCCATTGAGGATGCTGCGGGCTATCCGATTTTCAGCGCAGCTCGGATTTGAATTAGAGCCGGATCTGATTCGGGCGATACGAAAAGAAAAGGAAAGGCTGTCCATAGTTTCGCAGGAACGGATTACGGCGGAATTCTTTAAGATTCTCGGTACATCAAAACCCTCCATAGGTATAGTCGGATTATTGGGAAGTGAGCTGCTTGATATTGTATTTCCGGAGCTTATACCTACAATCGGAGTGGAACAGATCGGGAGATACCATCATAAGGATGTTTTCTGGCATACGTTAGAAGTGCTTGATAACGTCGCTAAGATGTCCGAAAATTTAGATCTGCGGTTTGCTGCGTTAGTACATGATATCGCAAAACCTGAAACAAAAAAATTCAAAGAAGGTAAGGGCTGGACGTTTCATGGTCATGAGGTCTTGGGTACCAAAATGGTAGAATCAATCGGCAGGCGGCTTAAACTTTCCCGAAAGACGATTAAATTCGCGAAGAAGATGACCTTCCTGCATCTGAGACCCATAGCTCTCGTAAACGAGGAGGTGACCGATAGTGCCGTGAGGAGATTGATATTTAATGCCGGTGAAGACGTCGAATTATTGATGACCCTGTGTAGAGCGGACATAACAACCAAGAATCCCGAACGAGCGGTTCAATACATGAAAAATTTTGAATTGGTGGAAAAGAAAATAGCGGAACTGTTGGAAAAAGACGAGATGAAAGCATTTCAATCTCCCGTAAGGGGTGAAGAAATTATGAAGCTGCTTGGAATTGAACCGGGTAAGATGATCGGGGTTGTAAAATCCGCCATAGAGCAAGCGATACTTGACGGCATTATAGACAATGACTACGAAGCTTCATACAAATACCTAATGGAGAATAAAGAGAGATGGCAGAATGAATTTAAGGATGTCTGATGAAGCATTAAGTGAAACAATACCCCTAAAAATGGAGTCAAATAAAAAGAAAGAGGAAATGAATGGATATTTGTGGATAAGAGTATGAATGAGGAAGTAGAGGAATTTAGCGTTATTCAGAGATTGATCGGAATTATCGGTTTACCCTGTAAGACATTTGGGTTTTTTAAAGAGAAGCTTGACTGGATATTTCCGTTGCTTAAACATCCTCTGATATGGTAAAAGGGAGCACCGATTTGGTAATAAGTTTCGCTTTACTTATGCCGCCTCAGGCGGAGAAATCAATTTTATACAAACTTTTAGCTCTCTTTGACGTAGATGTACGTATGAGAATCGAAAATATCCACAATAGGATTAGCAATATTAGTTTAGCTGGGAGGAATAATTAAATGAGAGAGTATTGGAAACTTTTATTATTAGGATTGGTAGTTCTGAATCCGACGATGGGAAGAAGTCAGATGACCGAGCTTCTTACTTTAGAAGAGAGTATTTCGGTTGCGCTGCACAGAAACTTCAATGTGAAAACTGCTGAATATGGTTTGCAGCAGCGGGATGCTCAGGTAATGGGCGCTTATTCTGCGATTTTACCTCGAATTAACATAAGTTCGAGCAGCGGAAGACTATTGCAAGGCGCGTTTGAAAACTCGCGGGATATTCCGTCCGAGTATGAAACTATTAATTTTCAATTGCCGGTAACTAATTCGGATGGTGATTTCACAGGGGATTTCGTTAATTTACCCATACAAGGTCAACCGATCGCATACACATCTGCGATCATCCGGCAGCCATATTTCCAGCGTGATGGTTATTCATTGGGATTTAACGTGAACCAGAACATATATGACGGAGGCAGATGGTGGAATAATATTTCGAGGGCAAAGTCATATCAATCGGCAAGTTTTCACGGAGTTGAAGTTGCAAAAAACGAAGCGGTATTCAATACAACTCAGGGTTATTTGGATCTTGCCAAAGCGAAAGCGTTTCAATATGCACTATTTGACGCTCTGATGTTAAGTCAGG
Source organism: Fidelibacterota bacterium MT.SAG.2 (assembly GCA_004402915.1). GTDB lineage: Bacteria > Fidelibacterota > SORT01 > SORT01 > SORT01 > SORT01. The sequence continues at coordinate 4,538 of SORU01000007.1, forward strand.
AGCAGCTCGAACGGACGGAGAGTTTATATGAACTAGGCTCCGTGGCGAGAACAGATTTTTACAAGGCAAAAGTTCAATTGGGAAATGACCGATCGAATTTGCTCAACCAGCAGAACGTAGTCGCATCCGCAAAGTCAAGATTAAATATCATTATGGGGCGCGATCCGTTGACACAGTTCAGGATTGAAGAGGTGGAATATCCGATAGTTGAATATCCTTCACGTGAAGAGGCTATGGAATCAGCCTTGGAGAATAATCCTTTAGTAAAACAGAAAAAGGCCTCCGTCAATGGCGCGGAAGATGGGAAAAAAGTTGCAAGATCAGCTTTCTTGCCGACTCTGTCCGGTTACATCAACTATAATAGAAGCAATGAAGACCCGGCACGAGTGTTTTCGCCTTCTAATATTTCCGACAATTGGTCTTCAAGCTTGGGACTCTCAATGAGCTTCAACCTGTTCAACGGTTTTTCGGACAAAGCAAATCTTGAAGAATCTCAAGCGATTTACCGCTCGTCAAGGGAAGACTACGAAAGTACAAAACGAAACATATTGGCGACTATTGATAATGCGATAACCCGGTTAGAGACTTACGAAGAGTTGGAAATGATCTTTTCGGACAATAAACAGTCCGCAGAAGAGGATTTACGGTTGGCAACAGAGAGGTATGAGCTCGGATCCGCTACGCTTTTAGAAGTGCAGGATGCGCAAGTAGCTTTATTGAGAGCAAATACATCCACTATACGAAATAAATATGATTATCAGATTGCCTACGCCCAGCTATTAAATGCTATGGGCACTATACGGACGGAGAAATAAGATGACGAAGAAGAAAAAATATATGATGATAGGCGGAGGAGTGCTTCTTGTTGGAGCCTTGGTTGCCGCAAAAGTGATGTCAGGCTCGGACGAAACAGTAATAGTTCAGGTGGAAGAAGTTACAAAAGAGAAAATAGTTGAAATAGTCGCTGCTTCAGGCAAAGTACAACCTATAATTTCAGTGGATATTGCGGCTAACGTGAGTGGCAAAATATTAAAAATCATGGCTGAAGAAGGTGATAAAGTAAAAGAGGGACAGGTGCTTGTCTATTTAGACAACGCGAGATATGTCGCTGCCGTCAACCAACGTATGGCAGCCCTTCGGTCAGCGAAAGCGCAGGAAGCACTCGAAAGAGCAAACCTGAAAGTGATAAATAGCGCCACGAGACGACAAAATGAACTATATAAAAAGGGACTTATCTCAGAATCTGATTTAGAGGGAGCTGAAGGGAATTATGAAGTTGGCGTAGCGAGACTTAACAGCGCGAAAGAATTTGTTTCTCAATCTGAAGCTTTTCTTGATCAAGCAAACGATGATCTGAGTAAAACGAAGTTGTATACTTCTTTAAGCGGCATAGTAGTTAAAATAAATAAAGAAGTTGGCGAAATAGCTTTAGGATCACAATTTCAGGAAGATATTATAATGACAATTGCCGACCTTACTGAGATGGAAGTATTGGTCGAAGTAGATGAAAACGATGTTGTATTACTCGAAATCGGCGATACTACGGCTATAGAAATAGACGCGTTCGGTGATGAATTATTTAGAGGTTTAGTTGAAGAAGTAGCCAACTCCGCAATAACTCGGGGACTCGGAACACAAGAACAAGTGACAAATTTCGAAGTCACGATCAGAATGCTTGAGTTCCCAAAGATGCTGAGACCCGGAATGTCTGCTTCAGTGGAAATAATTACTAATGTCTCGGATTATGCCGTCGCTGTACCAATCCAATCGGTTACGGTTCGTGAACCTAAAAAGATAAAGCGGATTGAGGGAGGAGAAGGTATAGCTATCGCTTCAAACAGGATCGAAAGAGAAATTCATAATGGAGCCGATGACTATGTTGAGGTGGTTTTTGTAATAGAGGATGACATAGCGGTAATGCGAAAGGTGAAAACAGGCATTACAGGTGAATCTAAGATTGAAATTCTTGAAGGAGTGCTACCCGGAGAGATGATTGTTTCAGGTTCTTATAGAGTATTAAGCAAGACACTTCAAGATGGCGATATAGTAAAGATCGAAGAAGAGAGCAACGGAAAATCTGAAGAACTGAGCCACTGATGACACTCATAGATATTGAAGGCGTAAAAAAGATATACGATTTGGGGGCTGAAAAAATTCATGCTCTCGACGGTGTGAGTTTAAAAATTGAGCGAGGTGAATACATCGCTATAATGGGACCATCCGGCTCAGGTAAATCTACAATAATGAATATCCTCGGCTGTCTCGATACTCCGACATCAGGATCATATTATTTTGAAGGTGAAGAAGTGAGCAAGATGGATGATAATCAGCTGGCTGGCATAAGAAATCAGAAAATAGGATTTGTATTCCAGACGTTTAATCTTCTTCCAAGAATCAGCAGCCTTCAAAACGTCGAATTACCTTTGATTTACGGAGGTGTGAGTTTAGAAAGTAGAAGGGAAAGAGCAGAACTGGTGCTTGAGAGGGTTGGTTTGGCCGATAGAATGAATCATAAACCGAATGAACTTTCCGGCGGGCAGAGACAACGTGTCGCTGTAGCTAGGGCGTTAGCAAACGAACCGTCTATAATACTCGCAGATGAACCTACGGGTAATCTCGATTCTAAAACGGGTGAAGAGATAATGGTATTGTTCAATCAAATTCATGAAGCGGGTAATACGATAATTCTTGTTACTCATGAAGAATATATCGCGGAGAACGCTCATCGTATTATCAGGCTCCACGACGGATTAATTGCCAGTGATGAAGTAGTTCGAATGCACACGATGAATTAATTACCGATGCTTATTCAATATATAAAAGAAATATCCGAGGGGATAAAAATTGCGCTCTCAGCTCTTCGGGAAAATAAATTCCGTTCAACCCTTACCACGCTCGGTATAATAATTGGCATTGTAGCTGTAACGGTCATGGCTACTGCTATAGAGGGATTGGACAGAGCATTTTCGACAAGTATATCGGCGCTGGGCTCAGATGTTCTTTTCATCGATAAAATGCCTTGGTTTACAAACAGGGGATCCGCTGAGTTTGGCAACAGGAAAGACATCAAAATATCAGACGCGGAAAGCATTATAAAATATGCCAGTCGCGTAAAAGCTGTTGCCCCGGTAGTAAGAGCCAACAAGACGGTAAAACATCGGGAGAAAAGTCTCTTAAGAGTCCTTGTTATAGGTACTACAACTTCATATAGAGAAACATCCAACAGCTATCCTGAATATGGAAGATTTTTTTCTGAAACAGAAGTAAGTCATTCAAGAAGTGTAGCGGTAATCGGCAGCGATATAGCAGAGAATCTTTACGAAAACGAGAATCCGATAGGCAGTAAAATAAAAATTGACGGCAGACCTTATAAAGTAATTGGAATTCTTGAAAAGAAAGGAACTTTACTTGGAATGATGGATCTGGATAATCGGATCATTATACCGGTCGGAACATTCGGTAATTCATTCGGTACACGAAGACGTGTATCCATTCAAGTCAAAGTAAATGACCCTGCTTATATGGAAGATTCTAAAGATGAACTTATCGGAATCATGCGTCGTATCAGAAGAGTTCAACCGGGCGCCGAAGATGACTTTAGCATAAATCAACAGAGTGTTTTTACTGATATGTATGATAATGTGACCGGAGCAATTTATGCGGCTGGAATTGTAATAACCGCTCTATCGTTGTTAGTCGGAGGAATTGGCGTAATGAACATTATGCTGGTTTCAGTTACAGAGCGCACAAGAGAGATCGGTATACGGAAGGCGCTTGGAGCTCGCAGAAGAAGTATTCTCTTCCAGTTTCTTATTGAATCTTCAGCGATCTGTTTGTTGGGCGGGATCATCGCTCTTGGAATAGGGTTCGGCATTAGTTTGATAATAGATAAATTCTTGCTGCCCACAGCCATGCCGTTATCATGGGCATTGATTGCCCTTTTGATATCCGCAACGATAGGAATTGGATTTGGTATGTATCCCGCGGCAAAAGCCTCAAAATTAGATCCGATAGATGCTCTGAGGTACGAATGATAGAATACTTTAACAGCTTTATGATTGCAGTTGAAAGCCTTACCAAACAAAAACTTCGCTCTGCTCTCACACTGATAGGTATAGTAATTGGTGTTGCTTCTATTATTGGTATCATGACAACGATGGAAGCTATTCAGACATATATGGAAAAAAGCTTATCCGTACTCGGATCTACAGTATTCCAGGTACAAAAAACACCGTTTATGAATGTAGGACCAAGTGATAGACACAAATATCAGAACCGGAAAGACATAAAAATAGAACATGCTGACGCAATAAGAGATAGGGCGAAAAAAGTTGCTAATGTGGGTGCAGAAGATTGGACATATGGTAGGGTAATTCGATATAAGAAAAAATCTACAGAGCCTGTATACTTAGTGTCCGGAGCCACACCTGAATGGTCGCCAAATAACGGTTATTATGTGGATGTTGGAAGATTCTTGACACAATTAGATGTTGATTATTCAAGATTCGTTATGGTTATCGGGACTGAAGTTGTTGAAGACTTGTTCCCATTTATATATCCCATTGGTGAAACTGTGAAGTTTGAAGGTAGGAACTTTGAAGTTGTAGGAATTATCGAAGAACAAGGTAGTGAAATGGGACAATCGAGAAACAATATGCTGGTTATTCCGATCACTGTTTATCAGAAGATTTATGGAAAAGAAGGATCGATAAATATTACTATCTCCGCAAAGTCGTCTGAACTATTGAACGGCGCTATTGATGAGATAATAACGATTATGCGAGCGGTACGTAAAGTTGCTCCGGGGGAAGATAACGATTTTGAAATCTTCAACAGCGAAAGCTTGATCGCTTTCTGGAACGATATGTCGCGGAATTTAAAAATAGGTTCAATTTTAATCAGTTTCATTTCCTTGATGGTAGCAGGTATTGGGATTATGAATATTATGATGGTTTCCGTGACAGAAAGAACGAAAGAAATAGGTATAAGAAAAGCTCTCGGCGCGAGAAAAAAACATATTCTTACACAATTTCTTATTGAAGCGGTATTGCTCAGCCTCACTGGTGGATTAATAGGTGTTATTCTCGGTGTGTTGCTCGGAAATGTTGTGGCAAGTTTGATGAACCTTAGCATAGCAATCCCTTGGTTCTGGGTAGTTGTTGGGCTTATATTTTGCTCGTTCGTGGGCATCGCGTCCGGTTTTTGGCCCGCATTGAAAGCCTCAAGGCTTGATCCTATCGAATCTTTAAGATTCGAGTAATATTACTTTTATCTGTTAAATTTTTCAATTTTACCATAGTTGGTATTAAATTTGCACTTGACTGTCGAATCGCCTTCCGCTAAATTCAATATTATTAATAAATGGAAAAAGTTTGAGTATAACAAGCGCCGATATAGACAAAATTGCAAATCTTGCAAAACTTGATCTCAGTAAAGCTGAACGCGAAAAATTCGCCTCTCAGCTGAGTGACATCGTTTCATATATAGAAAAATTAAACCAATTGAATACTGATGATGTGAAACCACTCGCACATGTGAATGACCTGACCAATGTTTTTAGAGAGGATAAAGCAAGACCATCTATGGAAAAACCAGATGTCTTCAAGAACTCACCACATCATGATGATGAATTCTTCCTCGTTCCGAAGGTACTGAAAACATAAAATGGAAGACGTGTAATGCGATCAATCGGCGTCATTCCGGCAAGGTTTGCTTCCAAAAGACTTCCAGGTAAGCCGCTGCTTCTGATAGACAATAAGCCGATGATCCAGCACATTTGGGAACGGGCGAGTCAATGTTCAAATCTCGATGAGCTGATCGTAGCGACCGATGATGGCCGTATCTATGATAAGGTGACCGAATTTGGCGGGAAAGCCGTTCTTACTTCTTCCGAGCTCAAAAGCGGTTCCGACAGAGCTGCTGAGGCGGTAAAGGAAATGACTGCTGATGTTGTAATAAACATTCAAGGTGATGAACCTTTCATCGAACCCGCGTTAATAGATAATTTGGTCGAGATGTTCGCTGATGGCGATAGCGTTATGGCAACTGCCGTTAGACTTTCTGACGAAAACGACGATCTCCAGGATCCTAATATAGTAAAGGTCACGCGGGATGAGAATTGGAACGCACTCTCGTTCAGTCGAGAAATGATAGCGAGCGGAGCAGATTCTTCGGTCCCCGAACAGCTTATTCATATAGGTATTTATGGATACAGCTCCGATTTTTTAATGAAATTCAGAGAGTTAGAACAGACTCCGTTAGAGCTGACGGAACGACTCGAACAGATGAGAGCGATCGAGCATGGCTTTAAGATCAAACTTCTCCAAACGACCTATCACTCTTTTTCTGTGGATACGGAAGAGGATCTGATCAAAGCAAATGATCTTGTAAATAATTTAAAGGGTAAAGAAATAGAAATATTTTGAGCATGGATACAAAATATATATTTTTCACAGGAGGTGTTATTTCAGGGTTGGGCAAAGGGATTGCCGCTGCTTCTGTCGGCGCTCTACTCAAAGCGAGGGGATATTCTGTAACTATACAAAAATTCGATCCTTATATAAATATCGATCCGGGTACGATGTCTCCGCTTCAGCACGGCGAGGTCTATGTTACGGAAGATGGTTCTGAAGCCGATCTTGATCTCGGTCACTACGAACGGTTCATACATACGGAAATGACAAAGCGAAATAATCTTACCACGGGTCAGGTATACCACCGGGTAATTACGAAAGAGAGAAAAGGCGACTATCTTGGGGCAACGGTTCAGGTCATTCCACATATCACCAATGAAATAAAAGAAGCGATCAGGAAAGTTTCGGCGAACAGCAAAAAATTCGATTTCGTGATAACAGAGGTGGGAGGTACTGTCGGGGATATAGAAAGCCTGCCGTTTTTAGAAGCGATTCGCCAATTTTGCTTGGAAGAGCCGAGAGAGAACAGGCTGATATTTCATCTTACTCTTGTACCGTACATTAAAAGCTCGGGCGAATCAAAAACAAAGCCGACACAGCATTCGGTCATGAGATTAAGAGAAATAGGTTTACAACCCGATGTACTTCTTTGCCGAACATCGAAGAAACTGGACATAGAAACTATCAATAAACTCTCTCTGTTTTGTAACGTAACTTCCGAATCAGTAATTGAGGCTCGGGATGTAAAGAGCATATACGAAGTACCTCTGATGTTCCATAAATCCGGTGTAAGTGAGCTTATACAGGATAAACTTGGACTTCCTGAAACGACTGATGATTTTTCAGATTGGAAAGAATATGTCAGAAAGATAAAACATCCTAAGGGCAAGATCACGATTGCGTTGTGCGGTAAGTACAACAAACTTGTAGATTCGTATAAGAGTATCCTCGAAGCATTCGTGCACGCCGGTGTAGATAATTCTGTAAAGGTCGATGTAAAATGGGTTGATACTGAGGAATTAGCCGGAAATGAAAAAGAAATGCTCGGAAATGTGGATGGAATACTCATACCCCCCGGATTCGGCAAACGAGGTGTCGAAGGTAAAATTCTTGCGGCAAGATACGCGCGAATTAAAAAAATCCCCTTTCTCGGCATCTGTCTCGGTATGCAATGCTCGGTCATAGAATTTTCAAGGAACATATGCGGAATCAAGGACGCCAACAGCAGCGAATTCGATTCCGAAACTCGCGCTCCGATCATCGACTTCATGGAAAGCCAGAGGAAAATACGAAAAAAAGGCGGAACCATGCGGCTTGGAGCATATCCATGCACTCTGAAGAGTGGAACAAAAGCTGCAAAAGCTTATGGTAAATCAGAGATAAGTGAACGACATCGCCATAGATATGAATTCAACAACAAATATAAATCAAGACTCCAGAAGCGTGGAATGGTCTTTTCGGGTATAAATAAACGGGATAATCTTACGGAGATCATCGAACTGAAAAATCATCCTTGGTTTGTGGGAACTCAATTTCATCCGGAATTAAAATCACGCGTGTTCGATACTCATCCCCTTTTTCGGGATTTCATCGGCGCTTCAAAAAAATATAGAGCCCGCAAAGAAAATAGAGTTAGTAAGAAAACCTGATGACGAAGATAATTGATATAGACGGGACGAAAATCGGCGGCGGAGGCGATTTGCTGCTTATCGCCGGTCCATGCGTTATTGAGTCTGAAGAAATAGCATTTTCAACCGCTGAAAAATTAAAAGAATTATCAGACGAATTGAGATTACCTATAGTTTATAAATCATCATATTTAAAGGATAATCGTTCTTCATCCAAGAGTTTTCAGGGGTTAGGTCTCAAAGAGGGCTTGCGAATACTTTCCGAAGTTAAAAAACGATATGGACTTCCGATCTTGTCGGATGTGCATAGTATCGAACAAGTTGCCGCAGCAGCCGATGTTCTGGATATAGTCCAAATTCCGGCATATCTTTGTATGCAGACGGAATTGACGATTGAAATTGCGAGAAGGGCGAAAGTAGTGAACGTTAAAAAAGGACAGTTCATTGCGCCAGAGAATATAAAGAATGTGATAAAAAAAATTGAGGAAGAGGGAAACAGCAATATTATTCTCACTGAAAGAGGTGTCTCGTTTGGTTATCAAAATTTAGTCGTAGATATGCGTTCTTTTCAGGTCATGAGGAAACATGGATATCCGGTAATATTCGACGTCACACATTCCGTTCGAGTGTATGGTATCCCTTCCAAGGATCCCAAAGGCGGAACTCCCGAATTTATTCCTACTTTAGGCCGGGCGGGAGTGGCTGCCGGAGTGGATGGAGTTTTCATCGAGACGCATCCAAACCCGCCTGAGGCGCTTTGCGATGCTTCAAGTCAGTGGAAGCTCGATGAAATGGGCGCTTTGATATCCCAACTGCAGTCAATTCATGCAGCGGCAAAGGAGTACAGCGCGTAATGGTCAGACCGGAACAACGAGAATCTCTGCGCAAAATAAAGGTCATTATTTCAGATGTAGATGGAGTAATGACAGACGGCGGTATAATTCTCGGCGCCGGCGGGCAGGAATTCAAACGATACGACGTTAAAGACGGGATGGGCATTACTATGGCACGAAAAGCAGGATTGAAAGTCTGTATTATAACAGGCAGGAAATCCGAATCTGTAACTATTCGAGCAGAAGAATTAAAATTTGATGGCGTGTATCAAGGATATTTTAATAAAGTAGAAGCTTATCAAGTTATGAAAAAAGAATTCGGATTAGATGATGAAAACTTTCTCCATTTGGGAGATGATATCCTCGACATTCCATTATTCGAGATAGTCGGTTTTAGCGTTTCTCCAGCAGACGGAATAAAACAGGTTACGGCTGTAGTCGATCATGTGACAACAGCTCCGGGAGGAAGAGGGGTCTTACGGGAGACCGTGGAACTCGTATTGGAAGCGCAGGGCAAACTCGACGACGTAATAAGGGAACTCACTACTTTCAGTTGAAAAATTATGACGCCTGAACTCACTATACAGAAAGCGAAAGAGGTTATAAGGGTAGAAGCCGACGCAATTGCAGCGCTCTCGAGCCGGATTGACGGTAATTTTGTTGACGCAGTCGAGCTTGTGTTCGAATGCAAAGGAAGAGTGATAGTAACGGGAGTAGGGAAGAGCGGTCTCGTTGCAAGAAAGATAGCAGCTACATTGGCGAGTACCGGAACTTCAGCCTTCTTCATTCACGCTGCCGAGGGGCTGCATGGTGATCTGGGAGTCGTTCGCGAAGAAGATGTTATATTGATAGTCACTAAGAGCGGAGAAACATCCGAGATATCCGCATTGATACCACAACTCAGAAACATTGGCGTAAAGCTTATAACGATCACAGGCACGCTTGATACATCGCTGACAAGGGTATCTGACATCGTTTTAGATGCGAGCGTGAAAGAGGAAGCGTGTCCGCACGATCTTGCTCCCACAGCCAGCAGCACGGCTGCATTGGTAATGGGGGATGCCCTTGCAGTGGCGCTTTTGGAGAGAAGAGGATTCACGATGGAGGATTTCGCCTCAATTCATCCGGGCGGTAATCTCGGCAAGAAACTGTTGACGCGAATGGAAGACCTGATGTACACCGGGGATCATCTTCCGATAATGCAAGAAGACTCTCTGTTCAAAGATGTTATTCTCGAAATGAACCGCAAACGTTTTGGGGCGGTATGTATTGTTGATGATAAGGGAAAATTAAAGGGGATCATTACCGAGGGTGACCTTCGGAGGGAGATCGAAAAAGGAGAAGCTATACTCCAATCAAAGGCATCAGAATCAATGTCGACAAAACCGAAAGTCGTTTCGGCTCAAACGTTAGCTGTGGACGCGCTTGCTTTGCTTGAAGAGTTTAATATACTCCAGCTGATAACTGTAGATGAAGATGGCAAGCCGATAGGGATGATCCATTTACACGACCTCCTTGATGCAGGAATAAAATAGATGCTGCATTCAAATCATGTATATCTGATCTCTCTGCTGCTGTCACTACTGCTGACATCGAGTTGCAGTAAGCGAGAAGATCAAAATGGTATGATAATTTCAGATACGGAAATGTTACCTGAACAGGAATCCTGGAATTCGACAATAACTTTAACCTCGAACGGGAAAATAATAGCTTTGGTACATTCAGGACATATGTCTCAATTCAGCAACAAGAAATTGATATTATTAGATGATAAAATAGAAATAGATTTTTTTGATTCCGAAGAAAATCACACTTCACATCTAACGGCGGAGTCCGGAGAGATCAATGAAAGGTTAAAAAATCTGAAAGCCATTGGAAACGTGATCGTCGTTTCTGACAGCGGAGAAACACTCTTTACGGAAGAATTACTCTGGAACAATAAACTGCAAAAAATTATCTCTGAAGTAAACGTGATGATAACAGTAGAGGGAGATACTTTATACGGCGTCGGATTTGAATCGGATGCGGGATTGGATAATTGGACCATCAAAGAACCGAAGGGCAGAACCTCGAGACTGGTGGATATAGATGAGTAAATTTACTTTTTCTAAAACTCTTGGAGTTCAAGGTCTGCGTAAACGTTACGGTAAAAAAGTAGTGGTAAACGGTATAAGTTTGGATGTGCATAAGGGGGAGATTGTCGGTCTGCTTGGACCTAACGGCGCAGGCAAAACAACGACATTTTACATGATCACTGGGATGATACGACCTAATGGCGGACAAGTTTATCTCGAAAAACAGAACATTACTTCTATGCCGATGTATAAGAGAGCGCGCTTGGGAATAGGTTATCTATCTCAGGAACCATCTGTCTTTAGGAGATTGACCGTTGAAGACAATTTGAAATTGATCCTCCAGACAATGAATCTTTCAAGGAAAGAAGTATCCTTCCGCATCGATAAATACCTCAATGATATGTCTATCACGCATATCAGGAAAAGAAAGGGGTATCAGCTTTCCGGGGGTGAACGCCGACGAACTGAAATATGCAGAGCTTTGCTAACTGAACCGGATTTCATGTTGTTGGATGAACCGTTTTCGGGTATTGATCCGATCGCTGTCGAAGAAATTCAAAATATCGTTATTGATCTTAAGAGAAGAGGCATCGGAGTACTCATTACAGATCACAACGTGCATGAAACCTTGTCGATAACCGATAGAGCGTATCTGCTGTTTGAAGGAAAAATATTCATCGAGGGTACGAGTGAGTATCTTGCCAACGATCCGGATGCGAGGAAGCTGTATTTCGGAGATAAATTCAGGTTGGATAGGTACTAATGTTAGAGCTCAGGCAAACACAGGGATTACGGTTAGTACAATCTCCTCAGCAAATCCTTCTATCGAGTTTACTGCAGTTACAGGTTCAAGCATTGGAATTGAGAATACATAACGAACTCGAGATGAATCCCTTGCTTGAAATGGATGAATTGACCGACGTAGAGCTCGAAGAGGTCGAAGAAACAGATGACGATGAAGAGTTTGAATTAGAGGATTTTTTTGATAATGATGACACCTATGAACACAAAGCACAACGTGATAACTCTCTCGAAGAACGTGATATGCCTCAGGTTGCCCGAACAACATTCAAGGAATTTCTTTTAGATCAACTTCATCAGCTTGACTTGAGCAAGGATGAAAGGAGAATCGGTGAAGAGATCATTTGGAATATCGAATCGAATGGATACCTAACCGCAACTTTGGAGTCGATCGCGGAGTTGACCGAAACAGATGTCTCCGTTTGCAGAAAAGTACAAGCGAAAATATTAAAATTGAATCCCCCCGGTATCGGGGCGCTGACACTTCAGGAATGCTTGCTTGCTCAAATGGAAGAAAACGAAAAAAACGGGCTTACGTATTTGATACTTAAGGATTATTTCGATCACTTTGCCAATAAACGATTCGAGAAAATCAGAAGCGAGCTTGACATCAAAATGGAAGACATCGTGAAAGTGAATGAGGAGATTGCAAAACTTAATCCGAAACCGGGACTGAGTTTTGCCGATCAAAAGATGAATTATGTAATTCCTGATTTTACCGTTGAAAATAACAATGGCAATTTAACGGTGATTCTAAATGATTTTTCATTGCCCGAATTAAAGATAAGCGAACAGTATAAGACGATGGCTGAGGATAAGAAAAATGTGGACAAGGAGACCCGGAGCTATTTGAAGAAAAAATTAGAGTCTGCCCGCTGGCTTATCGCATCAATATATCAACGAAAACTGACTATGTTGAAGGTTATGGAAGCGATAGTAGGAAGGCAAATGAAATGGTTTGAATTGGGGCCCGGTCATCTAACACCGATGATACAAAAGGATATTGCGGTAGATATAAAGATGGACCACTCTACTGTCAGCAGGGCGACTGATGGTAAATATGTCCAAACGGATAACGGAGTTTTCCCACTAAAGTATTTCTTTAGTGAAGGACTCGAACGAAGTGACGGTAAGGTTGTTTCAACAAGCAATATAAAAATACGTCTGAAGGAGTTGATAGAAAATGAACCAAACAGTAAACCGTTAAGCGATGATAAATTAACCAAAATGCTTATGAGCGAAGGATTTAATGTAGCCCGTAGAACAGTGGCTAAATACAGAGAATACATGAAGATACCTGTTGCTCGTTTAAGAAGAAAAATAGGAGATTAATACTGATGGAATATAAAAAAGTGATAATAGGAGGAGAGGAATTTATGATTCCAAAGCTGGCAACAGCCGGCAACTCCATTCTTATTATAGGAATCGTGGCAGTGGCTTTGATCTGGTCTTCCTTCTACAGTGTCGGACCGGATGAGGTTGGTGTAATTCTTAGGTTTGGAAAGTATGTGCGAACGACAGAGAGTGGACTGCATATGAAATTACCATTCGGAGTAGAACAAGTGAAGAAACCGAAAATAAGAAAAAGGTTCACTCAGGAATTCGGTTTCAGAACTCTGAAAGCCGGAGTGCAATCCACTATTACTAAATCAGGATACGGTAATGAATCCCTGATGTTGACAGGTGACCTGAATAGCGCTGTAGTTACCTGGATAGTGCAATATCAGATCAAAGATCCGATGGATTTTCTCTTTAATGTTCGTAAGGTCGAGGGAACAATAAGGGATATTTCCGAAGTTGCAATGCGACAGACAGTCGGCGACCGTAGTGTCGATGAGATCTTAACGTTCGGACGAGGTGAGATAAACCAAGAAGTTCAGGTTATCATGCAGGAAATCCTCGATTCATACGGTCTCGGCGTTCAGATCGTATTAGTAAATCTTCAGGACGTCGATCCGCCTCCGAGTGTAAAACCTGCGTTTGATGAAGTGAATGCCGCTACGCAGGATATGGATAGGCTAATCCAGGAAGCGAGAAGGGAATTTAATGAGTCTGTACCACGCGCAAAGGGTCGAGCCGAGCAACAAGTAAGGCAAGCGGAAGCGTATGCGGTCGAACGTATCAATCTTTCGGAGGGTGAAGCTAGCCGATTTATTTCTCTCTACAATGAGTACAGAAAAGCTAAAAGAGTTACCAAGCGAAGGATGTATCTCGAAACACTCGCAGAAGTTCTTCCGAAAATAGAAAATAAATGGATCGTAGAAGGCGGCGGTAACGGTATCTTAAAACTTCTTGATCTCAATATGAAAAAAGGAGTGAAATAATGAAGAGGAGCATATTAATAATAATTATAGTTGCGGCGTTTATTGTCGCGTCTTCCTCAACATTCGTACTTGATCAAACTCAACAAGCTGTTATCGTACAGTTCGGTAAACCGATAAGGTCAATTACAGAGCCGGGGCTTCATTTCAAAACGCCGTTTATTCAGAATGTTCGCGTATTCGATAACAGAATTCTTGAATGGGATGGAAGACCGAGGTCGCTGACCACGCTTGATAAAGTCAGTATTTACATAGATGCGACTGCGAGGTGGAAAATTGTCAACCCGTTGTTGTATTTACAATCCGTAGAAGGCAATGAACTTATAGCTCAGGCTCGGTTGGATAACTTTATCGAGGGCGCGGTCAAAGATTTCATCGCGGACAATACGCTGATCGAGTTGGTTCGCTCTTCCAATAGAGAAATTGTCACTACAGGAATAGATGAACAAGGTGTGGAGGTACGCTCTATAAAAGAAACGCCTAATATCGAAAAGGGTAGAAATACTCTTGCCGGTGAAATTCTGGCTCGGGCGAAAAATGATGCTGCTCCACTCGGAATAGAATTAGTGGACGTGAGGATCAAGGGCGTAAACTACGTCGAAAGCGTTCGTCAGAAAGTATATGAACGTATGAGGGCAGAACGGATGCAGATAGCAGCCCGTTTTCGTTCGCTCGGTGAGGGTGAAAAATCGAGAATACTCGGTGATATGGAATTTGAATTGAAAACGATAATTTCAGGAGCGGACCGGAAAGCATTAGAGATTATGGGTAAAGCAGATGCAAAAGCAACGGCAATATACGCTGCGGCATACAATCGAGACCCCGAATTCTATTCATTTACCAAAACTCTTGACACCTATAAGATAACCTTTGATAATAAAACTTCTCTTATCATGAGCAGTGATAACGAATTCCTGAAATATCTCAAAGGTGTAGAGGGTCGATAAGAAATGAACGAAAGAAATAGAAATCCGGTAGGATGGAGATCCACTACCGTCATTGGAGTTCGCCGGAACAATGAAACCTGTATCGGTGGCGACGGGCAAGTGACTCTGGACGATGTGGTGATGAAGAACAGCGCCCAAAAGATAAGAAGATTATATGAAGGAAGCGTGATTGCCGGATTTGCAGGCGCGTCTGCGGATGCGATGGCGCTGTTCGACAAATTCGAAGTAAAGTTGGAAGAATATGGCGGAAATTTAGTGAAATCGGCAGTCGAGCTTGCGCGTGATTGGCGTACGGACAAGATATTACGCCGGCTCGAAGCGCTGCTGATAGTTATGGATGATAAAAAATCTCTGATAATATCAGGAAACGGCGACGTTCTTGAACCCGATGACGAGGTCATAGCCATCGGGTCGGGCGGACCGTACGCTACCGCCGCCGCAAGGGGATTAATAAAGTATACCAAGCTGTCAGCAAAGGAAATAGTCGAAAATTCACTCAAGATAACTTCCGAAATATGCATATTTACAAATGATAAAATAAATGTGGAGACGCTTTAATATTGAACGAAATAAAAGATTTAACTCCTAAGGAAGTTGTTAAGGAGCTTGATAAATATATTATTGGTCAGGACGACGCCAAACGGTCTGTAGCGATCGCTCTGCGTAACAGGTGGCGAAGACAGCAGGTCAAGGATAGCATTAAAGACGAAATAATCCCAAATAACATAATCCTGATAGGATCAACCGGCGTCGGAAAAACGGAGATAGCCCGCAGGCTCGCAAATCTCGCTCATGCGCCTTTTCTAAAAGTAGAAGCATCAAAATTTACGGAAGTGGGATATGTCGGAAGAGATGTCGAGTCCATTATCAGAGACCTGACAGACATAGCTGTGAACATGCTGAAAAAAGAGAAGACCGGCGAAGTCCGGGAAGAAGCAATAAAGCTGGCGAACGAACGTCTCCTTGATTTTCTGATCCCTTCTAACAACTCAAAACCTTTAACGGATGAAGTGAATGAGGAAAAAGAGAATCGGAGACGAAAAACAAGAGAACATTTTAGAATGCTGCTCGAAAGAGAAGAGCTGGAGGAACGAACCATAGAAGTTGAAGTGCCGGATAACACTACCCCGTTCATGCAGATATTCAGCCCTATGGGTATGGAAGAGATGGGGATGAACATTCAGGATATCTTCGGAGGTATGGCTCCAAAAAGACGGAAATTACGCCGCACGAGTGTTTCTGAAGCACGTAAAATACTGATAGAAGAAGAGGCTCAGAAACTAATTGATATGGACAAGATAATTCAGGAAGCGTTGAAGCGGGTAATGGATTCAGGAATAGTCTTTATTGACGAGATCGATAAGATAGTCGGAACTGGCGGCAGTGAATCGGGACCCGATGTATCGAGAGAGGGTGTCCAGAGAGACCTCCTGCCGATTATAGAAGGATCGGGTGTTGTTACCAAATACGGTGTAGTTGATACGACCCATATTTTATTCATTGCAGCAGGAGCTTTCCATGTATCAAAACCCTCTGATATGATCCCCGAGCTTCAGGGAAGGTTTCCTATCAGAGTCGAGCTTGACAGCCTCTATGAAGAAGATTTTATCCGAATTCTGGTTGAGCCGGAAAACGCTCTTATCAAACAGTATACAGCTCTGATAAAGACAGAAGGCGTGACCATAACCTTTCAGAAGAGTGGGATAAATGAAATTGCGCGCATCGCCGCGGTAGTCAATTCAAAAATGGAAAATATCGGAGCACGGCGATTACACACAGTAATGTCAAAGCTTCTTGAAGATATACTGTTTGACCTGCCTGACAAGAAAATCAAGAATGTCAATATCACGAAGAAATTGGTGTCGGAATCACTCTCTGAAATAGTCGAAGACGAAGACCTCTCACGGTACATACTTTAAATTAATTTTCAGATTCAGAGGTGAATAGTTGAAAGATAATTTTATATCTATCGCGGATCTTTCCGCGGATGAGATTCACGAAACTCTTGACCTCGCCGCCGAGATAAAGGCGAAACTGAAAGCCGGTGAAGATTATAAGCCTCTGAGAGGAAAGACGATGGCGATGATATTTGCCAAGCCGTCGGCAAGGACGCGTATCTCCTTTGAAACAGGAATAAAGAAGTTAGGCGGTTACGCTCTATATCTTTCGCCCAATGATATAAGCATGGGAAAGCGCGAGGCGGTTAAAGATATTGCGCGGGTCATTTCCCGGTTCAACGAAGCGATAATGGCGCGATTGTTTTCGCATCAGCATATGTTGGAGCTCGCTGAATATGCTTCTATTCCCGTGATTAACGGACTCACGGATTATAATCATCCCTGCCAGGTGATGGGGGATATTTTCACCGTGAAGGAACATCGAGGAAACCTTGATGATCTCAAAATCGTATTTGTCGGCGACGGAAACAACGTCGTAAATTCGTGGCTGAATTTAGCGGCAAAGCTTCCGATGCACTTTGTGCTGACAGGACCTGAAGGTTATGATCCGGATGAAAATACATTAACAAATGCGAAAGACTCCGGGATAAGTAATATTGAGATCATACACGATCCTGTGGAAGCGCTGAAGAATGCGGATGTAGTTTATACGGACGTTTGGGCGAGTATGGGGCAGGAAGATGAAGCGGCGAAACGCGCGGAAGAGTTCAAGGATTATCAACTAAATACCGAGCTGATGTCGCACTCAAAGCCTTCGACGTTGGTTATGCACTGTCTCCCGGCGCATCGTGGGGATGAAATCACCGATGAGGTGATAGACGGAGAAAATTCTATTGTGTTTGACCAGGCTGAAAATAGAATGCACGTTCAGAATGCGATCATGGTTCAGTTGATGTCTGGCCAGTCCGACTAATAGGCGGGCGAGGCTTTTCATCCCCTCCTTTTTAAGGAGGGGACCGGGGGGTGGTTAATTTATGAATGCGGTCAGGATTTATCCTGACCGTTACTTACTGAATAGCCTGTAACCATCCGCGCGAGATTGCTTCTCCCGATAAATCGGGATCGCAAAGACGTTAATCAATACAGACTCCCATCAAATCAAAGAATTTTACTGTAGAATCAGTTCAGGGAAGAATATCAGTCGTATTCTTTCCAATGCACTTCTGTCGTATAGTAAGAAACGTCCGAATTCGGAGGGAGATAAACCGTAACGGAGAACTTGGCGGAGCCTGCCGGACCGATTGAAGTATCTGAGATCACTCCTGTTTTATACCTGAAGTTATTGCCGTCAACATATGCCGAGTCGACCGCGATTATACGCGTATCATCCCGAGCTAGTTTAACTTTCACAACTACAAAATCAGCGCGCCGTTCACCTATATTCTGAACATATCCTGTATAGACCCGCCTGTCTGCATAGACACGGGTCTCTAAATTGCCTATGTCTCCGACTATCTTACATTGAGCTCTCGGCAGTTCAGCTGGAGCGATATCGCGAATCTGTCTCCGGTCGATAGTCAGCAGACCAATTTGAGTTAGAAGAACGATATCGTCAAGCGTTTCACGGGTGATCTTCCCAAGCACCTCTGTCCCGTTACTGAGAGTCACCTTGTGGGTGATTTCAGTCGGTTCGAGAAAACCGTATCCGGGTTCGGTTGTTCGGATAGATTGAGGCGTTTTTGAATAGGCGTTGATGTCGCTTTTTATGCGAGCCAGTTCGGTTCTCAAAGCAGTAATATCTTTTTTAACCTCAAAAAATTGCCGACTGGTGACCGTTCCGGTAGAGGTAACGCTTGGGGAAGGAGTAGCTGTATCAACTATCGGTTCTCCTTCTTCGGTAATTTCTTCATCACTACCACCGCCGCCGATTCCGAGCAGCCCGCATCCCGTCAACGAGAACGACAGCACGACTGAAATTAAAAATGAAAGTATTCGTTTTTCTGTTAACATCTTAAAACCCGGTGATCTCTCTGCGTTTCTGATTATCAACGGCATCTTTTTGCGCAGAAGCGGAAGCGGCTCTAAGAGATTTAATGGCCTCTTCGCCACCCAGCTCTTTTACTGTACGATAGACTTCATCGAAAAGAATATAATTATCAACATCATACATCAATTCGATAAGATCCAGCACTACATTGGGATTATTTATCTTTCTCAAATTTTCAATTGCATTACGCCGTACAAGCGGGCTGAGGTCTTTATCCCTCGCTATTTTCACGAGTGTAGGCGCAGCCCGGACGTCACCAACCTCTCCGAGAGCTTTAGTAAGAGCGTTTGTCAGGCTCTGATATTCTTGCCGCCCTTGTTGAAACGCCTCTAATAGAAGCAGAATGACCTGGGCGTCCTTTATGTCAGCAACGGCATTCAGAGCAAAATCGCGTACCTGCGCCTGACTTCGCGGGTCGTTCATCATTTCCAAGAGAAACGGAACTAAATTCGGGTCTTTCTTTTTGCCGAGTATCTCAATTGCGCGACTACGAATGGCAATGTCCGTATCAGCGTCTTTTGCGATAGACATCAGTGCGGGAACAACTCTATCATCTCCAAGACTTCCAAGCGTTTCGGATACGGTTTTTGATACCAGATAGAGATCCTCCTTGCTGGATTGAAGCGCATCCATCAATGCCTCAATGGAGGCTATATCACTTGTATTCGCCATCGCACGAAGGAGGGCATCCCGGAGAACCGCATATCGCTTTCTGCTTCCGGCAAGACCTTCTTTGAGCGCGTTGACGGCATTCGGATCGCCGGTCTCTCCTAATGCGTTTGCGATAGATACATAGAATTCGATATTAAGCTCGGAGAGTTCGCCTAATCCTTTGATAAGAGCGAGATTAGCCTCAGGATGATTAGCCCGTGACAGGGCAACTGCCGCCGCCGTTCGCACATCTGTATTTACCTTCGGGTCCTGAAAAGTTTGGATGAGTGTATTCAGACCCTCTTCTTTTCCATCTCTGAATCTCTCGAGCGCTTTATCAACCTGTCCCTCGTTTGTCGCGCTCTCTCCGCTTCCACCGCCGCCTCCAAAAAGGAAGCATCCCTGAAGAAGTGTAGCAATGAGAGAGATAAAGATATAATTTCGAATTGTTGATGTCGGTTTAGCTAAAATCATATTTCGCAGTTAAATGACCATCCTAAAATTATAAAAATCTGTGTAAGTAATTGTAAAGTAACAACTTTTTGCAGCTTTGTCAAGACTATAATAGAAATTATATCTTTTAAACGCCTTTCCAATAACAGAGAGAGAGTTCTTTTCCGTCAAATGAAGCGTAGGTAAAATGAGTTATCCAATCGCCCAAATTAATATAAGTTTTGCTCTCTTCAACCAGCAGATCCGGTTCATGTATATGCCCTAAAATTACAGAATCAAACCCTTCTGCGAATTTACCGCGAGCAAATTCCTGAAGCAGTTTCTTTCGATCAGAAATATAACTGTCAGAAATTGGATTCTGCTGGCTTGACTTGGATAATAGCTTCGCGAGCCTTATTCCAAGGTCAGGATGGAGCATCCGGAAGAGCCATTTCGCTACCGGATTCCGGAAGAGCGCTTTCATAGTGTTGTAGCCGCGGTCTTTCTTAAATAGTCCGTCGCCGTGCGCTATGAAGAATTTTCTTCCTTCAATCAGAATCTCAAATGAGCCGTCGTGAATATTTACTCCAACATTTTCTTCGAGGTATTTGCCGAGCCAGAGGTCGTGATTTCCTGAACAGTAATGGACTTCAACTCCATTGTCCACTGCGGTGGCGATGGATCCGAGAATCCGGGGGTCGGTCTGAGGAATTGAGTGCTTATACTCGAACCAGAAATCGAAGAGATCGCCAACTATGAAAAGTCTTTTCCCATGTTCGGAAACATAATTGATGAATTCTACGACTTTTTCGTTCCGGTCACGCTCCTGTTCATATGCTCCTGCAATGAGATGAGCATCGGAGAAAAAGTAAGTATTTTTGTTATCTTCTGACATAACTGAATCCGCAAAAGATAAGTCCTAAACGGAATAAATACAATAGTATACTGAATCTGACTTATTGATACCTGTTGTAGTAAAACTTATTTAACCAAAAGCATTTTACCGCTCTCCAAACCTTCGGAGGTTTTAAGCGTATAAATATAAACTCCTGAGGCAACTCTCTCTCCGGACCAAACGTACGTATGTTCACCGGCACTATGAAATCCGCTCGCAACGATTTCAATTAACTCGCCTCTAATGTTATAAACGTTGAGATTGATGTCGGCTGATTCGGATAAGTAAAAATTAATGTTTGTAGAGGGATTAAACGGGTTAGGATAATTCCCCAATAAACTAAGTCTGCGGAGCGGTATTGTATTATCTACGTCGATTCCGATAGGAATGCGGTTGAAATTCAGGATGGTCAATCTGCCTTCAAGGTCGCTTGCGAAGACCATTCCGTTCTGAGTGTACTGATAAACACCCCAATTCCCATTGAATTCTGCAGCTTCACCGGGAGGATATGTATCGTAATGCGCAATTTTGGTTGGATTACTCGGATCGCTAATATCAACTATATAAATTCCCGACTGATAATGACTGATAAATAGAAGATCGTCCATTACTTGCGCATTATGAGCAAGACGACTCGAACCGAGCCATTCGCCTACCATAGTGATGTTACTATAATCTGAGACATCCCATATCTTAACCGTCTTATCGGGAGTTTCTTCCGTAGTGATCACATACTGACTATTATTAGTAGGCCAGATAGTGTGCACATATCCGGCATCGAGAATTTCGTGGCGTACCATCAGGTTCGGATTTGACTTATCAGACAGATCCCAGATACTGAATGTATGGTTATTGCCTTCAGCAAGATAAACGGTGTCATTCCTTGCGAAAAGATCGTGAACTGATTTGCCGTTAAAACTGCCTGCAAACAGAGGGAGTTCAGGATCACTCAGATCGAATATTGTGACACGATTAGATAAATTACCTTCTAAATAAGCAAATCCCATAGATGTGTCTATGCTGATATTATGGGAACGCATGTTCCCTAACGTGTCTATCGGAAAGTATCCTACAACAGAAACACTACCGGGCAGGTATTGAAGGTCGAATACACTTAAACCGGCATTGTCACCTGTGTTTTCTGATACGGCGTAAGCATAATGCTTATAAGTTTTAATATCCCTGTGATAATAGCCGTCATTTTCTGTCGGTCCGGGAACAATAGTCACTACCTGCATATTATTCGTGTTTACTACAGCGATACCATTTAAAACACCCATCAGCGCGTATTCCGTGCCGTCATCTCCAGTCCAGCCCCATACGTCAGAACCTCCGACAGAGTCGCCTCGAAATATAGTTGTCGGAAATTGAAACACCTCGACCCTTTCAAATACTGCCGTCGAGGACAGCCCAGAATAATCACTCAATGCCCATAGGAATAAGATCATAAAGAGTAACGTTTTTTTCATATTCTATGCTCCGATCGGTTCTGCGATCATTTTTTACTTAATAATTACTCTCAAGATAATCTTAACAGGTTAAATGTCAAATTATATGAGTATCAAGCTCTTTGCAATTTGCTTCTTTTGGGAGGAGTGGCTGCTTTCAGCTGCCCGCATCCCGCGGCGATGTCTATACCACGCCTCATCCGGACAGTTGTTACTATTCCGGCACTGTTCAACAGATCTTTAAAAGTTTTTATCCTATTTCCAGAAGAAGGCAATCCTTTGTAATTCTCGGTCGGATTAAGAGGGATAACGTTCAAATGGCAAGGAATTCCTTTTAAAAGACGGACAAGATTATTAGCCGTCTCTTCGGAATCGTTAACACCATCTATCAACGCCCACTCAAAAGTGATCCTTCTTCCGGTTTTTTTATAATAATTTCTGCATGATCGAATAAGTTCTGACAGTTCCCATTTTGAAGCTGCTTTTATAAGGTTCTGTCGCTCTGCATCGTTTGTTCCGTGAAGCGATACTGCGAGACCGACCTGAATTTTTTCCTCCGCAAGTCTGTTTATTCCTTCAATGATACCAATAGTCGAAATTGTGACTTTTCTCGCCGCGATAGACAATAATTTCGGGTCTATGATGGTTCTGACCGCTGACATCAGATTGTCATAGTTATGCATCGGCTCCCCCATTCCCATAAAAACGATATTAGATAATCGTTTACCCGAATTGCGCATAACTACAGCTGTGTGAATTACTTGCGCTATTATCTCTCCGTGAGATAAGTTTCGGACAAAACCCATTTGTCCGGTAGCGCAAAAGGTGCAACCCACTGCGCAGCCCGCCTGTGTTGAGATACACGCCGTCGCTCGCTTGTCGTATTTCATCAGGACGGTTTCTATAAGAGAACCGTCCAAGAGTTTGAAAAGCCATTTTTGTGTGAATCCGTCGTTAGATTTGATATGCTTTTCGATCTCCAAACCTTTGAATATGTAATTCGAGTTTAGATGATCACGCACGGAGGCAGGCACGTTTTTCATTTCATCAATATTTCCCGCATAATTTTTGTAGAGCCATTCGAGGATCTGTTCCACTCTGTAAGAAGGCTGCTCGAGATCGGAAACTATTTCGGCGAGATCTTCCCGGGAAAGGTCGTATATATTCTGTTTTACTTTCTTGTTCATCGTTGAGTTTAAGTTGTTCAATCTATTCTCTTTTTGCAAGGAATTACTAATTGTTAGTTTATATACAGAAATGAATCGTAAAAAATGATAACTTTACTTGACATCAATGCGTATAAGAGCTATATATTGAAAATATCGTAACAAGGAGCATATTGATTGGTAAAAATCAGTTCATCAGAAATAACACCTGAAGAAGTATATCTTGACCGAAGAAAATTCATGAAAGGTTTGGGAGCTATCGCAGCCGTTGGACTGATCTCTCCTTCCTCGGTCCTGCCTAAAAATTTTAGCGGCGGGGAGGAACTCACCTCTTTCAAATCGATAACTCATTATAATAATTTCTATGAATTTTCTACAGATAAGGAGGAGGTAGCGGAGCTTTCGGAGGCTCTGACCACTTCTCCGTGGGCGGTAGAGGTAACAGGATTAGTAGAAAAACCTGGTAAATTCAGTGTTGATGATCTGAAAAGCAGATATACTCAAGAGGAGCGCATTTACAGGCTTAGATGTGTCGAAGGATGGTCTATGGTCATTCCCTGGACCGGTTTTCCCGTTGCTTCGCTTCTAAAAGATGTGCAGCCGACTCCGAAGGCGAAGTTCGTAAAAATGACTACATTGATGCGTCCGTCGGAAATGAAAGGTCAAAAGAGTTGGTGGTACGAATGGCCCTATGTCGAAGGGTTACGGCTTGATGAAGCGATGAACAATCTTACCCTGTTCGCGACAGGCTTATACGGTAAGGATCTGCCGAATCAGAACGGCGCCCCCATACGTCTCGTGGTTCCATGGAAGTATGGCTTTAAGAGCATCAAGTCAATTGTGAAGATAGAATTGGTCGAAGAGATGCCGACATCTCTCTGGATGAAAGCCGCGCCGTCCGAATATGGCTTTTATTCGAACGTAAATCCGGAAGTACCTCACCCGCGTTGGTCACAGAAAACCGAGCGGAGGATTGGAGAGTTCAGAAGAAGGAGAACATTGATGTTCAACGGATATGAAGAGGAGGTAAGTTCTCTTTATACAGGAATGGACCTGAAAAAACTCTTTTGATTAGATTCTTCAAACCGGCGGTACACATTTTATGCTCTGTACCGTTTTTTTTACTGATTTCGGATTGGTTGAATGATGCGCTGACAGCAAATCCTATCCAATACCTTACGCTCACGACAGGAAAGACAGCACTGATATTATTGACCCTGAGCATTTCGGTTACACCTATCATGTTCTTAACGGGCAAAAGATTCCTTAATCCCGCTCGCAAGTTGCTCGGTTTATACGCAGCGTCATATGCCACTCTGCATTTCAGTGTATTCGTCGGGCTTGATTACTTTTTCGATTGGGAGCTCATAAAAGATGCTATATTCGAAAAACCTTACGTGTTAGTGGGTTTCAGTGCGTTCACTATTCTATCACTGATGGCAATTACTTCTACCAAAGGGTGGAAGAGAAGGCTGAAGAAAAAATGGAAACCGTTACATCGATTTGTATATCTGTCAGCTTTTCTCGTTACCCTCCATTATATTTGGCTGGTGAAATCGGATATACGCGAACCGCTGGTTTATGGAACGATCATGGGGATATTTTTACTTTTAAGAATTCCGGTCATTAAAAATGTTATTACGAAATTCAAAAACAGAAATAATTCAGCTCAGACAGCAGAAGTATAGGGCAACCGAATCACCGTTAATTTTTAACTGCAAACGCTACGGATCAGGAGAAGTTCATGAAGGTATATCTAAAACAAATTGATAATTTTTCGCTTGCCGCGAAAGGTGAGTCCAACCATTTGATCGCGATCGACGAAAGAGTCGAAGACGGCGGTAACGGATCAGCTACAGGTCCGATGGAACTGTTATTGATTTCGGTGGCGAGCTGCTCCGCGATGGATGTAATATCAATATTGAAGAAACGCCGAGTGGAGGAACTAAAGTTGGAGATTGAGGTCGAAGCTAAGCGAAGGGAAGAATATCCCCGGATATTTACCGATATTCATCTGAAATATATTGTAACCGGAAAAGATATCAGAGAAAAGGATGTTGCGCGCGCTATTCAACTTTCCGAGGATAAGTATTGTTCTGCGATCGCCATGGTGAAGAACAGTGCCAAGATGTCTTCTGAATATGTGTTGAAAAACCGTTAATTTTTCGGTTTACTAAAATCCTCACCGACAACGGCAATAACATCAGAGTTTGATATGGTCAGTTCATTGCCGATTTCCCCAAATTTCTTTTTGATATAACCGAGACCTATCTGCTTACCAAGCTCGAACGAAAAAACCGAGCTTGTCAATTCACCGACGATCCTGTTATCACTTAGCAGGTCAATTTTCCCACTGATATCTATCTCTCCCGACAAATGAATTCGCCGAAGTTGTCTCGACACTTTATCATAGGTATCCATTCGGGCGATCACTTCCTGTCCGATATAACATCCTTTGGAAAATGATACGCTGTTTGCCAATCCGGCTTCTAAGGGATTGGCTTTAGAACTGATCTCATATCCGTACCGCGGGATACCCCACTCGACTCTTCGTATATTCCATGCCTCGCGCCCGGCAGGACTGACCCCTGACCCGAGTAAATCCTGCCAAATTTCAGCAGGTTCGTTTTTCACAAGCATGAAGAGCGATTCATTGTCAGAAAAAAGGATCGTGCCTTCGAAATCGGGAACTATTTTAGCAGGATCTTTGCCATACAAGGCAAAAAGACCGTAATTCCCTGATTGGTCGCTGATCTCCAAATCCTCTGAAAAATGGTATTTCGTAAGCCATTCGGTAATGGTCTTTCCATTTCCTTCGCTGCAGATCAACGTCAAACCGCCGTCCTCGGCAAGCACCGTCACAACATCTATGAAACGTCCGTCGGCGTTGGTCAGAGAAGAGGTAATGATTTGATTTTCATCAAGATTAAAAATATCATTAGCCGACATTTTATGCAGAAATTCTTTTGAATCTTTGCCGGACAAACGCACAACCCCGTTGTCGGAAAAATCTATCAGTACGGTTTTTTCTTTAAATGCCTTATACTCTTCAATAACAGAACCATAGTCGTTTGCGATCAGCCAGCCGTTCGACTCGATCATATTTGCGTTTAGAGATAAAGCCTCTTGATGAATTATTGTATTTTTAGGAGCAATATCTTTTTCAATCAGTGTGTCGTTCATTCTTTATTAACCGTTTCACCTTTCAATACGGGAACGTACAGGAAGTCACCCGCTTTTATTGTATGAATATTTTTTATTTCGTTGATCTCAATAAGCAGATCGAGATTGGAATTATATCTGCTTGATATTTTTGATAACGCCTCTCCGGACGATATTTTATGCAGGAGAACCATGGTTGCATTATTAGGGATCAAAAGCGTTTGACCGATCTTAATTGAATTGGCATTTTCTAAAGAATTTACCATCATCAGCTCTGCGGTTTTAGAATCATGCTCCTTGGCTAATGTGGATAAATTGTCACCACTTTTTATCTTATAATATATGAATCCCAATCCTTCATCGGTCTTCAGTTCCTTTGGTTCTTCGAGATTTGTCGTCGCTTCCGCTATTTCATCAGATTCAGTCGGTGCCGGTTTACTAATTCGCGATTCCACTTGATTGAATGAAGCGAGTGGTCGTTCCATCTCTTTCACCAGACTGTCAGTCTTCTCGCTCGGTTCGCCGAGCACTGGTTCGATAGTGTCGGTATCGATCGCTTTTGTTATAACGGTATCAACAATAGTTGGGAGATTAGCTTCAATAGTGATTTCATCTTCGGTTTGAACTACTTTGGCAGATTCGGCGGCAGCTATCTTCATCCTTTGTTGAGCCTCCAATTCGCGTAAACGACTCTGGACTTTCATGAAAAATCCACGCCATTCATTCGGATTAGATTTATATTTATCAAGCATACGGTCAATTTTTTGCTTAGATAGATTGTTTTCATCGAGATATACTTCGACTCTTGCGTCTTTTTCTGCCAAACCGCGCTCAGATTCATAAATAAGAGAGATCTGGACATACGCCTCAACTAATTTTTTTTCGGGAATTTCAGCGACGCCCTTTTCTTCATTGGAGCAATTTGTCACCAATAATGCCATAAAAATGAAAAATAATAGAGCTAATCGTTTCATCTATACGTATCATAAGATAGTAGAAGACATTAATCAAGTATTTGTAAGGAAGAACACAGCAATTTTAAGATGAGTTATTGACATTATACGTGGCAGCAAATAAATTTAGAGGCAGCAACTTTGACGATAAGAATTGATTGGATGGATGAATTATGATTGATCGTGGAAAAATCTTAAAGATATCGACTTACTTATTAAGTGTAATAATTGTATTAGGATTGGGTTTTGACAGCCTGCTCGGTCAGGGATTCGGTAAGAATAAGGTTCAATACTCTGATTTCAAATGGGAGTATATTCAATCAAAACATTTTGACGTGTATTTCACTCAAGGCGGCAGGAAAATAGCTGAATTTGCCGCCACATCAGCGGAATCCGCATACGTGACTATAAGTTATACTCTACGCTGGGACCTTCAGAAGCGTATATCATTGATCATATACAACTCACATAATGATTTTCAATCAACAAATGTCTCATTGAGTTACCTGTATGAAGGGATCGGGGGATTTACGGAGCTTTTTAAGAACAGGGTAGTGCTGCCGTGGGAAGGCTCATATAAGGAATTCAAAAGCACTCTTCACCATGAATTGGTTCATGCGATGGTAAATGATCTCGTTTACGGCGGCTCGATACAATCTGTGGTGTCGGGAAGAGTTTCTTTGAATATCCCCTTATGGTTTGGCGAGGGGTTCGCTGAATATTCATCCGACATGTGGGATACGAGAGCTGATATGTTTATGAGGGACCTTGCGATAAACGGAGATATTCCTCCAATTACGCACCTGAACGGCTATTATGCGTACAAGGGCGGTCAGTCGGTAATGAGATATATCGGTGAAAAGTACGGCGAAGAGAAGATAGGAGAAATTCTCTCTCGCATGAAGGGAACACGAAGCGTCGAGGGAGGTTTCAAAGCGGCGATAGGGCTGGATCTTGAGGAGCTCTCTAAAAAATGGCAAAAGCATATCAAACGGCAATATTGGCCCGATATAGCTGACAGAGAGGAGCCTGAGGAATTTGCTCTTCGGATGACCGATCATATAAAAATGCGAAATTTCCAAAACGTATCCCCCGCAATTTCACCCGGTGGAGGAAAGATAGCGTTTCTCTCTGATAAGTCCGGCTATGCTGATGTTTACTTGATGTCAGCGGTAGACGGTAGAATTATTGATAAATTGGTAAGCGGTCAAAAAACCCCTGAATTAGAAGAATTGAAGTGGCTCAATCCGGGAATTAGCTGGTCGCCGGATGGGAAAAAGATAGTAATCGCAACAAAAAGCGGTGACAGGGACGGATTGATAATTCTTGATGTAAAGACAAAAGAGATCGTGAGTCATAAATTTGATTTAGACGGAATTTTTACGGCTTCATGGTCCCCGACAGGCGATGAAATTGCGTTTGTGGGAAATAAGGACGGATACCGGGATATTTACATCTTTGATCTGAAGACTAAAAAGATAAATAGGATCACCAATGATCCGTTTGATGACACCGAACCTTCATGGTCTCCCGACGGGAGTAAAATAGCCTTTGCATCGGATAGAGGAGATTATCTGATGAAATCTGATCTGCCCGACAATTTTAATCCGGTCGATTACGATTTCGGTCCAAAGGATATTTATGTAATGAATTCCGATGGTTCTGAGATCAAGAGAATTACGAATACTCCGTACAATGAAAATTTCCCCTCTTGGGCGCATACGGAAAATAAACTTTCATTCACCTCCGATAGAGTAGGAATTTGGAATATATATATTCATGATTTTGATAATGACACGGAATATCCGCTTACAAACACACTTACCGGAGTATTTCAACTTTCATGGTCTGCGGACGACACAAAGCTTGCTTTTTCAGCCCTTTCCAAGGGTGGTTATGATATATATGTGTTGAAAAATCCTCTGAAAATTAAAGAAGGGGACATAGTTCTCGAAAAGACTCAATGGGTGAAGCAGATAGAATCTGAAGGACTTACTCCTTCCGATGTGACTAAAGCTTATCACGCAAAAGCCAGGAGCGTCAGTTTGAAGAGGTTGGCGAAGCAGAATAACGATTATTCTAAATATGTATTCGCCACGGGATATAACAAAGATTCTACAAAGACAAATTCAAACGGCATGAATGTTGCCCAATTAGATTCAAATATTCTCATAGCAGCGGACGGATCATACGTAGCTCAGCCATACAAGACAAAGTTCTCGCTCGACCTCGTAGACGGAGTAGCGGGTTATAATACGTTTTTCGGTTTTCAGGGAACAACTATCATGTATTTTTCGGATGTTCTCGGAAACCACCAAATACAATTGGGCGCGGATTTTCTTATAGACCTTGAAAACAGCGATTATTTTCTAACTTACTTCTATTTACCCCGCAGGACCAATTATGGAATAACGGCTTTTCACACAGCAGATTTCTTCAGCGGAAGCAGGTTCGGCGGTACTATTAGGTACAGAACGTATGGGTTTGGATTAACGATATCACGACCGTTCAGCAAATTTAAAAGGTTGGAATACAGCGCTACATGGTTCAACGTTATAAAAGAAGATATATTTTTTCAAAGTCAGAACGAAAAGGTAAGTACCATCTTACCTGAAATAAGACTTGTTCATGATACTGTTCTTTACGGGATGACCGGACCTATCGACGGTTCGAGATATTTCATACGTATGCAAGTAAGTCCTAAATACAGCGACAATAGTTTCAATTTCCAAAAAGTCGAGTTTGACTATCGAAGGTATTGGAGGGTCAACTGGTTTCATTCATTCGCGGCGCGGATTTCAGCCGGAGCGAGCTTCGGACCCGATGCGCCTGATTATTTCTTAGGCGGCACTCCGGGTTGGATAAATTGGTCTGTTGCGGATGAAGTAAACTTCAATGAACAGGTTAGTGACGTTCAAAACCTCTATTTTTCTGAATTCAAGATGCCGCTGAGGGGCGCTTCGTACTATCAGCTTATTGGAAAAAGATTTGTCCTGAGTAATTATGAATTCCGTTTTCCGATGATCAGCAGGCTTGATCTCGGGTGGCCGCTCCCCTTACGCTTCCCGCTTATAATGGGGGCTATATTCACAGATATTGGATTGGCATGGGGTCCCGAAAAACTTGTGTTGACAAAAAGTGATATACAAGGTAACAAGCGGTTAGAAGATGGATTTCTCGGTTACGGCATCGGAGCCCGAATACCTTTAGGATTTTTCATGTTAAAAATAGATATGGCATGGGCTAACGATCTGTATTCTACGTCAAAACCAATATATTTTTTCTCGCTTGGGTCTGATTTTTAACGATAATTTTATAAGATCGATCAGCTGAACTATCAGTAGCCGAATTTCGATTTTCAGAAAATAGTCTCAATTCATCTATCGATTAATTTCCCTTTATCGTTCACTATTTCATATATTATTCACATTGTGAAATTGAATCACACACTTGTTATTTAAATTGGATATCTATCTGCACATAACGATATGAACGTAAAGACAAAAACAGTATATGTTTGCGCGAATTGCGGAGACACCTCGCCAAAATGGAGCGGCAAATGTAACAATTGCGGCGAATGGAACACGCTTTCAGAAGAGGTATTTTCAAGATCAAAAAAGGGCAGCCGGATGCGGTCATCGGCTGATACACGTCCTGTACTCTTAACGGAATTTGACTCTGAAACCACTCAAAAAATCTCTACAAATATAGGAGAGCTCGATAGGGTTTTGGGCGGCGGAGTGGTACCCGGTAGCGTAGTTCTTGTGGCTGGTGACCCCGGAATAGGAAAATCTACTCTGATGCTGCAAATGGCTGCGAAGGTATCGAACGGAATTCAGGGAGAAATTATCTATTCCGCAGGGGAAGAATCGGGACAGCAAATAAAAATGAGGGCGGATAGGATAGGCTTGAATAGTTCTGATATACTGCTTCTGCCTGAAAACAATATAGACATAGTTCTCCAATATCTTTATACAAAAACAAATGGATTATTGATTGTCGATTCGATCCAGACGGCTTATACAGATAACCTTGAGAGTTTTGCCGGAAGCGTCTCTCAAGTTCGCGAAACGGCGGGAATGCTTCTTAAAATGGCAAAGACCACTGGTAACAGCGTGTTTATTGTCGGTCATATCACTAAAGAGGGTTCTATAGCCGGTCCCAAAATGCTCGAACATACAGTTGATACGGTACTCTATATGGAAGGCGAGAAGTTGAACTCTTACCGTATTCTACGATGCATAAAAAACCGGTACGGGGCAACCAACGAAATCGGCGTATTTGAAATGAGAGACAAGGGACTCGTAGAAGTAAAGAATCCATCGGTCTTTTTTCTTACAGGCAGGGAGGAGATGGTTCCCGGGTCAGTTGTTGTTGCAAGCATGGAAGGGACGCGTCCGATACTTATAGAAATACAGGCTTTGGTAAGCCGCTCTTCATACGGGACTCCGCAGCGAAATACGACAGGCGTTGATAACAGGAGATTATCTATGATGATAGCCGTATTGGAGAAAAGAGCCGGACTTATGCTTGGTATGAGTGACGTATTTGTCAATCTGACCGGTGGGCTTAAAATTTCAGAAACTTCCATCGATTTAGGTATAGTGATGGCAATGGCATCGAGCTTCAAAGACAAGCCTATAGATGATGGAATAGTTATTATCGGTGAAGTGGGGCTTGGAGGAGAAGTAAGGCCTGTTTCATTTTTGAGCAGAAGATTGAAAGAATCATATGATCTTGGATTTAAGCATGCCGTTATACCTAAGACAAAAAAGGATGCATTCAAACCTCCCAAAGGAATGAGACTCACGGAGGTCGCCTCTGTTTCGGAGGCTCTTACCAAAGTGCTTTGATCGATAAATTTTTCGTGTTAGAAGCCGATCATTCAGGGGGCGCCCGGGCAGGAGTCCTGCATACAGGACACGGCGTAATAAATACACCTGTATTCATGCCTGTAGGCACTTATGGAGCGGTTAAATCTCTTTCTCCCATTGAGTTAAAAGAAACCGGATCCCAAATAATATTAGGAAACGCGTATCACCTGTACATTCGACCCGGCTTAGAAACGATAAAAGAGATGGGCGGCTTACACAATTTTATCGGTTGGGATCGTCCTATACTCACAGACAGCGGTGGGTTTCAAGTGTTTTCCCTTGCCAAAATCCGGGAGATTGATGATGATGGCGTTACATTCCGCGATCATGTGGATGGCACAAAGCACCGGTTCACTCCTTCAATAGTAATGAATGTCGAACGGACGATAGGAGCAGATATTATAATGGCGTTTGACGAATGCGCTCCATATCCGAGCAGTTTGGATTACGTATACAAGGCAGAGAGAAGAACTGCCAAGTGGGCTGCCCTTTCTAAGGAGTCATTCGAATCCTCGAAACCGTTCTACGGAGATGAACAGTTTTTATTCGGCATAGTTCAGGGTGGGACTTATAAAGAATTACGGGAAAAAAGCGCAAAAGAAATTGTATCACTCGGCTTCGATGGATATGCCGTTGGCGGACTTGCGGTTGGCGAACCGGAAGATATCATGTATGAAATATGCGAGTTCAATACATCTTTGCTGCCGAATGACAAACCCCGCTATATAATGGGTGTGGGCAGGCCGAAAGACCTCATAGAATGCGTTGCGCGCGGGATAGATATGTTCGACTGCGTAATTCCTACCCGTAACGGCAGGAAGGGTACGGTCTACACCAAGTCAGGCAAGCTAAACCTGAATAATTCAAAATATAAGACGGATAAAGACCCCATAGAAGAAGGGTGTGCCTGCAGCAGCTGCAAATCTTATTCTAAAGGGTATCTCAGGCATCTGTTCAAGATGAAGGAGACACTCGCAGGAAGAGCAGCCACACTGCATAATTTGCATTATTTTAACACTCTGATGAGCGATATGAGAAAAGCGATCGTCGGAGGAAATTTTGATGATTTTCGCGCCGAATTCTATTCTGAGATAGGTGAAAAGGAATAATGCGATCATTAACCGAAGAGTTGAAAAAACGACTCGATAAAATAAAGCTTTTGGCGCTTGATCTTGATGGAACGACTCTGACTGAAGATAAAAAGATAATCCCGGAAGTAAGCGAGGCGATCGCGAAGGCGAAACACGCAGGTTATCACATATCATTTTTAACGGGAAGAATGTTTGCGGCGGCAGCGCCATTTGCCAATGCGCTCGAACTTGACATCCCGATCGTAAGTCTGAACGGAACAGTTATCGCAGAATCCCGCACTGGAAAAATACTTTATGAAAAAACTCTGAGTCACCACTGCGTCAGGGATATTCTAACTGTATTCGACGGAGCGCCGGTGCATAAATTTATTTACGAAGGTGATAATATACGCCATAAGGCAAATGATCCCGAGATTTTAAAATATCTCGAATTGTGGGCAGTAAATATTAATGAGGTGAAGGAATTTGATCTCGAAAGCTATAGAAAGATATATCAAATATTGCTTGTCGGAGAGACGAATATATTGGATAAAATTGCCGGGAATTTAAACGGTGAGACAAAGTGCGATATTACGACATTCGGTTTTCCATCTCCGCGTTACCCGCTTAATTTTCTCGAAATAAAGAGCACGGGCGATTCTAAAGGGAAAGGCTTGAAGTTTCTCCGGGAGTACTATGAACTTTCTCAGGACCAGGTTCTTGCAGTTGGTGATTATCTGAACGATTATGAACTGTTCAATGAGGCAGGTCTCTCCATTGCCGTGGCAAATGCGACAGACGGTCTGAAAGAAAGAGCTGATCTGATCACTGACCGCACAAATGAAGAAGGGGCTGTGGCGGAGGTAATTGATATGCTGCTTGATAACGGAAATCAAAAATCAGTTATGAATAAGTCGGGAATTTGATTCCGGTAATGGATAAAGGAGAAATTTAACCATGTCATGGATAAATATGATTTCGTATGAAGAATCCGAGGGTGAATTAAGAGAAGTGTTTGAACCATTGCAATACGAACCTGGTAAAATAGATCATATCATTCAAATTCACAGCTTGATTCCCTCGACCATGGCTTCTCATCTTGAATTTTATAGAGATATCATGTTCGGCCGCACCGATCTCTCTCGGAAGGAAAGGGAACTGATCGCGACTGTAGTTTCTATCTATAACGAATGCCATTACTGAATTGTTCATCACGGAGAGGCTCTCCGCAGGTTAAGCAAAATGGATAATATCGTTGAGGAACTACAGAAAACAGAACTGCCCGATTTTCTTACAGAACGGGAGAAAGCGATTGTGCAATACTCGTTAAAAATCACCAAAACTCCTTCCAAAATGACAAAAGTCGATGTTGACACACTCAAAAAAGTAGGAATAACGGATGAAGCAATACTGAATATAGTAATGGTAAACGGCTATTTTGCATTCGTAAACCGAATGGCAGATGGGCTTGGAGTTGAATTAGAAGAATATTGGTCAAAAAAATAATATAACAAGTGTTTAGAAAAAAACTTTCAAACAAACTTTGCAGGGAATAAATTACCGTTTGGAGGGATACCCAAAACAAAAATCTATTCAGCGCCGACAATTAAGGTGGATTATTTATAAAATGCCGAAAAAACTAACTCTTATCAGTTTAATCGTACATTTTTGTTTTATGCTTATCGTAAACAGCTGCGCATCCAGAGGACCGGTATCAGGCGGTCCTGTGGACGATATTCCTCCTCGAATAATTGATGTAGATCCTGAACCTCGTTCTTTAAACGTCAGCAGAGATCTGACGGTACTGCTGAAATTCAACGAAAATATGAATCGGGGAAGTGTTGTTAACTCGGTATTTATCTCTCCTACACCAAAGGAAGATCCGATATTTGTTTGGAAGGGATACAAAAAACTCGAGATACGATTTACCGAAGAGCTTGAGGAGGAAATGACATACGTAGTGACTATCGGCAGTAATGCCATGGATGCGCATAAGATAAGTCTCGATGAAACTTACACGCTCGCATTTTCAACCGGGAATAAAATTGATAATGGGAGTATATCGGGAAAGATGTACGGTAAATATGAGATCGAGAAAACTCTCATTTTCGCCTATTTGTTGGATGAGAGTTCGAGCGTTGACCCTGATACACTCAAACCCGATTACATCACTCAATTGTCAAATGAGGGTATATTCCGGTTCAAATTCTTATCTGACGGAAAATATCGGCTGTTTGCCATAGAGGATAAAAACGGCGATCGGCAATATAACAGCGCAAAAGATGGAATTGCCATTTCGCCGTGGCCTGATATTATAATCTCCGAAGAGGATTCATCCTCATTCACGTCATTTTACAAATTCAGCAGCGTTGACACTCTTAAACCCAGAGTTTTAACTATTATTCCTTTAGATAATTCACAATTACAATTCCGAGCTCTTGAACCCTTAGTCTTCCCGACATCAACAGATTCAATTTGGATAAGCGATTCTACCTACGAAAATAAAATTTATCCGATTTCAATTTATCCCGATGTGGAGAATAAGAATATAGTACACCTACAATTTGCAGAGCAAAGTTCGGAGTTGGAATTCAAGTTATATTTGGGAGCTTTCAAAGACAGCTCGGGAAACAGTGTGGATAGCTCATCCGTGCTAAAATCGTTCACCTTTTCTGCGAATAGAGATAGCGTACTTCCTAAGCTGCTCGGCGTAGATAAAGGATCGGGATCTATAAACTTCTATCTTGATGAAAAGTTAAAGATCAAGTTCAGTGAAGCCATTACAGAAGAGAGTAAAGAATCTTCCCTTACTATTCTTAATGCGGATAGCGAAAATGTGTCTTATACGCTTTATTCAATATATCCCAACGTTTGGGAAGCCTATCCCGAAAATGGCTGGGCATCGAATACGATTTATTCCTTAAATATTGATCTTGAAAAAGTAAAGGATCTTTCGGGAAATCCGGCTGCTGATTCAATATGGACGATGGAGTTCAGAACCGTAAACACCGATACTTTCGGGGTGATTAGCGGCACAATAATTACCGATACAGGCTTTGACATACCGTTATATATATCAGCCAATAAGGTGAGGGGAAGAGGGAGAAAAATCGTCACAAAAGTCGGTGCGGAGGGAAAATTCAGAATGGAGAATGTGCTTCCGGGTAAATACTTCCTTGACATTTTTGCAGACAGTGATCAGAACGGTGTGTACAGTTTGGGAAGTTATGCCCCTTATCTGAATGCAGAATTGTATTTTCAGAGTCCGGATACGGTCAGTGTCCGTTCACGCTGGGAAACATCCGGGCATACGATCGATTTCAGGAAGAAGAATCTGATTGGAAAATAAAGTCAAGTTCATAAAAATGCATGGAACAGAGAACGACTTCGTTCTATTTAACGGTATGTCCGAAACACTGCCCGAGTTCGATGAAAAAATAGTCAGAAAATTTTGTGATAGGAGAGCAGGCGTGGGAGCGGATGGTATTTTAATCATCATGGAAAAACCGGGATATGATTTCCATATGAGATATCTGAACGCGGACGGCAGTGAAGGCGGAATGTGCGGAAATGGAGCGATGTGCGCGGTGAAATTTGCAAGTGATCTGCTGAATAAGTCCGAACTGAAATTCAGCGCTTCTGATGGCGGGCACAGGGGGTGGGTCAATGATGATTTAGTTCGCATAACTATCAGCGCAGACGCGGAAGGAAATAATTGCACCGTCGACGGAAGGGACGGATATTTTATTGATACAGGTTCGCCGCACTTTGTCACCGAATTAATTGAGGCTGAAGAAGATGATCTGAAAACCGTTGGAAGAAAGATCAGGTACGACCGCTTATTTGAAAATGGCGCCAATGTTGATTTTCTGAAGATAATGGATAATAAATATTTTGTCAGAACGTATGAGAGGGGAGTGGAAAACGAAACCAATTCATGCGGAACGGGCGCCGTTGCTGTTGCCCTAATGCTGAACCAGACTAAGTCTGTTGACTTTCCGATTGAACTTATTTTCCCGGGTGGTGTGTTATTGGTTGATAAAAGCGATGTCGAGGGTGAGGTAATATTGGAAGGAGCCGTAAAAAATGTCTTTCAAGGCAGTGTTTTATTGTGATAAATTAAGCAAGAAATGATAATATCAGTTTTAGATATCGCTGAGGAATGATTTGATGTATGCAGTAATTATTGCAGGGGGACGCGGAGAACGATTCTGGCCTGCCAGTAGATCGCACAAACCTAAACAATTTTTAAATATGGTCGGTAAGATTACCATGCTTCGAGCGACCTATGACCGGATAATAAAAATCGTGCCGGCTGAAAATATTATCGTGGTAACAAATAAGATCTTATCCAAAAGAGTTCAGGATCTAATCCCCGAATTAAAATCCCGGAACATACTTATCGAGCCTAAAGCCCGCAATACCGCCCCCGCAATTGGTCTCGCAGCTTTGTACATAAGGGATATTGATGCGAATGCCGTCATGGCAGTGTTTCCAGCTGATCATGTAATAAGGAATCAAACTAAATTTGCTCAAGCTGTTAAGCGAGCCAGAAAAACCGCAGAACGAACTGACGGTTTAGTGACCATCGGGATTACCCCGAAGGGACCTGAAACAGCGTACGGCTATATTCAGGCAATACTCACTCAAGAAAATCAGGGAAGTTATAAAGTCAGGGCATTCGCAGAAAAACCGACATACGGAACTGCAAAGCGATTTATTAAGAGCGGTGATTTCTTCTGGAACAGTGGAATGTTCATCTGGAAAGCATCAGCGATTTTACGGGAAATGGAAGAAAACATACCGGAAATTTATGAACCTCTTGCCAAACTTTCCGGCCATTTTAACTCCAAGGGTTTTGCCGCTAAATTGAAAAAAGCGTTTTCCGTCATCAGAGCTACCTCAATAGATTATGCCGTAATGGAAGTATCACAAAACGTTCACATGGTCATAGGCGAATTTGAATGGAATGACCTCGGCTCGTGGGAAGCTCTTTACTCGCTAAGCAGAAAAGATAAACAAGGAAATGTCATAGACGGCGATGCAATCACAATTGACACTACGAATACTTTGATTAAAGCCTCGGGGAAATTTGTCGCTACGATAGGGCTTAAAAATATGATCGTGGTAGCTACCGACGATGCTTTTCTCGTCGCTCCCCGGGATAAAGCTCAAGAAATAAAAGATATGGTAGAATCGCTAAAAAAAGGATCGTTCAAAAAGTATCTCTAATGAAAGCTGAAAAATTGTTAATCGAACTGGAAAACCTTGCGGAGAAACTTGGTTTGGATGTACGGTATGAGCATGGAGATTTTCAGGGAGATCTTTGTATCATCAACGAGGATGGTCAAGTAATTATCCAAAGAAAAGCCAGTTTGGATAAAAAGATTGCCGTGCTTTCGAGAGGGTTAGGGAGGATGGATTTGGGAAACATATATGTTCTTCCTGAACTGAGAAAGCTGCTTGAGTCCGACGAAATGAAAAAGGAAAAAGAGGATGAGTCCTCTTGACTCGAAAGCTCCGGAATTTACTGACAAAATTATTACTGTTCGCCACTTATTTTATACTCTTCTGGAGCTATGAAAAACTCCAACTGAAAGCTATTGACGGCTTGCCATTATTGATGATTCATGTTTCATTGATTCTGCTGAGCTATTCTTATCTGAACAATCTGTATGAACAACTATTAAAGAATCTATCACCCGAATCCACCCATCCGGGTTTGGATAAATTAATCAGTTATACATCCTCACATGAATATGGTTCAGATTATTCCCGATTCGTAAAGGGAATTGCTGAACTTCTATCGGTTGATTTCAATATGAAGATGACATCTATCTTTATGGATAGCGGAAAAGCTTACACTCAGGATGCCATATACGGCGCCGAAGATGGAAAAGATCTGAAATTAAGCGTATTAGGGGGTGGGAATTTTGAAGAACTTATCACTTCAACAGATGATTATTTGAAATTAGAGAAAGACCTGTATTTTCGAACTGTGGAAAATAAAAGATTGTGCCTATTGTGTATTGAAAAAGGTTTCAGTTATGTAATTCCCCTGAAAATTGATGATAACCCTGTGGGAATGATCTTTTCTGAAACTCTGAACGAGAGTCATTTCGCCGGAGAGA
Source organism: Fidelibacterota bacterium MT.SAG.2 (assembly GCA_004402915.1). GTDB lineage: Bacteria > Fidelibacterota > SORT01 > SORT01 > SORT01 > SORT01. The sequence continues at coordinate 44,283 of SORU01000007.1, forward strand.
GCGGGAATACTTTTAGAGATGCGCTTAATACACTGAGTAAACAGTTGAGAATGAGTAAGTTGAATTCTATACTCGAAAAAGAATCTGTTCGTAAAAATACCATGTTGGGATTGTCAGAGAAGTTATCAGCTCTTGATGATGCGGAAGCTCTATTGAAATCAATTTTGGAGTATCTCTCAGGAGTGATCAGCTTTGATGCGGCGGGGATATTTCTCGTAAAAGGTAAAGATAAAAAAATCATTAACCGGCATCAGGTAGGATATGACCAGAAGAGATTAAAAGAACTTGATCTAAAAATTGGTAAGGGAGTAATAGGGATAAGTATCGAACAAAAAAAGGCGATCCTTATACCCGATGTGGCATATGAGCCTGCGTATATTCCGGTAAGAGAAACAACAGGTTCAGAGATCTGTGTGCCGCTGATAAGAAGAGGTCATGTTATCGGCGCTTTCAACGTGGAAAAAGATGAGACTTATGCTTACGGTTTCGATGATCTTGAGATGTTGACAGGTATTGCCAATATAGCTGCGGTTGCAATAGATAACGCAATTCTTTTTAAGGAATCAAAGGAGAAGGAGGAGCTCGAACGGGACCTGACGATCGCTGCGGACATCCAAAAAGCACTGCTTCCCACCAATCTTCCCTCCTTTCCGGGATTAGAGATAGAGGCGTGGACAATCCCGAGCAAAATGGTCGGCGGCGATCTCTATGATATTTCCCAATTTGCCAGCGGTCGAATCTCTTTGGCAATCGGGGATGTTTCCGGCAAAGGTGTTCCCGCTGCCATTCTGATGGCAAATTTATATGCTTCCTATAAAAGTTTGGCGAGAACCAATCTTCCCGTAGAAAGTCTGGTTTCCAATCTCAATGGAATAATTTATGATAATACAACGGATGACAGGTATGCGACATTTTTCTATGGTGTATATGATCCTGACAATAAAAAATTAGCATACTGTAACGGCGGGCATAACCCTCCGATAGTGCGTAGAAAAAGCGGCGAGATCGAATTACTGAAGGTGGGAGGTCCTGCAATAGGATTTGTAACAGATGGAGAATATCTGTCGGAAGTAACCGAATTCGTTGAAGGCGACTTTTTAGTTTTATATACAGACGGAGTTACGGAAGCGGAAGATCGTTCAGGCAATTTTTACGGATATGAAAGGCTCGAACAACTATTGATCAAAACAAAGGCAGTCTCGGCGACGAAATTGAGCGAGGAGATATTGTACGACCTGAATAAATTTACTAATAACGGCGATCAGCGGTCTGATGATATCACATTGATTTGCATAATGATCTCGGGATTAGCAAAACAATGATAAGAGCTTGACAGTGCAAATTAATTTACTTATAGTAAATGGCTATTTTTAAGAGAATTATGTATGAAACTACAAGACTATCTCAAGGAAAATTTGAAAAAAGATCCCGACGGTTTATTCCTGATATCGGAAGAAAAAAGTTGTACTTCTCATCAATCGCATGAAGAAGTTGATGTATACGCCTCCGGGTTTTAAGAGTTAGGGTATAGAAAAGAGTGGAAAATGACGAAGAAGAATATAAAAGATCAGTGCATTGAACGGATGGCATCATTTAAAGCGCCTGATTTAGTGGAATTCGTATCTGCACTGCCTAAAGATGCATCCGGTAAAGTGATTAAAATTTCATTACGAATGTTAGATAAAAACTAAGGAGATCAAGATTGAAAGAATATAAATCTAAAGATATAAGAAACTTAGCTTTAATCGGGCACTCGAGTTCAGGAAAAACCACTCTTACCGAAGCGATGTTATTTTCATCGGGGGCGATAAACAGACAAGGAAGCATAGATGAGGGGACCACCACCTCAGATTACAGAAATGACGAAAAGGAACGAAAAATATCTCTGCAAAGTTCTCTGAACCAATTTGAATTCAATGATATTAAGATGAACGTTCTTGATACACCCGGATATTCCGATTTTGTGGGGGAAGTAAAAAGCGCTCTCCGGGTATCCGACATGGCTCTCATAACCGTACACGCGGTTTCAGGGATAGAAGTAGGGACAGAACAATCTTGGGAATTTGCCAAGGAACGGAGTTTGGGTACTCTCTTGGTCGTTAATCTGCTTGATAAAGAAAACTCAAATTTTGAAAAGGTTATCAACGTAACCTCGAAGCGGCTTGGGAGCGGCGTATTGCCTGTGCAATTTCCTATCAACGAGGGTCCGGGTTTTGATTCCATAGTGGACGTTCTCAGAGGGAAGTTGATTAAATTTTCTAAGGACGGTAAGGGCAATGAAGAATTGAGTGATATACCTGAAGAACATGAAGCGCGCGCCGCTAAATTAAAGCAAGCTCTGATCGATTCCGCTGCAGAAACAGATGATGATCTGCTTGAACGATATCTCGATTCAGGAGAACTTTCCGATGAAGAGCTGATCTCCGGTATTACGAAAGGAATTGCCTCAGGGACTATTCATCCGCTCTTTTGTGTCTCTGCGGAAAAAAATATGGGGGTCAAAGGTCTTCTTTCGGCAATATCAAGTTATGGCGCCGCTCCGACCGATGTAGCGAAACCATCCGGAACCAAACCGGGAAGCAGTGATCTGATAGAAAGAAATGTTTCTGAAGACGAGACAGCATCAGCGTTCATATTTAAAACGGTGAGTGAAGCTCATGTAGGAGACCTGTCCTTCTTCAGAGTCTATTCAGGCACAATTAAATCCGGCATGGATCTGACCAATTCGACTCAGAACAAACATGAACGTATAGCTCAAATATACGTTATTAAAGGTCACGAACGAAAAGAAACATCGCACGTTAATGCGGGAGATATCGCTGCTGTTGTGAAATTGAAAAATACTCACACCGGTGATACCCTAAGCGATTCACACGCTCAAATTGTGTATGAGCCGACCCAGTACCCCGAAGCAGTCCTTAGCGTTGCGATCAGCTCAAAAGAACAGGGGGAAGAGGATAAAATCGGCACAGGTTTGGCAGCGCTTCACGCAGAAGATCCCTCTTTTCATCTGGAGATCGACAGCGAACTCTCTCAAATGGTTCTTCACTCACAGGGTGAACTGCATATGGAGGTAATTCTTTCCAGATTAAAGGATCGGTTCAATGTAAGTTTAGATAAAACCCCGCCAAAAATTCCTTACAGAGAGACTATAAAATCTTCGGGTGATCATAGAGCAAAATATAAAAAACAATCCGGTGGCAGAGGTCAATACGGAGACGCTCACGTAAAGGTTGAACCCTTGAAAAGGGGGACAGGAAATGAATTTGTGAATAAGGTAGTAGGCGGGGTTATTCCCACAAAATTTATCCCATCGGTTGAAAAAGGAATTATAGAATCGATTGAAAAAGGAATAATAGCAGACAGCAAGATAGTGGATATCAAAGCGACTGTTTATGACGGTTCCTATCACGCAGTTGATTCCTCTGATGTTGCTTTCAAGATAGCGGGAGCTATGGCGTTCAAACAAGCATTCTTGAATGCCAAACCTGTAATACTTGAACCGATTTACGATATACAGGTGAAAGTTCCTGAAGAACATATGGGAGATGTGATGGGCGACCTGACTTCACGGCGGGGTAAGATCGGCGGTATGGACGGTGATGGTCATTTTCAGATTATAAACGCAAAAGTACCGCTTGCCGAGTTATACAAATATTCGACCTCTTTGCGTTCAATAACAGCAGGGCGAGGCATCCACAGCCAAAGTTTTTCGCATTATGAAGAAACGACGTCAGATGTCGGGAAGAATATAATAAAGAAGATGAGCAGCGAAGAAGAGTGATCGCATGATAAAAGTGATTTAATTGAGGCAGTATGCAGGAATCTGAGAACAGACTTTGGGCGCCATGGCGGATGGAATATATCGAGAGAGAATTGCGAAGCGATTCAGAAGGGTGTTTTCTATGCGACAAGATCGATTCAAAAGAAGATGAGAAAAATCTCGTTCTCATGCGCGGAAAGACCTTTTTTGTAGTTATGAATCTTTATCCATATAATAATGCTCATCTAATGGTTTGTCCTTACAGGCACCTTTCAGATTTTACAGCTCTGACCGAATCAGAACGGAGTGAGAGTCAGGAACTCATAGCAGGCTGCATGAAGATCCTTAATTCCATGCTTAACCCCGATGGTTATAATATCGGACTAAATCTCGGCAGAGCAGGCGGCGCCGGTTTGGAGGAGCATATTCACTGGCATATAGTTCCAAGATGGAGCGGCGACACAAATTTCATGCCTGTACTCGGTAATACTAAGGTCATAGTGGAAGGTCTTAAGGAATCATACATAAAATTGCTGCCTGATTTCGCAACACTTGAAAACTCGATGTCTGGCTCAAAATAGTCTAAATTCTCATATTATTAATATATTCTAAATGCAGTTAACACAATAACATATGCGTATATTTACAACTTGGGTTTAAAAGATAATTATAAAGCGATAGCATTTGATTTTGACGGCACCCTCGTCGAATCCATTGAGATGAAAACAGAAGCATTTAAGGAGCTTTTCTCTGAATATCCTGACAGTTGGGATGAGATAAAGGAATACCATCTTCAAAATGAAGGAATTTCGAGGGAGGTGAAAGTTCCTTACATTTATAAAAATTTTCTTAGGGCGCCGCTGTCAGTTGAAAAGGAGAAAGAGATGGTTGAAAGCTACTCTGATTTAGTTTATGAACAGATGCTGTATATTCCCCTTGTAAGTGGAGCGGATGAAATTATCACCGCTGAACGTGGTTCGCGGAAACACTTTATAGCTTCCGGAACTCCTGATTGGGAACTGAAACAAATTTTCGACAAAAGAGACCTTACACGATTTTTTGACGACGTATATGGCGCTCCTTCAAGCAAAGAGGAAATAGTCAGAAATTTCAGCAGTGAATGGGGCATACCGATGGAAGAGATGTTATTTGTCGGTGACGCACAATCGGATTATGAGGCGTCAAGAGTATGCGGGATGGATTTTGTGTGGCGAAAAAGACCATATGACGCAAAAGAAATAAAATCTGACGGACAGGACATTATAACGGTAAAAGACATGACAGAACTCTCCGAGATGCTGCGGCGTTAATTTTTGGTCATTTAATGGATTTCATTAGCATATCCTTGCACATTGGGGGACAAAAGATTAAATTACGGCAGATTTTTAACGAATTAGGGAAGAAAGCGAAAATATGCTGAAAAAAGAACTATTAGATATATTAGCCTGTCCAAAATGCAAAGGCGATCTTGAGTATTTTGAGAAAGAATCAAAACTTGATTGCCATACTTGTAATTTATCCTATCGAATTGACGATGATATTCCTGTGATGCTTGTGGACGAAGCTACTCCCATCGAATAGGATCTGAATACTCCCATTAAATTGAATTCCCATCTTTATTCGAGAGGGGAAAACTTTACTTTATGCATAAAAATATCCTAAAAATGGTTACAGAAAAATGAAGAAAAGACTCGCAGCAGGAGTTGTGATCAGCTTGGTCTTCCTTTATTTTGCTTTTAAGGATGTGAATTGGAGCGATTTCCTGGATTCGCTGCTTTCAATTAATTATTTATGGTTGATTCCCGGAGCTATTAGCGTTATCGCGAGTTTTGCAATTCGCGCGGTCAGATGGAAAATGCTATTAGAACCTGTGCAGGGGGTTTCATACAACAAAACTTTTTCTTCTACTATGATAGGATATATGGGGAATAATATACTTCCATTCCGACTTGGTGACTTAGTAAGGGCTTACTCGTTCTCAAAAGATACAGGAATAACAAAGTCTACGACCATCGCATCACTTCTATTAGAAAGAATTCTTGATCTGATCACTACATTAGGGGCATTGGGATTGGTCTTATCTTACTTTCCAAGATTTCCTACTTGGGCTACAAGAGTTGGCTATGCAACGCTATTGATTGTGGTCATACTTGTCTTATTTACTTTTTTCATGCAGTTTAAAAGTGAATACGTAGTTCGATTTACAGCTTTTTTGCTTGCCCCTATGCCTGATAAGTGGGCATCGACAGTTGCAAAAAAAATAGCAAGTTTTTCTGAAGGGTTACAGATAGTATCTCAATACAAAAAGTATTTCGGATTGCTGTTAATTTCTGTTTTGCACTGGCCTATTTACATCTCTACAGTCTGGTTCACATTTCAAGCGTTCGGTTATTCCTACGGCATAATTGAATCATTTGTGGTTTTGGTATTTATTACTTTCGCCGTTGCGATTCCATCTGCTCCGGGATATGTAGGTACTTTTCACGGAATGGTGGTAGCGTCAATGGCATTGTTCGGGCTTGCAGGCGATATGGCAAGGGCATTTTCTGTAATTTTGCACGCGGTAAATTATATTCCCGTTACATTGGTAGGATTGTATTATTACTGGAAGCACCAGATGACGTTTAAAGAAATTGAATCGGAGGTAGATGGTTCCGCCTAATAAAAAAGGCATAAATTTTATGTTCAAAAAAAGTTAATCAATTGAATCAGATATTCAGATATTAATAAAAGAGGTCAGTATGGGTTACGGAAACAATAAATTGTCAATAATCGGTTTGGGATATGTTGGACTTCCATTGGCAGCGGAATTTGCGAAGAATGGAGTGAATACGGTCGGAATTGATGTTGACGATTCAAAGATCAAAAAAATAAATAAGGGTGAGAGTTATATCTCAGATATTTCTACCGAAGACTTATCAGCTGTTGTCACGAAAGGTACGTTAACCGCCACGACAGATATATCTGCCGTTAAGGATACCGATTCAATAATAATCTGTGTACCTACACCGGTCACTGTTCATAAGACTCCTGATGTAAGTTTTATTCAGAGTGTAGTTGACGGAATTGCTCCCTATCTCCGAAAAGGACATTTGGTCATTCTCAGAAGTACCACCTATCCGGGATCAACTCGGGAATTCATTGTGCCTAAGATGGAAGCAGCGGGGATAGAGATAGGAACAGACGGTCATGTAGCGTTCGCTCCGGAAAGGGTCAATCCCGGGAGTGAAAAGTATAATTTTAAGAATACGCCTATAGTTTTAGGAGGTGTCACGAAAAAATGCACTGAAGAAGCTTCCAACCTTTTGTTGATGGTCACGAATGATGTAATTAAGGTATCGAGTCCTGAAGTCGCAGAAATGGCTAAGCTTCTCGAGAATATCTTCAGAAGCGTGAATATAGCGATGATAAATGAAATGGCGATGCTGTGTGACCGAATTGGAGGAATTGACATTTGGGAAGTGGTGAGAGCCGCTTCTACAAAACCGTTCGGATTTATGAAATTCAATCCGGGACCGGGAATCGGAGGACACTGCATCCAAATAGATCCATATTATTTATCGTGGAAAGCGAAAGAGTATAATTTTTATTCTGATTTTATCGAGCAAGCGGCAAAGACAAACGAAAATATGCCTCGTTATGTTGCGGATATGACCATTCAAGCGCTCTCGATGTCCTCGACTCCGCTGCCGAATTGTAAGGTACTGATTATCGGAGTCGCATATAAACCTGACATCGATGATCTGCGAAACTCGCCGGGTATACACGTTTGGGAAGCTCTTTTGGAAAAGGGAGTTAACAGTATTGAATATTCAGACCCGTTTGTCCCAGCTTTCAAAGAAGGCGCTTTAGAGAGCAAATCGCTCGACCTGAATGAAGATATGCTGAAGGAGTACGAGTGTGTGGTCATCATTACCGATCATTCTACAATCGACTGGCAGATGGTATTTGATAATTCTAAATTCATTGTCGACACACGAAACGCATCCGAGAGAGTAAACACGGGAGCTTCTAAATATTATTCACTTGGCGGCGGACAGTTAGGGAAGAACGGAACTTACAGGAAATAACGCGCCAATGACCGACAGGATAAAAAAATTAAGAGAGACTCTTAAAGAACGGATATTGGCGCTTGACGGAGCGACAGGCACAGCGCTCGGCGACGTCGCAAATACGCCTGAACCGTTCGGAGGGGAAAAGTATGAAGGATTATATGAAGCGCTGAATATCCACTCCCCGGAACTCGTGCTGCACCTTCATAAAACTTATATAGATGCCGGCGCGGATATAATTGAGACGAATACGTTCAGCGGTTCAAGTATAGTTCTTGAAGAGTTTGGACTTGAATCTCAAACCCGGGAAATAAATCGTCGCGCGGCGGAACTTGCGTGCGAAGCGATCAAAAAATACGGCGACGGTAAACCGTTATGGGTCGCAGGTTCAATGGGACCGTCGACAAAAACGATTCAAGTTACCGGCGGAATCGATTTTGATGGAGTTATAGCTCAATACATCCCGCAAATATTGGGCTTGATAGAAGGTGGTGTGGACTATCTTTTAGTAGAAACATCTCAGGATACGCTTAATATCAAGGCGATATTGCAGGCAGTGGAGGCGGCTAATAAGGAACTCGGCACCGATACACCCGTTTCTGTCTCCCTCACTATTGAAACTACAGGAACGATGTTGGCGGGGCAAAATATCGAAGCGGCGGTTTACACACTTTCGGCGTTCGATCTGCTGTATCTTGGTCTCAACTGCGCTACCGGACCGGAATTCATGACAGACCATCTTAGGACGTTAGCGGAATTGTATCCGGGATTCGTGGCTGTTGTGCCCAACGCGGGTCTACCGAATACAGAAGGCGAATATGATGAATCAGCGCTTCAACTTTCCGATACGCTGCAACTATTCGCTAAAAACGGGTGGGTGAATCTTGTCGGCGGTTGCTGCGGAACTACCGATGATTATATACGCATGATAAATGAAAAGGTCGCTCAATATGAGCCGAGAGTACCTCCGAAGAGCATAGATAAATCGGCTACAGCAGGTTCTGAAGCATTGATATTGGAGGAAGATAACCGTCCTGTACTTGTGGGTGAACGTACAAATGTTATCGGTTCTCGAAAATTCAAACGCTTGGTGACTGGGAACAGGTTTGAGGAAGCAGCCGAAGTCGGAAGGTCTCAGGCAAGAGGCGGAGCGGGAATTCTTGACCTCTGCGCGGCGAACCCTGATAGGATCGAGGTGGACGATTTTCTTAATATTTTAAAACCGCTCCTCAGAAAAACTCGTACGCCGATAATGATAGACAGTACCGACAGTGAGGTGATAGAGGAAGCGTTGAAAAATATCGGCGGAAGAGCGGCAATAAATTCCGTGAACTTTGAGGACGGAGAAGAAAAGATACGGGAAGTGGCTGCGCTCGCCAAGAAACACGGCGCCGTTCTGATAGTCGGTCTTATAGATGAAGACCCCGATCAGGGAATGGCGATCACCGTAGAACGGAAACTCGAGATAGCCGGAAGGGCATTTGATCTGCTTACGAAGGAGCTTGGCTTTGATGACGGCGAGATAATTTTCGATCCGTTGGTCTTTCCTTGCGGGACAGGGGATAAGAATTATATGGGTTCCGCTGAGGAGACCATTCTCGGCGTAAAAGCGATCAAGGAAAAATTTCCGCGTTCCAAAACTATTCTCGGTGTGTCCAATGTTTCATTCGGTTTGCCGAAAGAAGGCAGGGAGGTATTAAACGGAGTCTTTCTGTATCACTGTATCCAGGCAGGGCTTGATTACGCCATAGTCAACACTACAGGATTAAAACGCTATGCGAGTATTACGGAGGAAGAAAGGGAACTCTGCCTTGACCTCCTGAACAACACACGTAAAGATGCTATTGAACGATTTGCCGATTTTTTCCGTGAAGCCCGGCCTACTGATGAAGCAAAAGTTAAAAATATGCCTGTGAAAGAACGCTTGGAATATGCGGTGATCGAAGGCGTGAGAGAAGATCTCATTAAGAATTTGGACAAGGCGCTGAAAAAGGATGATCCGTTAGATATAATCAACGGTCCGTTGATGGACGGAATGGCGATAGTCGGAGAGCGGTTTGGCGCAAATCAGCTAATTATAGCGGAAGTTCTCGAAAGCGCCGAAGTGATGAAAGCCGCTGTGAGCTATCTCGAGAGTAAACTACCCGAAGGTGAAAAATCGGAGAGCCGCGGAAAGATAATTCTCGCTACTGTAAAAGGCGACGTTCATGATATAGGGAAAAACTTAGTGGATATGATCCTGTCGAATAACGGTTATGAAGTGATTAATCTCGGGATCAAAGTCCCTCCGGCGAAACTTTTAGAAGCTGTCCGCGAGCATAAGCCGGATATAATCGGATTATCGGGATTGCTTGTAAAATCAGCGCAAATGATGGTAGCTACGGCGGAAGATCTTCATTCGGCGGGAGTGGATATTCCTATTATCGTCGGAGGAGCCGCGCTGACAAGAGATTTCACCTTGACCCGCATTTCTCCCGCTTATGATGATATAGTATTTTATGCGGAAGACGCAATGAAAGGGCTGACGCTATGCCATAACTTGCAGGATCCGGTTGAAAGAGAAACGCTTTATGAAAGCTGGAGAGAGATCCAGAAGGAGAGGTTGGAGAAGTACAACAAAAAGACAAAAGTAAAACCCGTCACTGTCCCGAAAGAAAATATCGGTTGGCGGGAAGTAGACATCCCGTCAGCGCCGGATAATGAGATTCATTTCTATGAACCGGAGGACCTTGACGAAGTCTTTTCCTTCATAAATAAAAAGATGCTTTACGGGAAACACCTCGGACTTCCAAGACCGGAAGAGAGGTTGACCGACGAGGATGACAAGCAGGCGCAGAAAGTTTTAAAAGCTGTGAACAGGGTCAAGGAGGAAGCTAAAAGCGGTGACTGGTTTAAACCGAAAGCACTGTACAGCTGGATAGATACCTGGTCTAAGGGTGACAATCTATATTGGAATTATAACGGCAGCAGTGTAGAACTGAATCTGCCAAGACAGCAAAGAGACTCCTTCTTATGCGCGGCGGATTGGGTAGCCCCCGAAGGAAAGGGAGACTCTATCGTAATGTTTATAACTACCAGCGGAAAGGAACCGAACGAGATAGCCTTGAGATGGAAAGATGAAGGTCGGTTGTTAGACAGCTTTATTCTACAGGTGCTGGCTATAGAATCGGCGGAGGCGTTAGCGGAAATAGTGCATCAAAAAATTCGGAAAGAGTGGGGAATCCCCGATAAAGAGGACATCACTCTTAAGGAAATTTTCAAATCGAAATATCATGGTGTCAGGCTTTCGTTCGGATATCCCGCCTGTCCCGATTTGGAAGATCAGACAAAACTTTTCAATCTCTTGAAACCGGAAAAGAAAATAGGTGTTCGACTCACATCGGGTTTTATGATGGAACCTGAAGCTTCCGTCAGCGCACTGGTATTTCATCATCCGGACGGACACTATTTTAGAGCCGAGTGAAAAGAGTCGTTCAATTCAAATTATCTCTTGCTAATTTATGCGACAAAGATTATTATTCATTGATGTATTTAAAAACTTCACCTGCGATAAATTAGCGGGGTATGGTGCCGGGCAAGGCGAATATCCCAGTCCTGACACTTTCTATATTTTATTTTTTTTTCTTTCTCCAAATAATCTTATTCCAATATCCGGACCGAACGGTTTCACATAAGAGCAGATGGCGATGAACGCCCGCCTCATATTAGAAGACGGCATGGTTTATCATGGAAAATCTTTTGGAGCTGATAAGGATCTCTTCGGCGAAATTGTTTTTAATACGTCTATGTCGGGATATCAGGAGATAATCACAGACCCGTCTTATGCGGGTCAGGTGGTAATGATGACATACCCGCATATAGGAAATTACGGCATTAACTCAGAGGACATGGAGTCTGACAGACCCTCTTTAAACGGATTCATAGTGAAAGAATTATGCGAATTCCCCAGTAATTACCGTTCTGAACAATCACTTGACGAATTCCTGAAATCGCATGGTATAACGGGATTACAAGGGATTGATACACGCGCGGTCACAAGGCGGATACGTGAAGTCGGAGCGATGCGGTGCATGATCAGCGTATCGGATCTGCCGGACAAGGATCTGGTTGAAAAGGTCAGAAACTCCGCTCAGATGAAAGGCGCAGAGCTCGTTTCTTCTGTTAGCTCGGAAAAGGTAGAGATTGTCGGTGACACCAACGCGAAATTTAAAGTTGCGCTGATCCATTACGGCATGAAAGGGAATATCGCAAAAGAGTTGATAAAAAGGGAGTGCAGTCTGACGATATTTCCCGCTAAGGTAACGGCATCGGAGATCCTTGAATCAAATCCCGACGGCATCATGCTCTCCAACGGACCGGGCGATCCTGCTGCTGTTAAATACGCCATTGACACAATAAAAGAGCTGATTGGAAAGAAAATTCCCATATTCGGTATCTGTTTAGGACATCAGCTCTTAGCGCACGCATTGGGGGCAAAGACATATAAACTCAAGTTCGGTCATAGAGGAGCGAATCACCCTGTGCTCGACAAATCAACGGGAAGGGTTGAGATCACAACTCAGAATCACGGCTTTTCTGTCTTACCCGAATCTCTGAGCGATGACGTAGAGCTGACTCATCTGAATCTGAACGATGGGACTGTAGAGGGTTTGCGGCATAAAAATCTACCTCTCTTTTCCGTGCAATACCATCCGGAAGCTGCTCCGGGACCGCACGACAGCAAGTATCTTTTCGACCGGTTCATAGATATGATGGATAAAGAAGCTTGAAGAAACCTGAATCGGTGCTGATAATCGGTTCCGGTCCTATCGTCATAGGGCAGGGAGCGGAATTCGACTATTCAGGAACTCAGGCATGTAAAGTGCTCCGGCAGGAGGGGATTCGCGTCATACTCGTGAACAGCAATCCTGCTACAATCATGACCGATCCGGAATTGGCTGATGCGACCTATATCGAACCTATTACCGCTCCAATTCTCGAAGAGGTGATCAAGAAAGAAAAACCAACTGCCTTATTGCCCACTATGGGAGGGCAAACAGGTCTGAATGTAGCGGTAGAATTGGCTGAATCAGGTTTCTTGGAAGAACATGGCGTCAAGCTCATAGGCGCGCAAGTTGAAGCGATAAAAAAGGCGGAAGACAGGAGCTGTTCAAAAAAGCGGCTGCCGCTGTCGGTCTGGCCGTTCCAACCGGCGATATAGCCACTACATGGGACGAAGCGGAAAAACTGATCGGTAAGATCGGCTTTCCGGCAATAATCCGCTCTGCGTTCACATTAGGCGGCGCCGGAGGAAGCACAGCCTACAACATAGAAGAATATAAGGATTATGTCGATCGGGGTCTCGCCGCGAGTCCGATCTCGGAAGTGATGATTGAGCAGTCGATAATCGGTTGGAAGGAATACGAATTGGAGGTCATGCGCGACAGGGCAGATAACGTTGTGATAGTCTGCTCGATAGAAAATTTTGATCCGATGGGAGTGCATACGGGCGACAGCATAACGGTCGCTCCCCAGCAGACTCTCTCGGACGTCGAGTATCAGGAGATGAGAGATAAGTCAATTGCGCTTATAAGAGAGATAGGGGTAGAAACCGGGGGGTCGAATATTCAGTTTGCCGTTCATCCGGGGACGGGTGAGATGATGGTCATTGAAATGAATCCGCGGGTATCGAGAAGTTCGGCGCTCGCAAGCAAGGCGACCGGTTTTCCTATAGCGAAGATCGCCGCTCAACTCGCCATCGGATACACGCTCGATCAGATAACTAACGACATCACGG
>SORU01000008.1 GCA_004402915.1 Fidelibacterota bacterium MT.SAG.2
AAGTTGACAGTTGAAGTTCTTTGAGTTTATCCCATCTTGAATCGGAATTTACCGAATGACAGGAACAACTGTCATTATTCCAATTAACCCCGCATGTCGGGCATAAACCCTTACAGTTTTCTGTACAAAGTATTCTGATGGACAATGTTAACACAAAAGCGGAACGAATATCCTCTGATATGTCGATTGACGGGCTATTCAAATGCAATTGTTTAATATCATGTATTTGACTTGAAAGCTTACTGTTGAAGTATGAGTCGAATTTAGTAGATATCTTATGCTGAAAGGTGGATAAACACCGATCACACACTAATTCTGCTTCAGAAGTTATTTCGGCTTTTAGATTCAGGTCTTCGTCTCGCCGGTCAATTGTTGCCTTAATCTCTATGTTTCCCGTTAAATGACCATGCCCTAAAAGCTCCATGCCATGTGATGATTCAGACAGCTGAATCTCATGTAACCCGTTTTCCATATTTGAAATATTTATTTTCATATATCGCGATAATATAATTTTGTATCGGCTGGTTGTCAAGATAAAATAGAGCGCAATAAGTATGCTAAATAGAAGCGTTTGAGCGATATTCCGTAGAATAGAATTGAAAAATAATATTTATAGAACTGAACAAAAAAATCAACCTATGAATGAAGATTTGATGTAAAAAAAAAGACTTAACTCGGACAATGCGGCTGATATCAAAATTGAATCTCTTTAGAATATCAGAATAAAAGTAATAAACTTAATAAATCGGTTGCATTTATAGTTCAATTTCCCCAAGTTTCACGCCAATTATTAATTCATAATATAGTGATGTAGATTTGGGATCGAGTTTAAGAACTGTTGAATCAGTAGAAAGGGATTTAGAAAAAGTAAGGAAAGACAGTCTCGAACTGTTCGAGATGATACCTGAGGAATTTCTATTTACCCCCCCTAAACCGTATATGGGTCCCATTATTTGGGATTTGGTCCATTTAGGGAAATTTGAAGAATTATGGATCCTCCACAATTCCAATGGAAGCAAGATGGATAATTCCTATCGAAATGACGACTATAATGCAATTATTACTCCTCGAAAGAACAGATTAAATTTAGACCTGCCTTCAATTTCAGATTCGCTGAAGTATCTGAAAAGTGTCAGAGACAGGGTATTAGAATATCTCCACGAGGTTGATCTGCAGTCTACAAATGAACTTTTAAAGAATGGATACGTTTTTGACCTTGTCATTCAACACGAATGTCAGCATCTGGAAACAATATTACAATCTCTTGCGCTCTATCATTCACCGCCCTTTATCAGTCCCGAGTCTCCTTCATTTAACGGAACTACCTTAGAAGAAGCAATGGTCGCAGTACCGTCAGGAAAATTTAAACTCGGAAGTGATTCAAATAGATTCAGTTATGACAATGAAAAAAATTCCTCAGAGGTCTTTCTTCGCGATTTTCTTATTGATTCATCTCCTGTCACGTGTGAAAAGTATATTCAGTTCATTGAAGAAGACGGCTATCTGAATAAAGAATATTGGTCTGAGAAGGGTTGGAAATGGAAATTGGAGGAAGATACCAATGCTCCTTTATATTGGCTAAAAATTGATGGAAAGTGGAACAGAAGGAACTTTCACCAGACGACACTCATTTCCCATTCCGAACCGGTGGTTCATGTCTCATATTGGGAAGCTGAAGCCTACGCAAATTATGAAGGAAAGAGACTGCCTACAGAATTTGAATGGGAAAAAGCCTGTCGCTGGAACCCTCTGACGGGTGATACACAAACTTATCCGTGGGGCGAGGAAGAACCGAATCAGGAAAATGCGAACGTTGGTAATAAAAGGTGGTCTCCTGTTCAAGTTGGTTCATATGAAGACTCCGTTTCTCCTGTTGGTTGCCATCAGATGATAGGAGATGTCTATGAATGGACTTCTTCAGATTTTCTTCCTTATGATGAATATGAAGCTTTTCCTTACGAGGAATACTC
Organism: Fidelibacterota bacterium MT.SAG.2; assembly: GCA_004402915.1. GTDB lineage: Bacteria > Fidelibacterota > SORT01 > SORT01 > SORT01 > SORT01. Next base: position 1,971 of record SORU01000008.1, read on the forward strand.
AGAAGTTCATTTTGGTTCAGAGTATAAGGTTCTAAGAGGTTCATCATGGGCTACTTCACCATTGGTAGCGCGTTCTACGTTCAGAAATTGGGATTTTCCTCAAAGGCGTCAAATATTTGCTGGGTTCAGGTGCGCGATGGACACGGAGAAAGATTAATCGTGTGCCGTTTTGCAGCGTATCTCGGTGAGGAGATCAAATTAGAGGAACTTGTTTATAATTTCCCGCATAATCTTGAAGTTCAAAGTTACGCTCCTAAGGAACAATTAGTTGGGAATGTAAATTTAGATGGATTCGGCTGCGGATGGTACAACAGTGCTGTAGAAGAAGAACCAGCGCAGTATGCCACCCTTCTTCCGATGTGGGCTGATCACAAGTTTCCTACAATAGCGAAAGCGGTCACCTCAAATGTTATTTTTTCGGCAGTTAGAAATGCCACACTGCCGTTTCCAAATGAGTTATCCTCAGTTCATCCATTGGCGAATGGAAAATATTTGTTTCTTCATAACGGATCTATATCGGATTATACTGAATGTAAAAGAACTTTGGAAAATCAGCTGCCAGATGAATATTTCAACATGATCCAATCTCGTTCGGACAGTTCTCTTATTTTTGCCGCATTCATGTGGAAACTTTCGGAAATTGAAGAGAGTGACAAGTCGATAAAAAAGGCATTGATTGATACGCTTGATTGGCTGCGAAAACAACTTGAAAATTTAGAGGTGGGAGCTAATTTAAATATTGGAATTACAGATGGTAAGTCTATGCTGTTCATCAAGCATGAAATCAGTGGTGCATGCAATTCCTTGTACTATAACGAATCGCACGAACGACTGTCTAATGGTATTCTTATAGCATCCGAACCGTTGGATGAAGATAAAGGGTGGACTACCGTTCCTGAAAACACTGTGATAGAGATAAAGCCGGGTAAACATCTAAAGTTGAGTGAGATCAGATGAGTTTACCGCAGATAAGGGAAGAGCATCTAAAAGAAATAGTAAAATCGGACAAGTATCCCGATCCGTTTGCGGATATCGCAGTGGATGTAGGGATAGGGTTGACTTCTAAGCCCAAAATGCTTAATCCGAAATATTTTTACGACGAGAATGGTTCGAGATTATTCGACGAAATAACTCGTCTCCCGGAATATTATCCAACAAGAACTGAAACAAAGATATTGGCAAGAGAATCTGAGCGGTTGATCGCCAAATACAAGCCCATGGCAATATTTGAACTGGGCAGCGGTTCCGCTACGAAGACAAATATGATTCTTAAACCGATGAAAAAGATGGGTCTATTGAAGGAGATAGGATTGTTAGATTTCAACGAAGAATTCCTTATCGAAAGTGTGGCTAACTTCCAAAATAGATATCCGGGCGTAAGAATCAGAAGCGTGGTAGGTGATTTTAGTAAAGAGCTGCTGTTCGATTCTTTCAACCATTCTCCGACGCTCTATCTGATACTCGGTTCCACTATCGGCAATATGAGCTTCAGAGAGAGCATAAAATTTCTCAAACGCGTTGCTGAGAAAATGCACCCGAGCGACTATTTCCTTCTCGGAACCGACTTGATCAAAGACGAGAAAATTCTATATGATGCATATAACGATTCGCAGGGTGTGACCGCGGAATTCAACAAAAATATACTGAAGGTCATAAACGGGAAGTTAGGCGCTGATTTTAATCTTGAGTATTTTGCTCATGAAGCGATATACAATTCATCCGACAACAGAATTGAAATGTACCTGATCTCAAACTCTGATCAAAAAGTATTTATTAAAGATCTGAACTTAGAGATAGAGATTGAGCGCGGCGAAAAAATCTGCACCGAGCTGAGCAGGAAATATGATCGCCAAAAGGTGGAGGCTATGCTTGAAACTGCCGGCATGGAAATTATCGAATGGATGACAGACGAAGACTCATTATATGCGCTCTCTCTAAGTAAACTGATTTAGAGTTTGATCAAGATCAATTCTTCCTGAGGCGGTATCAAATATTCTGCGCCTGTCTCGGTAATAACAGCCATCTCTTCAACTGATATTGTCTTGGAATCATTGGTATTGTTACCTAATGACCAGCTGAAGAAACCGTCAAAAGCGAATGTTTGTCCGGGGTATAGAATCCTCAATGCGTCACCAAAAGGCGGTTTACCGCTTGCTGCTCCGCCTAATCGCGGACCGGCATCGTGAGCCCAATACCCTACTGGATGACCGGTACCCCAAATAAGCGGGAGAGATGAGTTTTCCTTCATCCAATTCCGTTGTGCGAGGTCAACCGAATAGCCTGTTACACCTGGTTTCATTGCCGCGAGGGCAATTCGACTCCCCTTGCGGGCGATTTCCCATTTTTCTATGGCATCGGCAGGGGCTTCTGTCATCCCCGGCTCTAAAACGTAAGCAAATCGCTGGATATCGGTGACCCAAATGCCGTAAACTTTGATACCGAAATCGGTTTGTATGAAATCACCCGCCTGTATGATCTTATCGGTAGCATGTGAATGTCCCCTGTCAACACCGGAATTCACATTCGGATTTTGCTCAGGAGCCCATGCGTCTTCGACACCGAGTTCCCGCATTCTTTTTTTAAGGTATTTCGCTATATCCGAATCCTTTGTCACTCCGGGAATGACCATTTCGTATGCCTCTAACTCAAGTTGCGCTGTGAGAGCCGCCGCTCGGCGCATTATCTCTATTTCTGCGGGTGTTTTAACGGAAAGCCATTCAGTAACAAGGTTTTGTGAAGAGAGTAATCGTTTAGACATGCTGCTTCCGATTGCCTCTTCGAGCTGCATACGCTGAGTGTACGATAAACCATCAGCTATATTTTTTTCAGATGAATTGATCGCAATCTTCTTAGGATCCACTTCTATAAGCTTGTCGGCTACGAGCTCAAAAACGTTTTCACCTCTCTTAAACGATATTACCTTGTCATGAACGCCCACATCGCTTAGAGACTTAGCCTCACCCTCCGGAGAGAAAACCAATGATGTGACTTTTTCTCCGTCCAGGAAAAACATGAAGGCGGCGGTTCCGCCCGCGTTTTCGCATCCTACGTGTAACGCCAACGGGTCGTTATTATTCTCCCGGCAGATAACAAGCCATAAATCCACACCAGCCCGCTGCATTGCCAACGGCAGCAAACGTTCTAATCGTTCAGCGCGAATTTCCGTCCATGGATTTTCAGATGGAGGAAAGGGCAATTTTACTGTCGGAAGTTCACTCTTATTGCAACTGAGTAGTAAGATGAAAGAGAAAAGAATAATAAGAGAAATCAATTGATTTTTCATACGGACTCCATTTTTCTGCGTTAGATATAGTTTAACAAATATATGCCTGATCTATCTAATTGATTTATAAGTCTTATGCAAGTTCCAGCCGAATAGAGCGATAGCGAACATTCCGATTATTCCCGAAAGGGAGAACATATGGATCATGATCGATTCACCATGAGGAATAATCTCGACAAATTCGTATGGCAGCAATAGAGGAAGTGTTCTAAAGACAACAGCCGTTAAGATAAACCAATAAACAAAGGCTACAAGTTTGCCTGAATAAATTCCTTTACTGCCGATGAATCCGGATATCATTTTTGCACCCACTCCAAAAACGAGCGTCGTAGCGAAACCTAACAGCTGCAAATGCCTGACAGCATCTATTCCTATATCCACTGCATACCCGGAAAAAAATTGCAACCGTGAGTAGATGTCTAATAAAGCTGAGATAAGCAGCCATATATAAGCAGTTCTGATTGACAGGTCAGACCATTTTTGAGCTAAAATCCAATTTTCTGATTTTATCGCTGCAGGTTCACCCTGATCTTTCTTGAACAATCTGTTGAATGATGGCAGTTTTAAAATCCGAAGTGAAAGCGTAAGATAAATGATGAGCGCCGAAACTGCTGCGCCATCCAACATTGAGAATAATTTGGTAAAATCGTTCCCCAGACCCGACATGCGGGCAAATTTTAATATGATGTTCGCTAAAATTAAAATGCCATAAGAGTACCCCAAAAATTTCGCGCTCTTCTTTATGGGTTTCACGGTGAAGAAGAGCGGGAACAACCTTATTGAAAAGACAAACGAAATAGGCAGAATGATCATATTCAGAAAAACAGATGTAAGAATTTCATTCCAATTCTGGTCAAGAACCGCGTCGGTTATAATTATCATATGAGTAACGAGCGCAAGATTCATTAAGCCATAAAGTAAAAAACCTGAGAACACCATTAAAATAAACGGTTTTACGTCATTGAACGCATCTGAAAGTCCGGGAGAATTCTTAATTACGGAAATCATGGTGAAAAGATAAAAGAAAATCCCTGCTAATTCGAGAAATGCAGAGAGCGCTACAAAGAAGGAGGTAAGATAATAATAGAAACCTGCGATTTCCAAGTACGGCAAAAAAGACCCGGCTAATATTCTCAGTGATAACCCTGTAGAGATGAGAATTAGTATTCTTCTCAAACTGGATGAGTGTCTTATGGGAGAGTGCGAGAGTCGAGGGATGAAATGAAGACTGATTCCCATGATAAGGAGACCGATCCAGCCGAGAAGTTGAGTATGCCCGTGAATCTGGATAAAGGCATAGAATCCGTCACTCAACTCATAATCATATCCTATCGTAAACGAAAGATGGGCTGCGATTGCAAACCCAGCGGTGAGCGCAAATAGGATCGAAGCTCTTACGAAACCGAAATTAAAATTCCGGTGATCCGGTATTCCTTGCTCTGCTTTCATTAGAAATTTTTCTCTATCCCACGAGTCCTAAAATGAAAATCAGATCCTCCTCGGCTCGAATAGCATGTTTGGCGTTCGGCTCCATTGGTATGAAGACGCCCGATGTCATTTCAATTTCCTCATCCTCCAAAGTGAACAGACCCTTCCCTTTTAGAACTGTAACAAACGCTTCGCGTGTTGACGTGTGTTCCGAGATCTCGGTGCCCGATCTCATACAGAAGAGTATATGCTTTGACGAGTCTGTTTCCGCAATAACTTTCGTCACTATACCATCATCGGTGAATGTTGATTCATTGAATAGGTTTTTATGTTTGTTGATCATTATAGCCCCCCATTTGTTGTGTACGGAATATACACCATATTGCCATTTGTTCAATCGTTATCCTCATATACGAGATTAGTAAAATTCGTTTCGTGAAAATAGGCTTCCAAAAGTGCCGACTTTGTATTAAATTTGACTTATCTTTTGCGTTCTATAAGAGTATTAAATAGTGCAAACAGTGGAAAAGGAGCAGAGAAATGAACACAAACTCATTTGATCCAAATAAATTTAAAGACGGTCAGCGTCAACAATGGAACAGCGTTGCAGCCGGATGGAAAAAATGGTGGGAAACTTTGGAGCGGATGGCAAAAGATGTCACCGTTAAAATTATAGAGATGGCTGATATACAACCGGATCAGAATGTGTTGGATATTGCTACAGGAATTGGCGAGCCTGCTCTGACGGTTGCGCCTCTGGTTGGCGAAAAGGGAAAAGTGGTTGCAACCGATGTCTCTTCCGAAATGCTGTCGATCGCAAGAGGAAGAGCGAAAGAATTAGGCGTAACTAACATAGATTTTCAGGAATTGGATGCGGAGCAGATAAACTATCCGGAGGCTGAATTTGACTCAATAGTTTGCCGTTGGGGATTGATGTTTCTGCCTGATGTGGACGGTACACTGAATTCTCTTCATCGAATGCTGAGTACTGATAGTAAATTTGCGACCGCCGTTTGGGATGAACCGGAAAAGATACCGTTTTTTAGTTTTGCCGTTCATACACTCAAGAATATGTTTGATCTGCCTCAACCACCGCGGATGCGCCTACAATGTCCGGTTTGGCAGACGGAGTATTAGAAGACCATATGGAGAGAGCCGGTTTCAGAAATATCGTCTCAGAAAAAATAACGGCAAACTTTGAGTTTTCTTCGGCTGGCGAATATGCTCAATTGATGAAAGATATCGCCGCTCCTCTGACTGCCATTCTTACTAATCAAACACCTGAAGCTCAAGCCGAATACTGGCAGGCTCTTGAGGAATCTACAGCGCAGAAATTTGCTTCTGAAAGTGGAGGAGTTATACTGCCAAGCGTCACTCTGTTGGCAGCCGGACAAAAATGATTAAGGATCAATAACAGAATTTATACACTTTGCTATATATCTTACTTTTAGTGCATATTGTAACATTGTTATTTTTCATCATCCAAAGCTTAAAATTTAGGAGTTCGTGTTGAAATTTTTGCATATTACTTTGTGCAGTCTGTTATCTCTGATAACAATAACGTCAACTTCATATTCTCAGGATTATGATGTTCAGTTCCATGACGAAAAAAATTATTCAGATGCCGTACCCTCGCCGGATGAACTGCTCGGCTACAGGCTCGGTGAGGGACCGGCGAGATACAACGAAATAGTGAACTACATAAAAACCGTTGCGGATAGATCGGACAGGGCGATATTAGACGCACGGCTTGATAGGGAGCACTGGCTTACATTCGGTTTAGATCAGGACAATATTCCTGTCTTCTTTGCCTCTTCTTACGCGGTTCTCTCGGAAGATCCGGTTCAGACTCCCGTCCGTCTTGAATCCGCTGAAAGAATACGACTCGGAGGATTGCTCTGGCCGGAAGCACGGGAAAGGTGGGCGGAGACGGCATTCGTCACGAGAGAAAAATCAGGAAAATGACAGATCATCCTGTTTGCGCAAGAGGCAAACTTCCGTGCTTATTTTCTCGGGTCCGGCAGGTTAATGCTTAACGCGCTCTTCTTGGGTCCCGGAATGGGAACATCCTGGCCCGCACCGTGGTAATCCGTTTATGAGCAAATAATCAAAGTATGCTCGATCCTATTACTGCTGATAAAAAATATATTAAAGTAAATGTTGGATTATGAAATGTCGGGGGAGTTTTATAGGAACATGACTCTGATACCATATCGGAAAGAAAACGACAGCTCGATGGAAAAAGCGGAAGCTGTCCAACTAATGTTTGACAGTATAGCTCATCGTTATGATCTGTTGAATGACCTAATGACTGCGGGTATGCATCGGCGCTGGAAGCAGCTGACTATAAAAGAGGTTGTCGGTGATGGAGTAGAAAGTGTGTTGGATGTCGCCTGCGGGACGGGGGATTTAGGATTTCTTTTCAAAAAATCAGGCGTAGAAAAAGTTATCGGAATTGACTTTTCCGAAAATATGCTAAATGTGGCAATGCGCAGAAAGAATGATAAAAAGCAGGAATACGTTTTGTTCAGCAGAGCGGACGCACTTGGATTACCGTTTCGGGATGATTTGTTCGATGCGGTCGCGACGGGATTCTCTTTGCGGAATGTCGACGGAATAGGAAAAATGTTCGATGAGGTTTATCGTGTTTTAAGACCGGGAGGCAGGTTCGCTTCGCTTGAACTGACACAGATGAAGTCAGGAGTGATGAACAGTTTATTCAGAATTTACTTCAATAAAATTGTTCCCATTCTCGGTGGATTTATCACAGGTGACCGCGAGGCGTACGATTACCTGCCTGAGTCGATCGCCAATGTACCGGATGCGGAAGAGCTGGGAATTATGATGGAGCAGGTTGGATTCAGCTCTATAAAAGTAAAAAAGTTGGGATTTGGAAGCGTTGCCATAGTTTCAGGCAGTAAGTAAATTAAATTTGAAGAAATTTTCAATTCACGTACCAAGTTTAGAGAGGTGTGTCTAAACTCAGCGGCATCCCGCGAATAGCAGTCTGATTGCACTTCCCGAATTATGTCGTTATATTCATAAGTTATAGAAAAAATGGAGTAGAAGTTTTAAAAAATGAACAAGTTAAATGAAAAAGTATTGAATTTTCTTGAACTCGAAGTAGGCAAGAAATTCAAACAAAAAGAGATCGCAAAGGCGGTCGGTGTAAAAGGCAACAACTACCGGAAATTCAAGCGAATCCTTACCGAGATGAGCGATACGGATAAAATACGTAAATATGGAAAATCCCGATACTCTTCTAATATAGGCAAACCCGTGGAGACCGGCAAAAGAGGCAGGACTCGTAATGCTTCAAAAAGAGAAGGAAAATCAGTCGAGGGTGTTCTATCGGTAACGATGAGAGGATTTGGATTTCTGCTTGTCGAGGATGGTCCTGATGTATTTATCTCCTCCGACGACATGAGTGGAGCTTTGGGCGGCGATATAGTGAAAGTACGAGTCTTCCCTCGTAAAGTGGGACCGAGCTCCTCCGGGAAAGTAATTGAGATAGTTGAACGGAAGAGAACGCAAATTGTGGGAACTTTAATAAGAAACAGAGGCATGCTTGAAGTAGTTCCGGATGAACGGGCGCTGCGGAATAATATCCCCATCATGAAAGGCAAAGAAAAAAAAGGTAAGCCGGGGCAAAAGGTCGTTGCCCGAATTATTGAAGAGAGCCTGACATCAGCAAATATATCCGTAGAGATCGTAGAAGTGATTGGATATCCCGATGAACAAGGAACTGATTTCAGATCGATTTGTGTTCAATTCGGTTTATTCCCAAAATTCCCCCAAAATGTAGAAAAAGAATCGTCGGCGCTCAAAGAGGGGATAGAACCGGATGAGCTGAATAAGCGTCTTGACCTTCGGGATGAACTCTGCTTTACTATTGATCCCGTTGAGGCGAAGGACTTTGATGACGCAGTGTCTATAAAACTTTTAGAGAATGGTAACTATCAACTTGGAATTCATATCGCGGATGTCAGTCACTTCGTGAAGGAAGGAACATTTCTCGACAGGGAGGCTCTGAAGAGAGCAACAAGCGTTTATCTTATAGATAATGTCGTTCCGATGCTGCCGGAGCGGATATCAAACGGATTATGCAGCTTAGTGCCAAACGAAGAGAGGTATGCTTTTTCAGTGATCCTAGAAGTCACCCAAAATGGTGTTGTAGAAAATTATCAGCTGAAACCGTCTTTGATAAAATCTAAAAAAAGATTTACGTATCATGAGGTATCGGATATTTTACATAAAGGAAAAGGCGAGTATTTCAAAGAACTTAGCGCAATGAATAAACTTGCAAAAACTCTTTCTAAAAATAGAAAATCATCAGGGAGTATTGATTTTGACTTATCTGAAGCAATTTTCAGACTTGATGAAAAAGGGATGCCGATTGACGTGTTCCGATCGGAACGGTTGGACAGTCATCAGTTAGTGGAAGAATTCATGTTATTAGCCAACAAGATTGTCGCGACTCATATATCACTTGATAGATCGAAAGAGAAATTGCCGTTTCTTTATCGAATTCACGAACGGCCGAAAGAAGATGAAATTAAAAATTTCTTAGAGATGTTAAAATTCGTAGGAGTGAAAATCAACGTGCCTTCTCCTATCAGGTCTGAAGATTTTCGTGACATAATGACGCTTATAGAAAAACTGCCTGAAAAAGACCTTTTGGAAAAAATTGCTCTTCGCTCAATGTCCAAAGCAATATATTCAGAGAATAACATTGGTCATTTTGCTCTTGCGTTCAAGCACTACACACATTTTACATCTCCGATACGCCGATATTCAGACCTCTTAATTCATCGGCTTCTAAAGAAATATTCAGGAAAAAATCTTAGAAGCGCTCGACCGGGAAGCGATAAGATGAGAAAAACAGCCGCTCAATGCACCGAGCGGGAGATAAATGCGCTAAGAGCTGAGAGAGCGCACGCGAGGATAAAAGAAGTAAAATTTCTATCCGGGAAAATCGGTGAAAAATTTGAAGGAATCATTTCGGGAGTTATATCTTCAGGATTGTTTGTAGAACTATTAGAATTTCCGGTAGAGGGATTTATATCGGTCAGCTCTTTCAGGGATGATTATTATGTTTTTGAAAAAGAGAAACATCGGCTTTTAGGAAAAGATACCAAAAAGAGTTTCATGCTCGGAGATAAGTTGGAAATTCGCGTTAAAAATGTGAAAATCGCTGAAAGGCAAGTCGATTTTTCGCCTGTCAAATATCAATCGGTATAGTTTTAGATCATGATTGAATCTGTAAAATGTGCTATTTGTGGTACTGAAGAACATGAACACTATCTGACTTCGAGTGACCGACTTTCTTCCGATGAAAATGATAACTACAACATTGTAAAGTGTGATAATTGTGGATTTCTCTACACGAATCCACGACCTGTAAATCAATCTGATTATCTCGCTCCGTTTATTGAAGGTGGTGATGCGTTCAATGTTCTTGCTGATCCAAAATCCATCTCCGATTGGATATTCAAGATATTTCATCCTGCTTCGGTCAGATGGAAAAGAAAGACCATTTACGAGCTTCCGACGATAGGGAGATTACTCGATTTCGGGTGCAGAACAGGTGATTTCTTATTTGAAATGAAGAGGGCTAAATGGGATGTCGTGGGAATTGAAGCAGATGAACTTGGAAAAGATTTTGCTATATCTCACTATGGCTTGAATGTGGTAAGCTCGTTAGAGGAAATTATCGAACAAGATGAAAAATTCGATGTTATAACAATGTGGCATACTCTCGACAAGGTACCGGATCTCAATTCTACGCTAAGTTCACTGAAATCAATTTTGAACGAGAACGGTTTTCTGCTGATTGCGCTACCGAATATTAAGAGCTTTGATGCGAGAAAATATCGCGGTGATTGGATAGGATTGGACCTTCCAAGGCATTTATACCATTTTGATCAAGATCATCTTGTAAAGTTAGCACAGAAAAACGGTTTCGAGGTAGTTAAGCAGAAAAACATCTCTTGGGACACTTTGCACAATGTATTTATGTCGGCTCTTAGAAGAGCGGGGAAGCATCGTTGGAATGCAAGGTGGAGCGTGAATTGGCCGATGCTATTTTGGACTTTGATGGTATCACTGATATACGGAAGTAAGCTGATATCGTTCGGTAGAAAATGCGCCGGTTCGGGAATTCTATATTATTTGACCCACGAGAATAATAAATGAAGAAACTTACATTGACCATAACTGTAATGTTTTTAGTTTTTGCGGGTTGCAGCGAACGAAAGAAACTCTCTCTCGGAGCGGAAAACGAAATAGCGGTCATAGCGGATTCTTCAACATGGGCAAGATTTCAATTACTTCTCGAAGAGGTATTTGAGAGAGAAGTTTTGACACCTCAACCGGAAAAACTGTTGACTTTAAGCTGGTCTCCACCCGGAATGCTGTCAGAACGGATTCGCCAGAAAAATCTGCTCATACTCGGTACCTTGGACAATCGGAGAGGTACGTCGAAAATCATCAGAAACGCTCTCGGATCGTCGATGATAGAACAGGTAAAAAGTGGTGACGTTTTTCTTGTTACCGTGAACGATCAATTTGCGCGCGACCAGAAATTTATGATTTTAACAGCATGGGATGAATCTGTATTGAGGAATAAGATACGAGAGAATTCTTATCAATTAGCTGAAATATTCGATGATGCCGCAAATGAGCGAACAATGAAGCGAGTTCTTGGAAAGCGAAGTCGGAACAAGCTTTCTGATAAACTTTTGGAATCTAATGGTTACACATTTAAAATTCCGATTGACTATAAAATCATTTTAAACGATAAGGAAAATCGTATACTTTGGTTGGCAAGTCATGGAACCAGGAGATGGTTCTTGGTTTATTGGGAGGAAGTAGATGACGTTCCGGTAATTACGACTGAGTGGGTTATAAACAAAAGAAATGAATTAGGAGTATCACTTTTTGATAGCGTCATAGTAAACGTTGATTATGTAAAAAGTGAAAGGACGAAAATTGGGGATCTGGTTGCTGTGAAAATCACCGGACTTTACGAAAAAATAAATGAATCACTCGGTGGTCCATTCGTATCATTTACTTTCTACGATGAGGCAAGCAGCAGGATATACATGCTTGATGGCGCGGTGTTCGCGCCGGGTGAGGAAAAACTGAAATTTTTACGGACTCTTGAGTTGATGGCGAGAAGTTTTAAAATCAGATGAGGGCTAATAATGTCAGAAAATAAACCGTTGGTAATAATTATTTCCGGGAGTAAATCCGATTCGGAATTTGTGGAAGCCACAGAGAAATATCTTGGTTATTTTCAAATTCCGTATGAATCAAAAGTAATATCAGCTCATCGGAATCCGGAAGAGCTGGCTGATTATGTATCAAGCGCGCGCAATAACGGTGTCAAATGCATCATAGCTCAGGCGGGGATGGCAGCGCATCTCGCAGGAGCGGTTGCGGCTCATACAACTATTCCGGTCATCGGAGTTCCGCTTCCCGGATCTCATTTAAGTGGCGTAGATTCGCTCTATTCGACCGTTCAAATGCCCACCGGTATCCCTGTAGCGACTATGGCAATTGGAAAAGCCGGCGCTCAGAACGCAGCTGTTTTCGCAGCTGAGATGTTATCGGTGGAGGATGAATCTATTCTAAAGATGCTTGAAGTGTTTAGAGCTGAAGGAGCGAAACTCTGATAATATGAGAATTGGACTTATTGGTAATATCGTGGCAGATGAGATAATTATGCTGGATGGCTCAATGACTAAGAGTTGGGGAGGAGCATTTTACAGTATTGCAATTTTTGAGAAGCTGCTCAATGCGGAAGAAAAGGTGATTCCTCTCACTCCGATAGGATATGATGTTTGGGATGAACTGCAAGCTGATTTAAGTAGATTAGCCAAAATTGACAGTTCAGCATTATATAAATCTGAAAATAAAAATAATAAAGTATTTTTGAAGTATTTGGATTCAATTGAAAGGGAGGAAAGAGCGGAAGATATTCTTCCACCGATAGAGGTAGAGAAATTCGATCAGGTCATGGATACCGATGCGCTGTTATTTTCGTTCATATCGGGGTTCGAAATCAGACTTGAAACTTTACAAGAGGTTAGAAAAACTTATAAAGGCAAGATGCTTATGGATCTGCACAGTCTTACGCTCGGTGTTGATGATCAAGGGTATCGTTATAAACGAGTTCTTAAAGATTGGAAAAAGTGGGTCTTTTGTTTTGATTGTGTCCAGATGAACCAAGTTGAGGCGGATATGCTCATTGAATATGAAGATAGCCTGACTGACTATGAGGAACTCGCAAAATATCTTCTTTTGAATGGGATAGAGGTAGTAAATATTACGTTGGGTGAAAAGGGTTCTTTAGTTGCATTATTGGAAGGTGATAAGATATTATTGGAACAGATTGACCCCGCAAATGGTATTGAAGCGGTTGACCCTACGGGTTGCGGTGATGCTTATTTTGCTGCCTTTGGTTTGGAATATATTCGCGGATCCCATCCCCTCGCAGCAGCAAAAAATGCCAATAATATTGCAGGATTAGCGAGTACTCTAAGAGGTACAAAAGAGATCAGCTTAACTGATTTTAATTCTTATGATGCATGATAGCCAAAATAAAATGAAAGTAATGGTGTTTGGAGCGAATGGTCTTGTAGGACAAAAGCTCATCAAGGAGATGAACAGTTCTTACGAAATTATTGCCGTTGGCAATGGAGTTAAAACTTTTAACGGCGAAAAGGAGATAGAGTATCACCAAGCAGACATTACTGATTCTGCGCGAGTAAATGAACTTCTGAGAAAGATAGAGCCGGGTGTTGTAGTTAATGCAGCGGCATATACGGATGTGGACGGTTGCGAGGCAAACAAAGAAAAATGCTGGAAGGTGAATGTTGAAGGCGTGGAAAACATCGCCAGGGTGGCAAGATTGATAAACACCAAGCTGATTCATATTTCAACTGATTATGTCTTCGATGGTAAAAACGGTCCTTATCCCGAAGATTATCAACCGTCGCCCACAACTTACTATGGTAAAGCAAAACTTGCTTCGGAAACGGTTGTTATCGGCTCTAATACAAGATACGCAATTATCAGGACCAATGTTGTTTACGGAAAAGCGTATCCCGCTAAAGCAAGTTTCGTCCGCTGGGTGACCGATGAGTTGTCAGCGGAAAGAAGAATAAATGTAGTGAACGATCAATTTAATAATCCGACATACGCGAATGATTTGGCAGCATGCATTCTCAGAATAATTCAGCTTGATGCCGAAGGATTATATAATTATGCGGGAGCCGATTATCTGAATAGATTTGAGTTTGCTCAAAAGATCGCAGAAAAGTTCGGCTATTCTCCCAATTTAATATTACCAATAAAAACCAAAGATCTTGGCCAGCTTGCAAAACGACCCCAAAACGGAGGTCTAAAAACTGAAAAAGCAAGAGATAGATTAGGTCTTAAAATTCTTGGAATAAATCATGGTTTAGAAATGATGTTACAGGAGACAGATAGGTGAAAGCGCTCGTAATAATTCCGACATATAATGAGTCGGACAATATTAAAAAAGCAATACAATTAGTTTTTAAGTCCGCTAAAAATATTGACGTACTTGTTGTGGACGACAATTCACCGGATAAAACCGCTAACGTAGTTAAGGCGATTATGAAGAAGGATAAGCGTGTAAATCTCATTGAGAGAAAAGCAAAAAAGGGATTAGGTACGGCTTATATCGCAGGATTCAAGTTTGCTCTTAAACGAAATTATGATCGTATATTAGAGATGGATGCCGACCTGTCCCATGATCCTTCTGAAATTCCGAATTTCCTCAAGGCGAGTGAAGAAGCGGACGTGGTAATAGGTTCGAGATATCTAAATGGAGTAAATGTAGTACACTGGCCCCTGAGACGTTTGATATTGAGCTATGGGGCAAACATCTACAGCAGGGTGATCACCGGGATGCCCCTTCATGATACAACAAGCGGGTTTAAGTGCTTTCGCAGAGAAGTATTAGAAGCTGTTGATCTGGATGCCGTTCATTCAGGTGGATATTCCTTCCAGATCGAAATGAACTTTAGAGCATGGTGCAAGGGATTCAGATTAAAAGAAATTCCAATAATCTTTGTCGACAGGACGCTGGGACAAAGCAAGATGAACTTTTCGATCATGGTCGAGGCTGCAAAAGTAGTGTGGAAACTGAAGTATCAACAGTTATCAGGTAAATTAGAGTAATCTGCTATCCGCCTTTCAGTAATCATAGTCAGCTATAACGTCAAAGCTTTTTTAAAACAAACGCTTGAATCGACCTATAAATCTGTTTCAGGTATTGAAACCGAAATATTTGTTGTAGACAATAACTCATTTGACGGAAGTTCTCAAATGGTGAAATCTACATATCCTGACGTAATTTTAATAGAAAATGGGGAAAATCTCGGATTCTCCAAAGCGAATAATCAAGCGATCAAAAGAGCAAAAGGTGATTATGTACTTATATTAAATCCTGATACCGTAGTGCAGGAAGATACATTCAAAACGCTTATTAAATTTTTAGACGAACATCCGGAAGCCGCTGCAGCAAGTTGTAAGGTATTAAATGCAGATGGCACCTTACAACTGGCTTGCAGAAGAAGCACTCCGACTCCACTCGTTGT
This sequence comes from Fidelibacterota bacterium MT.SAG.2, assembly GCA_004402915.1. GTDB lineage: Bacteria > Fidelibacterota > SORT01 > SORT01 > SORT01 > SORT01. Next base: position 17,313 of record SORU01000008.1, read on the forward strand.
GCTTCCCAAAATCCTCGGTCTGAGCGCTCTCTTTCCAAAAAGCAAGCTATTTGCAAAATACAACCTTACCTATCTTGATGAGGATGAAGTTTCAGAGGTCGATGCAGTTTCCGGATCATTTGTGATGGTTCGAAAATCGGCAATAGAAGAGATCGGTCTTTTTGATGAAGATTTTTTTATGTACGGAGAGGATCTCGATTGGTTTTTTCGGATGAGAAAAGCAGGGTATAAAATTTATTATGTTCCTTCTACAAAAATAATTCATTACAAGGGAGAGAGTAGCAGAGCAGCGGGATATGATGCAATCGGAATGTTTTATAAAGCTCAGATACAATTTGTCAGAAAACATTTCAGTAAATCAAGATCAGTTTTTGCCGTCATGTTTCTGTATTTTGCGATTGTAGCACGGGGTTTATTTTCATATGCAGTGAAAACGGGAGTTGCCCTCGCACCACTTATAATTGATACATTTTTAATGCAGTTGTCGCTATTGTTGGCAGTCAGGATTCGATTCGGTTCCTTCAATGAGGTAAGCGCATATTTTCTGATAGACGGAATTTATACGGTTGTTTGGTTATTCTCTTTTTTCCTTGTGGGGATCTATAAGAAAAGGCGGTTTTCAGCGACCTATGCAGCATGGGGAGTAATTCTCGGATTTTTTGTAAACACAACTTTCACCTTCTTCTTTAAGCAATTTGCTTATTCAAGAGAAGTGCTTATTTGGTTGCTTCTACTCAATATAATAATTCTGCCGGCATGGCGTATAGGAATCAGATTAGCGAGAAAAACAGGCATGGTTCCGTTCTTAGGTACGTTAGGAAAAACAATGATATTAAAACGCACTGCTATAGTGGGCAGCGCAGAAGAGGCAAAGCGTATAACGCAAAAAGTGCTTGATAGAATTGAATATGGTTATTCAATCGAAGGATTTATCGATAAGAAATCTCCCGATTCTGTTCTCGATAGCCCTACATACTTGGGAAACGTAACTGATATTGCAGAAATAGTGTCGGCAAGAAAAATAACAGATATAATATTCTCAACTGAATCTTACAGTTATGAAGAGGTGTTGGACATTATAGACAAGGTTAAGCATAATAAAATGAATTTCAAAATTGTTCCCAAACAGATGGATTTTATTATCGGAAAAGCAAGTGTGGAATCAATTGAAGATCTTTCATTTATTGACATAGAATTCAATATTGATAAATTATACAACAGAGTAATCAAACGCTCCTTAGATCTGATGATTTCATCATTACTCCTAATTCTACTTCTACCATTTGCAATAATCAGTTTTCTCCTCTTTGGACGTTCAATTAGAGGAGTTGATCTGTTATTGCAAGATAATCAGGTCAGAAGGGTGTATCTTCTTTCAAAAACGGATAAAATTCAAAGTGGTATCTTATCCCGCTATCCATTACTTTTGCACGTCCTGACAGGTAAAATGAGTATTGTGGGCTGTGAATTGTTGCTAAATCCTTTGGATTTAAAGAATATTCATTATAAACCTGGTTTGACGAGTTTAGCTGAAATAATGTCACAGGGAAATAGAGATGAGGATGAGTATGAAAAATATGAGCAATACTATTTACGAAATCAGTCTTTGCAATTAGATCTGGAAATAATCATTAAAGCATTATTCAACCTTTAAGGATAACAATTGGCACAAATGACATATGATTTTGAAAAGCCTATAATAGATATTGAGGAAGAGCTTGCCCTCTTGGAATCAAATGCAATGGTAACGGGGACCGACCTATCTGCGGAAATTAGTAAACTGAAGGAAAAGCGGGATAATCTTATCATAGATATTCATTCGAAATTAAGTCGGTGGCAAAAAGTGCAACTTGCGCGTCATCCCGACAGACCATATACCCTTAATTATATTGAAATGATGTGTGATAATTTCATTGAATTACATGGTGATAGGCAGTATGGAGATGACGCCGCAATGGTAACGGGATTAGCAGAAATTGACGGTCTCAACATGATGATCATAGGGCATCAAAAAGGGAGAGGCACACGAGATAACATCAAGAGAAATTTCGGAATGTCCAATCCCGAAGGTTATCGAAAGGCGCTGCGAGTCATGAAGTTAGGCGAAAAATTCAATATACCGATACTGTCACTTATAGATACGCCCGGCGCGTTTCCGGGGTTAGGCGCCGAAGAAAGAGGACAAGCGGAAGCCATAGCTAAAAACCTCCTCGAAATGAGCAAATTGAGAGTTCCGATACTTGTGATAATAATAGGTGAAGGCGCAAGCGGCGGCGCACTTGGGATAGGAATTGGAGACAGAATCCTGATGATGCAGAATACCTGGTATAGCGTAATTTCTCCTGAAGGATGCGCTTCCATACTCTACCGTGATTCATCGAAAGCCCCAGAAGCCGCAGAAGCTTTGAAACCTACGCCTGAAGACCTTTTAGAACTCGGTATTATAGATGGAATAATCGAGGAGCCGAACGGTGGAGCGCATCGTGATAAAGAAGGCGCTGGTAAATCGTTAAAAAAAGCTATATTAACCAATATCCGAGAACTACAAAAACTACCCGTAAATATTCTTATTGAAAATCGGGTAAACAAATATTCCGCAATGGGCGCTTGGATAGAGAATTAGCCTCTGGATTCCTTCTCTCTGAAAAATTTTCTCCACTCTAAACTTTTATCAGAACTTTGATCGGAATTGAACAAACAATGTATGAAAAATATGGTGACTATTCCGATGAGACTTTCTCCGAACTCTACGACTATTTGCCGATATATTCGCAAAGAGACGATATTAGCTTCTATGTAGAATGGGCAAACAGGATAAACCGGGATGTCCTCGAACTCGGCTGCGGCACAGGTCGAGTGTCCATACCCATAGTATATACCGGCGTAAACGTGATCGCATTGGACTATTCAATGCCTATGCTGAAGAAATTAGAATCTAAACTTGAACAGGAAGAATGGGATATTTCAGATCGGTTATCCGTTATTAGAGGAGACATGACAAACTTCAGGTTGAATAAAAAATTCAGCCTGATAATACTGCCTTTCCGGCCATTTCAACATCTAATATCTGTTGACGATCAACTGAATTGCCTGAAATCTGTTCGAGACCATCTCACGCAGGATGGATATTTCATATTTGATCTGTTCAATCCGAATCCGGATAGACTATTGACACCCGCTTTCGGCTCGGTAGTCGATGTGCCGCGGTTTGAAATGGCGGACGGCAGGATGCTGACAAGAACTTCCCGAGTACTTACTTCCCATTGGAAAGAGAAATGGAATGAATATGAGTTTTTATATGAAATTGAAGAATTGAACGGAAAGATAAAAAAGATAACTCAAAAGACTTCAATGCGGTATTTTTCTGTGGAAGAGTTAGAGCTTCTGTTAGATATGGCAGGATTGAAAATAATAGAACTATATGGAGATTTTGACTCATCTCCATACGAACAAAATTCGCCTGAAGAAATTTATATTACCGGGCTCAAATAGCTCCTACAGATGGGTGTGCTCTATATCAATTTTATTATTTCGCAAATCGATTATTTCCGCTTTCTCTCTCATATCTTCTACCCAGTCTGAAAAGATTGTGTTCTGCTGAGTAGTGAGAAGTTGCCTTTGTAATTCTTCATAGACTAATTCAAAAGCAGGTTCTTCAAAATTGTCTTTGCCGACAAGTTGAACGATCACTGCCCCTGAAGTTAATAATACCGGTCTTATCATATCCCCCGGTTCAGATATCGATAATGCACCGGCAAGCGCGCCACTCTTACCTAATCCGGATATATTTACGTCCAAATAAAATGGCGGTGGGGTTTTTATTTTTAATTTTGGATCCAATTCTACGATATAATCAAGGAATTCATTTGAAGAAAGAGCCTGTTCATACAATTCTTGAGCGTATGCGAGCGCTTTTTCGTTTCTCTTTCTGAACTGCAGCGTAAGACTGATCAGTGGGGAAACTGTTTCAAGAGGTTGAGTTGAAGCTTCATGAATCTCATCGAGCCTGAATACATAGTAGCCGCTTTCGTTCTCTAAAACATCGCTAATATCACCTACTTTGGCTGTGAAAGCAAATAAAACAGCATCATTGAGTGCTCCTACACTACCAAGATTTATGTCAGTTTCCTTTATCGGATCCGTTTTTTGAATTAATGCGTCGTTTTCTACTGCCGCTGAGTCAAATCCTAACTCCTTAGCGTCGAAAGCAAATAGATTTGCAATTGATCGATTATTTGAAAGTGTGTTCGGACCTGCCCTCAACTCAAGTAATATATGACTTGCTTCAACCTCTTTATCGCCTTTATCCGAAGTTCTTATGTTTTTAATATAAATTACATGAACACCAAATTCGGTTAACACCGGCGCTACAATATCTCCTACCTCAGCGCTGAATACCGCATCCTCAAATGATTTGACCATTACCCCTCTGCCGAAATATCCTAAATTGCCACCTTCAGAGGCTGAGGGGCCATCCGAATAAGCTTTGGCAAGTCCGGCGAAATCGATCCCCTTCTCGGCGCGGGCTTTCAAACTCAATGCTTCCTTCATTACTAATGATGTGTCTTCCGCGGAGGGCAACTTACTTAACCAAGCGTAACTCATTAAGCGTTCCGGCTCTTTTTTGTAATTTTCTAAATTAGCGTTATAATATTCTTCCATTTCAAATTGAGTAACGTTAATGGTGCTATCGTTCAAGAAACGAGCATTTTTCACTATGATATGCTTGATGTTATATCTTAATTTATTTCTCTTATAATACTCACGAACATCTTCTTTGTTTACACGGATGGTGGAGGCAAGCAGATTTATCATTTTCTGACGGGGAAGAGATGCCCTTATGTCATCTTCGTAGATTCGCCAGTTGTAGTCCGGGTTCGATAGGGCTTGTCTATATTTGCTGATATCGAATTTGCCATTTGTTTGAAATATTGTGTCTTGCCTAAAGTAGCTCGGGGGATTCTCTGTCATATGCCATATAACTTCTTCATCGGTTGCTCTTATGTTCCGTTTATTAATTTCCTGCATTATAAGACTTTCTGTTACTAACTCATTCCAAACCTCATTACCGATCTGTACACGCAGTTCATCGGTAATTTCACCCGCACCCTGAGTTCTTACCTGATCGTACCGCAGGTTAACATAATTAAAGTAATCTTTCGATTTAATCGATTCACCGTTGACCAGAGCAACGGCATCAATTAATTTACTTCTTCCGGTAATAATATCGAGAATGTCCGCCCCGCCCACCAATCCGCCGATTGCTAAACTTCCAACGAATGTTATCAATAAAATCCATAAGATCACGTGGGTACCTTCCCGAAGTTGTCCCATCAAGCCCATATTATTTGTTACCTCCATAAAATCTACTGTTTCGCACGACTGGTAAATATATCAGGTCTTTAAAGTCTATGCAAGCGGTATTTACATTGCAAAATAAGAGGTTTCTTATTTTTTTTGAAATTAGAGCTCATAAGGAATAATTCTTGATGCAATTCCGAAAGCGTGCAGCCGCTGAAGGGATTTCGTATTGACGATGTGTGAGAGTAAGAATTTTCTCGATCCCCTCAACGGCGATGGATCCTTACCACCGCTTTTGAATCGTCATTGCGAGGAGTCCGTCAGCTGACGGACGACGTAGCCTGCCTGACTAATGTCAGGCGGGCAATCTCGCTCGGCATTCAAATAGATTTCGAGATGGCTCGCCCTATATATTTTATGCAAGCGATACTTGCCAGCCCTGCAAATGTCCGACGGGCGAAGAGAGTTTGCTATATGCTTATGAGCCTCAATATGATTGGAATAAGAGAATCCTTATGTATAATAATTATACACTATAAAGTAATAAATATATAAACACATGTAAAACATTTATACACTCTGTCATGTGATGGCAATCAACAATCTAATAATTTAATTCACTCCTAAGTTTAATATTAATATATATTAATAAGAACTAAGTAATTTGTTTGTACTATAATGGCACGCTAATTGTAGTAGAGTAATGTGAAATGGGACTTACTGGCAATTTAATTAAAAACAATAAAGGATTTACACTGATGGAATTGGTAGTTACAACTGCAATAATGGGGACGCTTGCTGCAGTTGCAGTACCAAAATTCGCTGAACAGCAGGAAGAGGCTAAGGTGCGAACCACTCTTGTAAATATCAGTATAATCGGTCAGACGATGTCCACGGATTTTCAAAATAGATTGACTCGTCAAGGAATGAATGAAGCAAAATTTTCAGCTCCGATTAACTCGCCGATAATATTGGCTAACGACAGTACCGATATTATTACCACGCGATTGATTCGTCAGATGGAGCCGATTCCCGTTTCGCCTTATAATGATATGCCATATGTGTTTACGCTGATTCGAGACGGTGAGGTCAAGTACATTCCTGTGCCGGGATCTGTTAATATAGATTACACCGGTCCGAAATTTACGATACATGACCCGAATGACCCTATAAACCTAATTATGGAATTTTCACCATAATATTTTGAAGAATAAAATAAAACAGATCAATCAGGAGGACAGAAAAATGAACAGAAATAGTAAAGGATTTACGCTAATCGAATTGGTTACCGTTATAGCGATCTTAGGTGTTTTGGCTGCTATGACGGTGCCGAAATTCTTTGACCTGCAAACGCAAGCTAAGATTGAAACTGAAAATATGATCATCGGAACTATAAGAGCGGGTTTGGAGACATATGCGGCTAACCAGATAGTAACAACTGGCAGTAAAGTATATCCGATATCATCAACTTCTACGGTGTTGACGGATATTTTGAATCCTGTACCTGAAGGGTGGGGGTATGATGCATCAAACGAACACGTCTTCAACAGCGACAGTACGGCTAAATGGACTTACTCAAGTGCGGGTGGTGCTCTTTATACTATCGGATCGCGCACATTAATTCCTTAGTAGATAGCGAGTTCAGAATCCTAAGCGGATAATTTATACAAATGTACGAAAAACTGTGAGGGGTGGTTAGTGCTGCCCCTTATAAGTTTAAACATTATAATAGCAGCAAAAGTGGATGAAAATGAAAAATAACTCGAACAGGGGCTTCACACTGATGGAATTGGTAACAGTCATCTCCATATTAGGGATACTTGCAGCTATGGCTGTACCGAAGTTTTTTAATCTGAGCTTCAAAGCTCAAATAGAGACTGAGAGACAGATTAGTGGAACGATCACACATAGCAGAAGCGACAGTACAATCAGCTGGACTTATACGAGAAGCACAAATGATGTTTATAGCATTGGAACAAGGTCGGCAATTTAATTGATTGTTTTATTTGTGATGTAATATCTTTAGTAGTATTAATTAAAGAACATAAATGGTGTTGATTGCAATTACGATTCGGATTCAAGAACCGAATAAAAATATGAGGAGATATCGGAAGATCCCGTATTTCAATGAATAAGAATGAATATAAACAGTGTTAAAAACAAAGATGGATTTACATTTGCTGAAATGATAGTCACCGTAGCAATTCTCGGGACAATTATTTCGATCGGGGTCCCGAAATTCACGGAATTGATATTTGAAAGTAAGATCAGGAAGTCTGAAACAACTATAATTAATATCCAGCAGGCATTTTTTACACACTACTATAACACCACTTTTATTGGGAGAGCAGAATTTCCGCCCAGCCCGCAGGATAGTCTGATGACGATAGAATGGTCAATATTACCTCTTTTGTTCAACGGCAGATCGGTCGCAAATCTGTTCAGAAATGGCAAAATTCCTTTGAATCCGAACAGAAAACCCTATATATATCACCAATTACCCGCTGTGCCTGAGCTGGGCTTGACACAAGGATTTAAATTACGTGATCCGGAATACCAACTTGAAAGCACTTATAGGTTATAATATGGTGAATGAATAGAAAATGAGGTTATTTGTAAAAATGCGAACAATTCAAGTTTTATTCAAGAATTCACCCAACGCGGGCTTTACCATGATAGAATTAGTTATGGTAATTGTCGTAATGGCGGCATTAGCAGCTGTTTCAGTCCCGCGTATAAATGATTTTATCACAAACTCGAAGATACAGGCAAGTAAAAATGAAATGTTACAAATTCGGGCTGCAATATCGGGTACTCCCGACAGAACTGCCGGAGGAAGATATGTTGACAGGGGATATATAGGCGATGTCGGGGCCGTACCCTCAAGTTTGAATGATTTGATCACGAATCCCGGACTGCCGGCTTATGATTATTTTTCACGAACAGGGTGGAACGGGCCTTATTTAGTAGATAATGGTACCGGAGAGATACTTAGAGATGCATGGCTGGTTAATTATGTCCTAAATGTAGCCGACAGTACTATCCGAAGTTTTGGACCGAATAAGATCGATGATTTGGGCACAGGCGACGATATAGTGATTAAGTATCGGTGAATAAAGGGTAACATGTTTAATCGGGGACTCTCAAATGCAGTTGTCTTCTAAGGGATTTACATTCGCGGAAATTTTAATTGTTGTCGCGATCATGGGGATAGTCACATCCGTTGCTATAAAGAATATGGGAAAATCCGACGACCGCGCTAATTATGAAGAATCTCTCTCCGAACTCCAAGAACTTTCGAAAGCAATTATAGGAGACGCAAATGCCAGAAGTAACGGTGAACGGACGAGCTTCGGATTTATAGGGGATATCGGCGGGCTACCGTCTACGTTGGACGATTTAGTTTCGAGAGGCTCGCTGAGCGCAAGCAAACTTGACACGTCAAAGCTGGTGGCTTATGGATGGAAGGGGCCATATATAGAATCACCATTCAGCTCCGGAAGCAGCGATTTTAAAACCGATGGCTGGGGAAATGCATATATCTATGCGACTGTCGAGTACGTGCTTTCGCCCGGAGACACTGTGGTCGCGAAAATATCCAGTCTTGGGGCTGACGGCGCGGTGGGGGGAACGGGATATGACTCGGACATCTTCATTGAAATAAAGAAGGATCAGGTGCAAGCGAATGTGACGGGAAGTGTTATTGAATTGTCCGGTAATCCTGTACTGGCAGCTACCGTACGAGTTTACGAACCCGATGGCTTTGGAGCTCTGACTTCAAAATCGGCATTTACGGACGCTTTTGGCAGTTATACGATACAGAATGTTAGTCAGGGAGTAAGGGCTATAACTGTTCAACTTTCTTCGGGAGATGAATCGGAGGGATACAGGGCTACTTTAGGTAGAAGCTTGGTTACAGCGAGGACCATCAGCGACATAGGATCCATCATACAAGTCGGTATAGCAATTGCCTCAGGTCCCGGAGACAGTAATTTTAGTTTCGATATACAGGGTAAAATCGGTGAAGATGTCACTATTGTTGATTTTAAGGCTGTTTATACTCCGTTTGATGGAACTACAGGACCAAGGTATGAACAGAAAAATGCAGGTGCTGCAACTGTCTGGACGGCAGCTGCGACATTAGCAGGAAGCGGAGACCAACTGTCAGATTTGAATACGTATACAAGTTGGGCTTTGAATGATAATGCTACAAAGACCATTCAGTTGAACATTTTTCAGGATAATACGGGTGCAAGTGTGAGCGTAATTGGTTCTGAATTCACTACGACATTTTACACTTCTGCCGGTGATGCATTTGTAGTGGGACCGTTTACGGTGGGTGGCGCCCCGATTTTTGCGCTTGTAGGAGATGCAACACCAAGAAAGGGATTGGTATTCTTTGATGTAATTAATAATACTGGTGGAAATCATAACCTTATTGATATGAAATTGGTGTATACACCCTACGATGCCTTTACTACAGGTCCGGAATTTGATGAAGCAAAGATTGGGGGATCAACTGTCTGGACTGAGGGAGGGGGGGGCACAGTCGGCAGCGGTGTCCAGCTTAGCACTGTTAACGCATTTACCAATACTTTCTGGGCTGACGGGCTAACTAAAGAGATCCGTTTTGACGGCTTTATAAACCTTTCCACAGGAAAGAAAATTGATGTAAGTGGCTCTGTATTTACCGTAACGCTCTATATGCTCTCCGGTGCAGAATATGAAATAGGACCGTTTGTTGCTCAATAAGTGTGAAATAATGGAAAAATTCACCGACGAAAATTCTATCGGATGTTGCGGCTTTACTATGATGGAGTTGATAATTGTTTTATCTATTATCGGGATATTGGCGTCCCTTGGTCTGAAGGCATTTGATAATGTCATACTGAATATGAAGTTTGAATCGACTATACACGAAATGGAAGAGCTAAAAATAGCAATCGTTGGAGACCCGCAGGCGATCCAGAATGATGTCCGCGCAAGTTTCGGATACTTCGGCGATATGGGTTCTCTTCCATCTTCTCTCACGCAATTGATCACAAAGGGGGGGCAGGCTGCGATGCAAGTCAATGCTACTCTTGATATGGTTTACGGTTGGAACGGACCATATCTTCGGACGACGTTCACGCAAGATGCAAACGGAAATTTAACAGACGGATTTGGAAACGCATACGTTTATTCAACTGCCAAGACTCTGAGCGCCGATGGGGATTCGGTATATGCCACTATTACGAGTTACGGTGATGATGGAGTTTCGGGGGGTGGAGGAACCGGTTCTGATATTAATATTGAGCTCTTCAAAAGCGATCTCTTTGGATCGGTATATGGAAATATATATGATGTGAATGATTTTGGAATGGATAATGCGACCGTCACCATTTATTACGTTGACGGAAGTGGTGGACTTGCCAACAGTTCAGTCGTGACCTCGAGTGATGGGTTCTATTATTTTCCGCGAATCCCTTTTGGATTGAACTCGGTTAGAATTGCCCCGTTGGGGGGCATAGAGACACATGCTCATCGTGCTGTGATAAGCTCAACAGTCAATGTGCAACCAAATATATTCGGTGTAGGTTCCTTCTATCTGACGGGTACAGCTACTGCAACAGGTGCCGGTAATCAAATAGTAGATTTTAACATAAGGAATGAGCTCGGTACATCCGTAAGTTTAGTCGATTTTAGAGCAACTTATACTCATCCTTCGGCTACACCTACTTATGACGAACTTCAATTGGATGCAACTCCGATATGGACCGCAAGTGGAACGAGGGCTGGAAACGGGTCTCAATTGGCATCTGTGACGGGCGGGACTTGGGTAATTTCAACTCTGGACAATAATACTACCTATGCTTTCACCATGAGAGATTTTCAGAATGGGGGAAATACCGATATGACAGGAGTTACTTTTACAGTCCGTTTATTCTTAAGCACGGGGCAGTTTTACGATTTTGTATTTACACCTTGAGATAATAATTGTTAAGGAGTAATAGTAATATCAAAAAACATCAGCGCAGAAATTTTAACTCCTCTGAAGGTATGACGTTCATGGAAGTGATCATCATGATAGCGATAATTGCGATCATTATGGGTACAGGAATGAGGGCGAACCAGAATGTACAACTCAGAGAAAAGTTTGAGAACACTATTGTAGAAATGCAAATGCTTAAAAGAGCGATTATAGGAAATTCACTCCTTAGGACGAATGGCATTCGAAATGATTTCGGTTATGTCGGAGAGATGGGCAGACTCCCAGAATCGCTTACCGAACTGATGAGTCTAGGTTTGCAATCCGCTGTAATCTATAATTCCACACTGCATTTATCGACGGGTTGGGCGGGTCCATACCTGCAGGAAACATTCACAAATTATACATCCAATCCTCTCACAGATGAGTTTGACAATTTATATGAGTGGGATACTACCGAATTGCCAAACAGCGGAGATACTATTTCGGCGAAGCTGATCTCTCGAGGAGCGGATAAAGCAGTTAGCGGAACAGGTATAGATGCCGATATAACGCTCGAAATATTCAAGAGAGAATGGAGAGGAAGTATTACGGGAAAAGCCTTTGATTCAGCAGGAAAAAAACTCAAGAAAGCGACCGTAAAATTATATTATCCGAATGGAAGCGGTGACATATTAATAAAAACGAAGATAACTAACGGCAAAGGTATTTTCTCGTTTTTCGATATTCCATTCGGACCCAGAAGTCTGTCCTTTACTCCAAAGGGCGGTGCGGAGGCGCCCCCAAGGCAAATAAGGATCGATGCAGCAGCGAAAACTCTGCCGGATATAAATAATATCGGTTCGATATTGCTCGCAGGCTCTTCGGTAAGCGGACCCTCGAACAATTATGTAAATGTGAATCTTACAAACGATCTTGGGAAAGACGTAACTCTGATAGATTGGAAAGCGGTTTATTCAGGGCTTACATTTTACGATCTTTTTAATATAGGAGGCAGCGCTCATTGGTCAAGTACAACTCCGAAAGCGGGTAACGGTGATCAACTTAGCGCAATAGCGACATTTATATCTTACAATTTCGTGAATTCTTCGACTATAACATTTCAAATGAGAACATTTCAAGATGGTTCTGGTACCGACGTTAATATGAGCGGTACACCCTTTACAGTCACCTTATATCTCAGCTCCGGAGCTACATATGATATTTCGTTTACTCCATAATAAAGGCTTTACGCTTATGGAGTTGATCGTTGTGATGGCTCTTTTAGGGATTTTGACATCAGTTGGCATCAACATAGTTCTTCGCACACTTGAGGCGCAAAAAGCGGATTCAACTCTGTTAGAGATGGAGACAATAAAGAGAGCGATAGCCGGCGACCCTTCTCTTATCATCAATGGGAGGAGAGCGGATTTCGGATACTACGGTGATATGGGTATCATGCCGTCAACACTGACAGATCTAATAACACAAGGGTCTCAACCCCCCCTGACAAACAACACAACCTACTTTATTACCTATGGATGGGGAGGACCCTATTTATCAAAATCGTTCGAGGGAGAATCAGACGCAGCGATCGAAGATAGTTGGAGGAACGCATATATATATACTAATAGTAAAACCGTAAATGCCTCCGGCGACAGCGTATACGGAAAAATCACGAGCAGAGGCGCTGACGGGGCAATAGGGGGAACAGGCTATGATGCGGATATTGATCTTGAAATACTTAAACGTGAAGTAGTCAGTACCGTTTATGGAAGCGCCTATACGATTGATGGAAATCCGATGGTATCCGGCAAGGTCTATCTACGGAAACCTAATGGAACCGCTTCCCTCCAAAAAGACTCTGTTACGACGGGATTACAAGGGAATTATTCGTTCAGCGGCGTGCCGCGAGGCACAAGAGCTCTTTCATTTAAGCCTGCGGGTGGCATAGAAACAAATATTAAGAGCATACTTGCGGCAGAGGGTGCGGTAGCTGTGCCACGAGTGACAAGCATCTCAAATCTGGTATATGTTACCGGAAGCGCTACACTGTTGGGTTCTTCGAATGAGCAAGTACAATTTCAATTACGTAATCTTCTGGGACAAAATATCACTATCACAGATTATAGAGCTGATTATCCCGGCAACTATAGCTCGATCACCGGCCCGAAATACAACAAATTGAACGTTAACGCTGTGACCGTATTTTCAGAAACGAAATTTCCGAAAATGGCAGGCAGTGCAGACCAAATTGATTCAAAAGGGGACGGTATGACAGATTTTATTTTACCTAATAATCAGACAAGAACTTTTATAATGAGTGATTTTCAGGACAAATCAGATGTTTTTCAGGATATGACGGGAACTGCGTTTACGGTCATCCTATATTCAAGCGACGGTAAACAATATTCTTTTGACTTTAGTCTATGAGTGAATTAAGTTTACAGCTTAGCTGATAGCTTATAATGCTTTTTTATTATTGATTTATTAGGAGGAGAAAAATTTGATAGCCTTCCCGATTCTCGGCGGTATACTTATTATTTTTGGAATTATGTTCATTATACTTCCCGCTCAACTTTTGAAACTTACGAGCGCTGCAAACACTATTATCCCAGTCGATCAACAATTGTTCAAGCATCGGTACCTTGTCGGCATACTGATGCTGATAGCATCATTCCTTTTGTACTACATTTCACGCACGTTGATGCAGACCAATGAAATATTGGGGATAACCTCGCTTCTGCTTGCCGTATTTGTTTTACTGATTTCCGCCATTCTTATCTTCAACCCCCGATTAATGGAAAAGTTGAATGAAGTGGGAGGGAAGGTAATAGCCACTGATGAAATTACGCTGGTTTATCGGAAAACTACCGGATTTTTCTTTATCGCAGCGGGGAGTTACATGATTTACAGCTGGATGTAGTAAAGTTCGGTCTCTTTAATTCCGATACTCGGCTATCGGGAAGAGTAAGTATATACATTAAAAAGCAGCGCCACCACACGCTTTTAACCCTTATATTATCTCAATAAATAAAGTATTCCCCCTCTGATATTGAAAATTTACTTGACAAACGTGGTGTGAACCTCTATATTCAACTCCTGAACCATTGAGTATACTCACTAACCATTGAGTGATAGTAAATGAGCAAAAAAAATATTATGGATCAAATATACTTGATCGGCGATCTCGCACGGTTAACTGGGTTCTCGATCGATACGCTAAACTATTATTTGAGAATCGGGTTGATCGAAGCAAAGGGAAGAAGTATGCACAATAGATACCGATATTTTGATGACGAGACAATAGAATTATTAAATAAAATCAAGGAACAGAGGGCTAAGCATATGCCGATACGCTATATAAAAAGAAGGATTGAAGATGGAATATTATGAAGAACTCGGACTAAGAAAAGAGCCATTTTCAACTTCACCCGACCCTGATTTTTTCTTTTATACCCGGGAACATAAAGAATGTATCCAGCGATTGGAAATAAATATTAGAATGAGACGGGGATTGAGTGTTATTCTCGGAGATGTAGGTACGGGAAAAACGACTCTGAGCAGGATGATAATAAAACTGTTCGATACTTTTTCAAGTCAGTATGACTTTCATCTGATTTTGGATCCTGCATTTGAATCGGAGTTTGAATTCGTTAAGAATCTCGCCTCCGTTTTTAATATTAAGGATACGGCGAGATCAACTTTCGAATACAAAATGCTTGTAGAAAATTTTCTTTTTAAGAAAGCTGTTGAAGAGAACAAGGTTGTCGTGTTGGTCGTCGATGAAGGACAAAAACTGACTCCGCTGCACATTGAGGCGTTACGAACGCTTCTTAATTACGAAACAAACGAATTTAAACTGCTGCAGTTAGTCATTCTTGCTCAGATGGAATTCATGAATAAGATTAAACGGCAGCCGAACTTTCTTGACAGGATCAGCTTGGGTTACGTGATAAATCCGATAAACGAGGAAGATACGGTTGGTATGATTCAGTATCGGCTGAAAAAAGCCGGTTATAGAGGAAAAGAGCCCTTATTTACAAAAGAGGCAGTATCTAAGATTCATCAATATACTCAGGGATATCCGAGAAAAATTATTCAGTTTTGTCATAATGTGCTGGTTGAAATATTGCGGAACGGAGATAAACAAGTAAAGGAACAGACGGTGGTTTCAGTTATTAGAAGAGAGAGTCCGTGGCATGTCTAACGATCCACATTTAGATAATCCCAGCATCAAATTATTAGAAACGCTGCGGAAGCGGGACAAGTTGCAGTCGCCTGTCGGGCGTGAGGCAGCTTCCTTTGTCGAAGAATCCGAAGCGCTGATCGAAGAGGAGATGTTAGGCAGCAAAGCCGTCACGGTTCTCGCTGACCCGTTTGATGATTTGGAAGATGCTGCGAATGAGCTTGAAGAAAAAGTTCCGGTCGAGGAGAGTTCGACAGAAGAAAAACCGGTTCAAACAACATCCTCCGAATTAGAAGAAACAAAGATACAGACTCAATTTATGAACCGTTCAACGGTGAAAAAGGAGGCTTTTCTTAACAGAGCTGTCTCTTATTTCAAAAGATGGCTGAAGGGTGAACAGAATGTCATAGGCATAGATATCAGTGGCAATTTTATTAAGATTATTCGGATTTCCAACCGGATGAAAGGGAGAGTTCTTACTCACTGTGTAGCCTGTGAAATAATCGGGGAATCCGGTGTAAAGAGCAGTAAGGACGTAGCGAATGTCATCCGTGAAATAATGGCGGAGAAAAAATTCAAAAATAACAGTGTCGTTCTATCGGTTTCGGGTCCGCACACAGCCATCAAGCAAATAGTGCTTCCGAAATTAAATAAGAAAGAGATCATACAAGCTATTCAGTGGCAAGCGAAGAAAAATCTCCCATTCCCATTAGAAAGTTCTCAATTTGATTACATCGTCCATGAGAATGAAAATGATAAATCAGAAGCATCTCCGATTACTCTCTTTGCGGCGGAGAATAAATATTTGGATGGAAGTCTTGCGCTGTTTGAGAAATCAGGAATTAAAATAAGTAAGGTTACGGCAGCGCCGTTTGCTCTCTTGGATATTCTCAAACAGAATGGGATGGAGGACGGTGAATCTACTTTTGTCATCATAGATATCGGCTGGGATAAGACGTCGATAATATTCGTAAGTGCAGGCATGATTCAATTTATACGAGAGGTACCGGTTGGTGTGGAGGAATTGGTCGAGGGATTGCAGGGAAGCATCACGTTTCGCGGAAAGACCGCCAATGTAAGCGAAATAATGGCGAAGAAACTTATTGATAAATATGGAATACCTCTCGAGCTGATAGACTCCTACATCGATGAAGATAAAGAGATAAATAGTATTTCTCAACAAATGAGCGGTTCTGTGGATAGGATAGTTGAAGAAGTACTTCGCTCATTGAATTATTTCAAAAAGAAATTTCCTGAAATTGATGAGCCGGATATTTTATACATTTCCGGGCATGGCGCAGATTTGTATAACATGGGTCTGCTGCTAAAAAGAACCACCAATAAGCGGATCGAAAGAATAAATCCTTTATTGGGAATAGAGATTGATGAAGATTCTGTCCCGCCGATAATGTTGAACAAGATCGCTTCGTCATTGTCTGTGGCAGCAGGTATGGCTCGCAATTTTTTTGAAGGTCCGAATATTGCGCCCGCGGCAGCGAAAGATGATATTTCTTTCGGCGTGGCAAAACGGTTATTCGCGATATCGACAATTATTCTCTCGATAGCGCTCTCTTCATTCACTTTTTCGGTAAAATGGGAGTTGGATGCGAAGAAACAGAGAGCCCTTTCAAGGGAGACTGATTTAGCGTCACTCTCTCCAATCCAGCAGCAATTTTTAACCTCGAGTAGGGAGATAGGGGCATTACGGGGATTAGTGCAGATAATGGATAAAGAAGAAAAGAAGGCTGAATGGCTGAGATCTCAGCTTAGAGTACTCAGCGCCCTCTCCCCTCCGGAGATGATGTTATCGCATGTGGATATAAGAACAACCGTAAACCAAGCGGATCAAAACAAGGGTGTGCCCTTCGTACAATTAACCGGCGCTATCTTTGCCGACGATTTCTTCTCTCGCCAGATAATTAAGGACTTCCACGACTCGCTTTTAGGCACCAACCTCTACGCGAATGTAGAAATTATCGAATCTAATCTTGCAGGGAGTGGAGGATCACGGGCGATGTTTTTTGTAATAAACTGCTTTTTATAAAATAGGGTATTGGTAGATGAATAATGTACAACGAAAGTTGATAGGCTTGATCGGAGCATTGCTGGCAATCATAGCCGGTTGGTACTTCTTCATTCATTTTCCTATATCGGCTGAACTCGAACCCATTGATGCGAGGATCGAATTCATTGAAAATCAGATGGTTAAGGTAGAAGAAATGAAGGGTGGCATAAGTGAGCTGATTGATAACCTCGAGGATGCAAGGGATGCGGTCATGTTATTGAAGTATAAAATGGGTTCAACACTCACCGTGGACTCCATTTTAATGAAAATACGTGTGCAGGCGCTCAAGCACGATTTACAAGTACAAACACTTGCGCCAAAATTATCGTTAAATTCATTTAATGATGAACAGCAGTACAACAAAGAGTCGGTAAAAGGATTGGTGAAGCTCCCCTTGGAGCTGAAATTAAGGGGAGAATATTTGAATTTCGCAAAGTTTATGGATGCGTTGAAGGAGGAAAGAATTTCATATTCTGTCGAAGATCTTCGTATCAGGCGAAAAGTTGATGAACTGCCTGTACTATCGTTTCAAGTAGTGATGTATCTTTATCTGATTATGAATGAATCAGAATTAAGTAAAACTTAAAAGGCATAGGAAATTGGCAACAAGACAAAAAATATTATTGGTGCTGCTCGGATTATCCGCTTCATATTATTTTTATGATCTTTTAAGCGGTGACGGTGAAGGAGGTATAGCCAACATCCCTGTAATTAAAAATTCCCCCGTTTCCATATTACCACTCCAGGATAAAACAGAACAAGTACAGCAGGCAGTTTTGTTATCTCCGGGTGAAGGAAATTTGTCAGTGAGTTATATAGGTGAATTACTCAATGATCCATTCTACAATCTGCAGTTTTTAGCGTTACTTTCCAAAACTTCCGACGGAGAATTTGTGGAGATCGATGCGCAGGACAGCAGTTTGATCTTATCCGGTATAGTGGACGAATGGGCTATAATAGGTGGAGAGATCTTTGAATTAAATAGTGAAGTTAAGGGGTACAAGTTAGTTGAGATCGGCGAGGAATATGCGATTTTAAAATCGGGGAATACAAAACTGAGGCTTGAATTAGGAGGCATAGAAGAAAATGAATAAAAATAGATTTATTTATTGGAATACGATTCCATTTTTACTGTTATTCTTGATAGCGGTGACTGGAAACAAAGCTAATGCTAATTTGATATTGCAAAGCCATACTACAGCTGTAAGTATGGAATTAAAGAATGCTGATATTCAAGACGTATTACGGCTATTGGCAAAAAAACATAAATTGAATATTATAACAAGTCCGGAAGTTACAGGAGAAATCACTGTATCACTGAAGAATGTGAAGGTCAAAAGAGCCTTAGATGCTATAGTTAAAATGAATGGCTATGAATGGTTTCAGGAAGGTAACATCATTATGGTAAAGCCTTCCGACATGGAGATTCGAGGTGACAAGCTGACCAAAGTATACAAACTCAACTATGTTGACGCAGATAAAGTCAAAGATGCGCTGGCGGGTGTTATTAGTTCAAAAGGGGAGATCACTACTTTTGGAATGGCTGTAAAGGGAGGCGATTCCGAGAAAACCGGCGCCGCGAATGTCATTATCGTAACCGATGTTCCGCAAAACATTCCCAAAGTGAGCAGTGTGATCGCACAATTAGATGTCCCGATTCCACAGATAACCATAGAAGTTCAATTTGTTGAAACATCTATATCTGAAAATGAAGACATCGGAATAAATTGGACTACTAAGGCATCGGCCACCGGTGGTCCATCGTCATCACTCGGGACTGCCACCGGTTCAGCCAGTGCAGCAGGACAATCTCGTGGTTTCCCGTTGTTCGGCACGTGGGGTGGGTTGAATCTTGCAACCCTGACATTCCAGGAGTTTTCAGTGGTTATGGAGATGCTGCGCACAAGTGGGAATTCAAAGCTTCTTAATAATCCTACGCTCTCGACTTTAGACAATCAAGAGGCATTCACGGAGGTCAACACGGTGGTCCCGATTGCTGTTCCTCAAGCACAGAATACGGGTGGTCTTGCCGGAGGGTCTCTTATCCAAACATTGACTTTTGAGGATAAGAATATTGGAATATCTTTAAAGATAATCCCTCATGTAACGGAAAACGATTATGTTCTTCTTTCGATTACCACATCAGTGTCAGCGATAACGGGATTTACCGGTCCTGACAATGACAGGCCAATAACTTCTGAGCGGAGAGCCGATACCAAGATAATGGTAAAAGCAGGCAATACCGCGGCAATCGGCGGTTTGATAAAAGAAGACGAATTCATCAACTATAAAAAAGTTCCCTATTTAAGCTCTATACCTATCTTGGGGAGATTGTTCATCCACAAGTCTGTGCAAAAGAATAAAAACGAATTACTGATATTCATCACTCCTCGAATTCAGTATTTCCCTGATCTGATTTCAAAGTGATTAGTGATTTTTGATATTCGACATAGCGTAGTGAGACGATAAGTGGAAATATTCGAACTACTTAAATTTGCCGTTGATTCGGGGGGATCTGACCTTCATTTGTCGGTTGGCGTTCCACCGATGTTAAGACTTGACGGTAGAATGAAAAAAGTTGATTCCCCGCCTCTTGAGAAAGAAGAAGTCGACAGGTTGATTTATGACGTAATGACCGAAGACCAGCGGAGGATTCTCGAAGAAACTCTGGAGTTGGATTTCTCAAGAGAGTTGAAGGGTATCGGCAGATTCAGGATAAATGTCTTTTACGGAAGATTAGGTAAGGGCGCCGTATTAAGAGTGATAAATTCAGATATTCTGAGTTTTGACCAGCTTGGCTTACCGGAGATTTTAAAAGAATTTGCATCGATGGACAAAGGATTGGTCTTGGTGACGGGACCTACCGGTTCGGGAAAATCCACAACGCTTGCCACGATGATAGATTATATTAACAGCAACTACGAGTATCACATAATTACCATAGAGGACCCGATAGAATTCATCCACAAGCCGAAAAAGTCTCTGATCAACCAGAGAGAACTTCACACTAATACATTGTCCTTCTCCAATGCCTTAAGGTCATCACTCAGGGAAGATCCTGACGTGATCCTTGTGGGAGAGTTAAGAGACCTTGAAACGACTTCATTGGCGATAACAGCCGCCGAGACGGGGCATTTGGTTTTCGGGACTCTACACACAAATTCCGCAGCCAAGACGGTGAACAGAATAATCGACCAATATCCGGCGGAAGAACAGAGCCAGGTCAGAACTATGTTGGCTGAGTCGCTGAGGGGGGTGGTTGCTCAAATATTGCTGCCTAAAAGAGGAGGGGGGAGAGTCGGCGCATTTGAGATTCTGCTTTGCACACCCGCAGCTTCAAATATGATTCGTGAAGATAAGATATTCCAGCTCGATTCGATCATTCAAACAAGCATGAAAATTGGAATGGCTACAATGGACCAATCGCTGGCTAATCTAATCAAAGAGGGATTGATAGAGCCTGAAGACGCATATAAACATTCTCGTGACGCTAAATCAGTCGCCAAACTCGCGGGACTGGCAACTATTGAATAAAACAGACTTCATAGCGCGGAAGATAGAATCATGGATCTGACTCCGCTATTCAACCTAATGGCGCAGAAGGAGGCTTCCGACATGTTCATCACTGCGGACTCTCCTGTATATTTTAAAATTAAAGGTTCTATACATACAGTTGCGGACCGGATTGTGAAGGCAGACGAGATAGAGGAAATGATCTCTCATCTCATTACGGGCGATGCATATAAAACATTCAAAGAAAAAAAGGACTTTGACTCTAGCTTGTTCGTGGAGGGAGTCGGAAGGTTCAGATTGAATTTTTTTGTCCAGAAGGGAACACCGGGAATGGTGGCAAGGCGGATTTCCACCGAGATTCCCACATTAGAAAGTCTTGAATTACCTCCACAACTTGCTGATGTCGCAATGATGAATTTAGGTCTTGTTCTTATCGTAGGAGGAACGGGTTCCGGAAAATCAACCACATTAGCGGCAATGATAAACCACAGAAACAGTAACAAAGATGGGCATATTATTACTATCGAGGACCCTGTAGAATTTGTACATGAGCACAAAAAAAGCATTATAACGCAACGAGAGATCGGGTCGGACAGTGAATCGTACCGCACCGCTCTCAGAGGCGCTCTGAGGCAAGCGCCGGACGTTTTACTAATCGGTGAAATTCGTGACAGGGAATCAATGGAGGCAGCGATTTCATTTGCGGAAACGGGTCATCTTGTCCTCGGAACACTGCACGCGAATAACGCACCTCAGACTTTGGACAGGATCTTGGGGTTTTTCCCGCATGACATGCATGATATGCTGAGGCTTCAACTATCACAAAATCTCAATGCTGTTCTTGCGCAAAGGCTGATAAAATCAAAAAGAAGAAATGAACGGTTTGTGGCAGTGGAGTTCATGACGCTGACTTCACGTGTATCCGATCTTATACTTAAAGGCGAATTTCAAACCCTCAAGAATGCCATTGAACGTTCCGCGGGTCAAGGAATGATCTCATTTGATGAATCATTATATCAGTTGTATAAAGCGGGAAGGATAGACGTAGAAACGGCTTTGGCGAACTCAGATTCTCCTACGGATCTCCAATTACGGATACGATCTGAAGAGGAATCCGAGATGCCGACGAATATTAAATTAGCAGATGAGGAGAGCGGAAGCGATCAGAGTGAAGAGGAATCATCGGAGTTTGAATAGCTTCATAATTTGGATATGTCTTGATCTATGAACTGAAATCTTTCGATGTCTGGACAGTCGCGAGGACAGTATTTATTATTGCTCTGATAATCCATCTGCTTCTCGGCTTAACCGGTTCGGTGCTTATTATGTTCGGTCTGAGTGCGATGAATTCAGTGTGGGATGATTCAGATACAATTTATGAAGAATCTTCGCCGGAAGATTCAAAAATGCCGCTGCTTATTATTTTCATCTTTGTAGTCTCGATAGGATTATCATTCGGGTACATGATTTTGTCAGCAATTGTAACACTGATTTATAATAAGATGTCAGGCATTGTAGGGGGAATCGAAGTCGATCTGAATGAACTTTCGCAGATAAAGAAGACTAAACTGTTACCAAAAGCGCCCAAAGCTCCTGAAGAGGAAGAATCGCTTAGTTGACCGAAATCCTTGAACAAGTAAGGGTGCGGTTTGCGCCAAGCCCTACCGGACATCTGCACGTCGGCGGAGCAAGAACAGCTCTTTTTAACTATCTCTTTGCCAAAAATCATGACGGTAAATTTCTACTTCGCATTGAAGATACCGACAGAGAGCGATCCGAAGAGAGTTTTGTGACAGAAATAAATCAAAGCCTCCAATGGTTGGGCTTAAATTGGGACGAAGAACCGCTTCGCCAGTCCGAGCGAATGGAAATTTATCTGAATACAGCAACAGAGCTAATTTCAACTAACAATGCGTATCACTGCTTTTGTGAACCGGATGAGTTGGACGAAAAACGGAAAACAGCGCAGCAGAACAAAAAACAGTATAAATACGACAAAAAATGCCGTAATCTTGAAAAAGCCGAGGTTGAAATTCGTTTGAAGAATGGGGATAAGTCCGCTGTTAGATTCGCTGTTCCAAACGTAGGGGAAACAGTTGTGCACGATCTTGTGTATGGCGATGTGCAGTTCAACAACAATGAGATAGACGACTTCATAATCGTGCGAAGAAACGGAACACCCACTTATCAGTTAGCCGTTGTGGCTGACGATAATGATATGAAAATATCTCATGTAATACGAGGTGACGATCACCTTTCAAATACTCCCAAGCAGCTGCTCATATTCAAGGCTTTAGCTGTCAAACCGCCTCTTTACGCTCATCTTCCATTGATTATGGGGCAAGATGGCAAGAGACTCTCGAAACGACATGGCGCTGTTTCTGTGGCTGAATTTCAAATTGAAGGGATTTTCCCGGAGGCGCTTCTGAATCATCTCGCTCTACTCGGGTGGTCGCCCAAAGATGACACGGAATTTATGGCTATTGATGAATTGATAAGACGCTTTAAGATCAAGGATGTATCCAAGAGAAGCGCGATCTTCGACTATAAAAAATTGATATGGTTGAACGGGCAGCATCTCTCCTCGAAAAGCGCAGAAGAGCTTCTGCCGATTGTTTCAACCGATTGGGGAATAACTCTGGATACAGAAATTGATGACGTCTATTTGAAAAAAGTTTTGGAACTGGTTAAAGCGCGCGCAAAGACCAGAGAAGAGTTGATAAATTTCGGAAAATATTTCTTCGAAGACCCAGACAGCTACGACGAGAAGGGAAGAAATAAACACTGGAATGACAACAGCGTTAATTCAAATGTCCGACAACTTGTTAAAAAATTAGAAGAATTAAATTCATTCAGAGAAGAAAAGATAGAGGAAGTCTTACGGTCAACCGCTGAAACGCTTGGAATCAAAGCCGCTGAACTGATTCACCCGGTTAGGTTAGCTCTCACCGGCTTTTCAGTAAGTCCGAGCCTCTTTGAAATAATGGAATTACTCGGAAAAGAGCTGTCGGTGCGACGAATAAAATCCGCTTTAAACAAACTTCCTTGAGTTATTCCGATGGGTTCCAGATAGCTGTTCTCGGATAAAACCCTCTCCACCCGAACCAAAATGCCTGGGTTCCTACCAATGGTTCAAGTTTCTGACCTTTTAACTTTCCTTCTAACGCTTCGCCGCTCAAGCCATTCCAGAGTGTACCCGTCTCAATATCTCTGACGTAATGCCCTTCCGGGGATTCGGCTGTCTCGAAGGTATAAAGCTGTTCTCCGATTTGCCTGCTAAAGGCGGTTGCCGCATCAGCGTCTTTAGAGAATACGACAAGCAGATTTATTCCGGCGATTGAATAATTTACTGAGTTTATCCCGACGAAATATTTGTGAGGGAATACAAGAGGAATATCGTCAACGATGAGACCCAGGACTTTATCTTTACCATCGAGTCTCCTGTCGAAATTCACCGTTCCAACTATACCGAGCCTTTCTCTTGATCGGTTATATCTATCATAACTCGATCTGGTTGTGAACCTGCTTTTTAAGAGAACTTTCGAGTCCGGGTGGATTTTTTTCCATTCACTCCACTTTAGATGTTGAACGGGTAATGATTTTAGTTGGGTGCCTTTATACTTTCCCTTAATGGCTTTCCCCGTTACGTGGCTCCAGTAGCTCCCCGTTTCCCTGTCGTACATCACAAGCGCGTCCCTCCAGAGATTTCCGGATACGCCGAAACTGTTTATTTTTCCATCAAATTCCCGGACATACACGATGCCGGTGAAACAAAGAGGTCACCAGGTTACCGAAACATGAACTCCGCCGACATAATCGTTTACTATCTCATGCCTGTCCAAATGCCAGGTGGAATAAGCCCTTGCATCGCCGTTGATGACTAATCCAAGGACGAGCTCGTCATCATTCATAAACTTTTCGGCTTCAGGAACTGTCTTAAATATTGGATCGTCTAAAGCGGGAATTCCATCAGCGGGGAGGATTTTATACATTTTGACGCCTTCTATCATTTCGTAAGAACCCCTTTGCGAATAACCCATTTTTACGTTAGGCACCATTATGGTTATAAAAATAAGAAGAATAGAACCCAAATTCATGGTCTTAATAGATCTTTTATAGCTGAAAATCCAAGTCAACATGCTCAAGTATACAACGCAGACATTGGTATTACTGTAATTAATAATACAAGCGCAGTAATTGGCTTTATTTGCATGGTTAGAGCAGAATTTACATTGAAAAATAAAGAAGTCAATATAATGTGCCGCCTGAGTTATCAACAGCAAGGTGGTTAAAGTATAGATTTAATGAATTACCAATAAAGATTGCTCTCAAGGCATATACGCAGTAATATATTATGAGTATTCTGATAATAATTTCGATTTTTTATTCAATTATGAACAAGTTATCAACATTCAATTTATCTGTTTGATTATTATGTGGATAAACTACGGTAGCTATACAATATGATGAATATGAAAATAAGAGTTTAGAATATATAGTGGAAAGTTAAGAATTTTTTGAGATAAATAATGGATGGTTACAGAATAACAACAGGGCTGCTGTAAAAAATCCTTAACAAACGCAGCATGCCAATTTATATTAAACCATAATGGCTAAATATAATGCAAACTCAATTAACAGTACTCTATCGGCTTTGTCTGATCCAACTCGCAGGGCTATAGTCGAGCGATTAGCCAGAGGAAAACATTCGGTTCTTCAAATAGCTAAGCCTTTTAAAATGTCTTTGCCCGCCGTGTCAAAGCATTTAAAGGTTCTTGAAAAAGCAGGTTTGATCCACAGAGAAGTAAACGGCGGAGTGCATACTTTAAATCTTGTGGCAGAACCAATGAAAAACGCCATCGATTGGCTGAACAAATACAGAGTCTTCTGGGAAGGGCAGTTTGATTCTTTAACATATTATCTAAATAACGAGAAAGAGAAGGAGTAGAGTATGAATGACGTCAAAGAGCAGGAAAATGTAGTTTTAAACATGAGTCGAAAATTTGAAGCGACTGTAGAGAAGGTTTGGGATGCATGGACAAATCCGGTTATCATATCAAAATGGTGGTTACCGGATGGATTTACCGAACCAATGCCGAATGAGGTGGATCTAAAAGTGGGAGGCGGTTTCAAATTTCATATGCAACCGCCGGAAGGCGATGCATTTTATGCTCATGGGATATTTAAAGAGATAATACCGAACAAACTCATTAAATCTACCTGGTAATGGAGTCATTCAGATCAGGAAACTCTATTAACCATAGAGTTTAAGGAGTCTGACGGCGGTACCGAGCTGATCCTGATTCACGAGTTATTCATGGATGAAGCTCAACGTGAGTTACACACTGACGGCTGGCAGAAATGCTTTGATAGAATTGAAAATCTATTTTAATTAAACGAATACAGTTTTATTAAGAGTTCTATATTGTTATTGAGAAGTTAAATAATTTATCGTCCAACCGCTTAACCCGATAATTCGGAAAGAAGATATAAAAGCTTAAATTGAATTAAAAAGTGAAATTGTAACCGATAGCAGTTTCATCGCTATGTTTGAGACAATATTTATTTTCTAATTCTTGAATTTGATTATCTGCTGAACTTTATATAGTTATTTCATTAAATTACATAAAACGTAACTGTTTCGCCTTGACAATCAATGGTTCTGAGAGCTAACTTCTGTAATAACTGAACACTAAATAAGGACAGATACCATTAACGAAAAAATACGAATTACCAAGTTTTCTTCGTCAGGCGGCTGAGCTTGCAAGTTAAGTCCGGCGGACTTAAAGGAGCTTCTCAAAGACTTGCAAACCGGCTCAAGCGAGAATTTGATAATCGGGTTTGACGGCAACGAGGACGCAGCTGTCTATCGCATCACGGATGAAACAGCTCTCGTTCAAACGGCGGATTACATCACGCCTATGACGGATGATCCCTATTTATTCGGGCAGCTAGCTGCTGCTAACGCTTTGAGTGATATTTATGCAATGGGAGCAAAGCCTATTACAGCGATAAATTTGTGTAATTTCCCGGGAAAGGGGATCCCAAACGAAATTTTCAGCGAAATATTAAACGGAGGAGCTTCAAAAGTATTAGAATCAGGCGCCGTTACGGTAGGCGGGCATACGATTAAAGACGATGAATTGAAATATGGATTATCAGTTTCAGGTATATTGCATCCGGATAAAGTTATCAGAAATTCTTCCATAAAGCGCGGTGATGTCTTGATACTCAGTAAACCTGTAGGTACAGGTGTGCTATTTAACGGTGTCAAGAAAGGCGCACTCGAATCAAAATGGTTAGATCGCGCAGTTCAACGAAATGTCGTACTGAATAAGAAGGCATCGGAGCTGATGCTAAAATATGACGCAAATGCCTGCACCGATCTTACAGGTTTCGGACTGCTCGGTCATCTGAACGAGATGGTTTCTCCAAATGATCTATCCCTGGAGATCAACGCGCTATCTGTTCCGTATTTCGAGAAGGCGGTCGAGACTTCAGAACAGGGATACAAACCCGCAATGTCAAAAGATACGATGAGGTCTCTCGAAAAATCTGTTTCATTTGATTCAACTGTAAGTGAGGCATACCAATGGTTACTGGTCGACCCTCAGACATCCGGTGGTCTAATTATCTCGATTCCTGAAGAGAGAGCTGATGACCTTATGAAAGAGCTAAAGTCGGAGGATTCCCCTGAAGCAGCCATCATCGGCAAAGTTACTGAACCCGGTCATACAGCAATAATGGTAGTCAGCAAGTGATGAATCGATTTAATTTATCAAGGAAACCGAAAAGAAAAATATTTTACATATTTTTACTTTTATCGACGCTGATTCCTCATAGCCTTTATTCTCAGGACAATTTTCCCAATCCTACGGGGTTTATAAATGATTTTGCAAATGTGCTGTCACCAAAAGTAAAAAGCGCAATGGAAAATCTTTCACGGGAATTGAAGCAGAAGACAGGCGCTGAGGTGGTTGTCGTGACCGTTAAAAGTTTAAATGGCATGGATTACACTGATTATGCCGTCAGACTTTTCGAAAAGTGGCGAATAGGGGAGATGGGGAAAGATAACGGTATACTGCTGTTAAATGCAGTAGAGGAGCGAAAGATACGAATCGAAGTCGGCTATGGTCTCGAAGGGATAATTCCTGACGGTTTGGCAGGCGAGATCAGAGATAAATATCTAATTCCATCGCTGAAGCAAAACGATTATGACACCGGTCTATCACTCGGTTTAGCAGCAATAGCTTCGATAATCGCATCCGATGCAAACGTAAAATTGACCGGAAATTATTCCGCGCTGACTCAAAATAGACATCAGAGAGGACGTAAAAGCGGGGGAGGGGTCAGCATATTCCAGATAATGATTCTGTTTTTTGTCATTTCCAGTTTCTTAGGTCGTGGTCGAAAGGGTAGAGGTCGAGGAAGAGGTGGCTTGTTAGGCAGCATCTTATTGATGAGTATGCTCGGCGGCGGAGGAAGAGGATATCATTCAGGCGGATTTGGCGGCGGTTTTGGGGGAGGAGGATTTGGCGGTTTTGGGGGAGGCATGGGCGGTGGAGGCGGCGCCGGAGGAGGTTATTAAATGATTTATGGAGTAATATAATTATGTTCAAGAAACCTGTAAAACCAGAAGAAGTTTATGAAGAATTTTCATCCGGCATAGAGTCAATATTTGGCTCCAATCTGCTGTCGATCTATCTTTATGGAAGCGGCGCAAGGGGCGAATACATACAGGGAAAGTCAGATATTAACTTTCTGGTCGTAATAAAATCTGAAGGATTAAAATTCTTGTCAGGAGTCTGGGAGTATTTAGATAAGTGGGAAAAACGGGGAATTTCAACCCCGCTGATCTTAACTGAGTCTTATCTGAGTTCCTCGCTTGATACATTCCCGCTTGAATTTTATAATATGAAAGAGGCAAATGATCTGGTGTTCGGCAAAGACCTCCTCGAAAATATAATCATAAACGATAATGATCTGCGGGTACAGGTTGAACATGAATTGAAGGCGAAATTACTGAGTCTCCGTCAAGGATTCATGAACACTAAAGGGAATCGAAACGAGCTTATTGATCTGATATCTCAATCGCTCCCGACAATTTCAGCTATATTCAACGGTACGCTACATCTTAAGAAAATAGAGATCAAAGGTAAAAAGTTATCCAAGTTGTACACAGCGGTTGAGAATACATTCAAACTGCGCAAAGGTTTGTTCATGGATCTGCAGAATGTCAAATTAGCTGTCGGTAAAAGAACGACTTCTGAATTGATAGAGTTGATGGAAGAGTATATGACTGCAATTCGCTCAATATTTAGAAATGTGGATAAAATGTAATGTTAAATAAGACAATGCGAAAAATCATAGTAAACAGTTGGAGAACGTAATGAAAAAATGGATAATTTTAGGTGTCGTATTACTTTTACTTATAACGGTTTATTCTTCGATCAAGGGCACGTTCAACAGCATGGTGGCAGGTGATGAGCAAGTTATAAACGCCTGGGCACAGGTTGAGAACGTATTCCAGAGAAGATTCGATCTTATACCGAATTTGATCGCGACGGTCAAAGGTTATGCGTCTCACGAGGAGGAAGTTCTTACCGCGGTAACGAATGCGAGAGCAAGGGTAGGAGGAGCCGGAGCGCCATCGGAGGCAATAGAAGCAAATAACATGCTCAGCAGCGCTCTCTCGCGTCTCTTGGTTGTAGTGGAGAATTACCCAAATCTTAAAGCGGATCAAGGATTTATACGCTTGCAGGATGAATTAGCGGGTACTGAGAACAGGATAGCCGTCGAAAGAAGAAGATATAACAATGTTGTGTTATCCTACAACACGATGATCCGCTCATTTCCGAATAGGCTATACGCTGGACTTTTCGGGTTTGACGCAGCTACCCCATTTGAGGCGGCGACAGGTGCGGATATTGTTCCGAAAGTAGAATTTTAATTGGCTATTAAATCAGAGCTGAGGAGAGATGAGAGTATAAATCTGTCATTGTCCGCCAGACTTACCAGTCTGTCTGACTGACAGGCAAAGACAGTTTGATTCATTTTGTAAGAAACAAGAATATTAATTCAGAGAACTCAAATCAATATGAAAATGGACGGTTAATATAGATTGAATGAACAAGAGAAAGAAGAATACGGTACAAAAATAGCGAATTTATTGACGGATCACCTGTTGATAAAAAGTATAACCACTTTAGGATCCAATATCACGATAAGCGGGGAAATCTTCGGCAACGCAACCCTTGAGGATATTTCAAGAGCGTTAACAAGTCACGGCGTTAAAGGATCGATTACACTGCGGGGAAGCGACGCTGAAATAAGGATCAAACTTCAGAGTGACGAAATAGCCGGTATCCCCCTAATTAATATTCTGCTCTTTGTCGCAACTATCATCACAACCACGTTGGCTGGCGCTATGATGGAAGGAGTAACTGATCCGTTTTCACTCGAAGGAATAATATCCGGTTTGCCGTTCTCTATTACACTACTTTCGATACTGTTATTTCATGAATTTGGTCATTACTTTGCCTCAAAACGAAATAACGTCACCGCAACCCTGCCCTATTTTATTCCCGCGCCGACATTTATAGGAACATTCGGCGCATTCATAAAGATGAAATCTCCGATAATAGATAGAAAAAGTCTTCTCGAGATCGGTGCGGCAGGTCCTATTGCCGGTTTTCTTGTAGCAGTCCCGGCGCTATATTATGGATTATCCACAAGTGAAGTTCTTGAATCTGTGGGAGGCGCGGGTATACATCTTGGGGATTCGATCATCATGATGATTCTCACCTCTCTGATTCATCCGAATATTGCTGACGGATATGACATATATCTAAGTTCTATAGCCTTTGCCGGATGGATTGGACTGCTCGTTACCTCACTGAACTTAATCCCTATCGGACAACTTGACGGTGGACATATAGCCTACGCATTGTTTGGCAAAAAGCATGATAGCATTGCTAAATGGGCGTTTCTTCCGATGATTCCTCTCGGATATTATTCTATAAATTGGATTTTATGGGCGATCTTGATCCTTGTCTTCATTAAATTGAAGCATCCGCCGGTTGTGGATGAAGATGCTCCGTTAAATGTGTTTCAAAAATGGCTTGGATATATCTCCATAGCTATTTTTATTCTCACATTTATTCCTATACCGTTTTCTTAACGCGCTTTGTAAAAATAAGCAAGAGAGAACACACGGAGAGCCCGGTATTCTCTCTTTGCGAGCATGGCAACGCTTTTGATAAGGCTGCCTTACCCTGGGCGAAACGTCCTATTTGATCAGCGAATCGGAATCATACTATCCACATAAAAACTTTTCCAACCGAACGTGAATCCGATTGCAGAGCCGACAGCCGCGAATCCTAATAAATTTGAACCTTCTGACTCAAGACCAAGTGAGGCAACTCCTGTAAATAATGCTCCCGCTCCTACACTCATTATTCCGACAAGGAAGAGATCAGTGGATTTCCGTTTAAGAACTATTGACTCAATATTCCTAACGGGGATCTTTAATTCTTTACCGGATGACTCCAATTTAAAATACTCGTTTTTAACACCGAGGAATTTACCGGTCGATATTAGTCCGTCGAATCCATGCACTTCCATTTGTCTGTTGGTCCAATTTCTGGACATACGCTTAACTTTGATCAATTTTACCTGCTGATTGTATTCAGAAGTTTCCTGTCCTGATATTGCTTGGGCATCATAAAGCAAGCTGAACGTAAGCAGCAATATTAAGTAGTTTATCTGTTTCATGATCGCCATCCTCTTTAAAATTGGAAGAATTTCCAGTAAAGCGTCAAATATGGAGTCTGGAAATGCGCGCCAAGCCTGAGAGCATCATTGACCGCATACGTAAATCCGAAATCAAGGTCAACCGGTCTGTAATCCCCGATCTGAGAATCGACTGTGAACGGAGTACCTCCAAAATCCCAGTAAGATCTGATCGATTCTCCTAAAGCAACATATTTATGGCCGTTATCAGCATAAACTTCGATCAGGAACTTCAATCTTTTGGTAAGATCGTAGTCCATTCCACCCCAAATTCTATAGGGTAATTTGAAGGCAGAGTCCCAATCGTATCCTTCTATAGGATCAGGTCTGCTTATCAGGTAAGTATTTGTTTCGAATCCCATATGCCAACCCCATTTACCGCGACCGGATTTAAGGGACTGTTTCTTGCTCAATACTAAATAAGTCGAGGCAAAGAACGTTCTATCATCGATGTTTACAAAGACGGAATCCAAATCTACCGCGCCCGCTTCATCTAAGCGTTGTCCGGTAGCATCATTCACTATCCAATGGCTATACCGTTGTGATTCGACGCGATCATCATGTCGGGTGAATATTCTAAATCCCAATGAAAGAGCTGTTTTCGATTTTCCCGTCGAGCGGTGGTACAATCTGAACATGGGATGGAGGTTCAAGTCACCGACGATATCTCTTCCGAATTCTGTCCTAAGCATAAAGCTCTCGGTGAACCCATAGCCGACCGAAAATCCGCTGATATATACTACATTTGGCTGCAAAGGAAATGCCGTAGGATCCAAGAATATGTCAATAACATCTTCCCCGGACAGAAATCTCCTTTTTTCCTCTGTCCATGATATTTTCTTATCTCCATAGTATCTATCCATAGAACGAATATCTTCCTTAAGGACCACCGCTACTCCGTAGGGAGTCTTGATCGAGATAGAAAAATCATCCTCAGAGAGAATAGGACCGAGAAAATGAGTTCCATCTTGTTTCACAAGGTCCGCCATCTCTTCCAATATTTCGATCGAGGGGACGCGTAATTTTCCTTCGGCAGTTTCTATGATCGCAATAGAATCCCCTTCCATTGCTACAATTGTTCCGATTATTACGTTTTCGTCCCTCAAGTGAAAGATCCGGGACATTCCTACTTCAAGAACAGCCGGTTTAGATTTTCTGATTTCTTTCGGTTTCACCGATGCCAGAAGCTTCTCAAGAATTTGATTTTTAGCGGCGGTCAGCGAAGTACCGTCGCGAATGCAGAACTTGCTCGACCATTTGTTTACATAGCCGTCAGTCGGGCATACGACCGTTTCCGGATGCTTTATCTCTTGAGCGTAAGCGTCAACGATAAACAGTGAACTCAATAATACGAACGTAAGTAGAGTGGTATTGATATTTTTAATTATTTTCATTTTGATAACTCCTTCTGTGAGTTAATATTTAACTTATCCTGCCGCTAAAATTCCGATGCCGAATATTATGAGTGTGGTTGCCCCAACGGCTTTTAAGAAGCTCCCAAACCCGCTCTCTTTTTTAGTGATAACCTTCGTTCTCACGATATTTTGATTTTGTAAAGTATTTTCCAACAATCTTCTGAATTCTGCCTGTGTCAGATCACCGATATAATTCGGATTTCTTACTTTTCTCACATTGGCAGCCTCTAGCCTTTCTGTCAATTTTATCAAAAACAGCTCCATCTCAGCGCTGCTCACATTTTCAAATGACAGCTCCGGTTGACCTACCGACTTCGGTTGACTTTCAGTTTGAGGAATGAAGGTTTTAACTGCTGCAGGTTTTTCAACCGGTCTGATCGCAGCCTGTTGTTTTTGGATTTTTGAGAGATTAAATCCGTCATTCCAACAAAATTTTGCTCCGGCAACGTTTTCTTCTCCACATTGCGGACAAATTATATTTTTTGGTTGAGCATATAGATCTCCGGCGCCCGTAATGAGAAATCCTATTAGAATCAGGACAACCATTGGAGCCGCTGTTTGTGATTTGTTATTCATTTCATCGCCCTCGCTTTTTGTTGAGTATTTTAAAGTCATCGTCCAAGGATGCCTTCACTATTGTAATGGCAATAGGTGTGCCAATAAATTGAAAAGAGTGAAAATATGCCCGTAAACTCTTGTGAATAAAGGTTTAAATAGGAATGATTATTATAAACGATTTGCGAATTGTAATAAAATATGCCTTCGTTAAAGGGCATAAACCGAACGATAAAACATGCACCGAAAATACTGTTATTCTTTAAATTCCTGAGCATTGATCCCAAGTTTTTTTAGTTTATCCTGCAAATACTGACGTCTCAAGCCGATTTGTTCTGCCGCTCGACTGATATTACCATTTTGTTGCAACAAGGCGGAGATAAAAAACTCTTTTTCAAAACCATCAACCACTGATTTCTTTTGCTCTCTGAATGACAACAGATCATCTGAGGAGAAATTCGAGTAAGTTTTAGAAGGCTTTTTAGATTCAAACTCAGACAGCGTCAATGTATTCGAATCGGAAAGAGCAACTGCTTTTTCGATTGCGTTCATCAATTCACGGACATTTCCGGGCCAATCTGAATTTATCAGCATCGACATTGCATCCGGAGTCAGACTTTCAATATTTTTTGAGTGCTTTTTATTGAATCTTCCTAAGAAATACTCAATAAGAAGCGGAATATCATCACGTCTTTCATACAAAGGAGGGAGATTGATCTGTACAACATTTATACGGTAATACAAATCGCTTCTAAACCAGCCTTCTTTTATCCCCGATTCAAGATCCTTATTTGTTGCGCTTACGATGCGGACATCTGCCTTCTTGGTAGTAGTGGAACCGAGCCTTTCAAACATGCCTTCTTGCAGTACACGAAGTATTTTTGCTTGTGTTTCTGTCGCCATGTCCCCGATTTCATCAAGAAATAAGGTCCCTTTATCTGCGGCTTCAAATTTACCCATTCTTGATTCTACAGCGCCTGTGAAGGCGCCTTTTTCATGACCGAAGAGCTCGCTTTCTATCAGTTCGGTAGGAAGAGCGGCGCAATTAAAGGTAACGAATCTATTAGCTGAACGAGCGCTCTGTTGGTGAATGGATTGAGCGATCAATTCCTTGCCCGTGCCGCTTTCTCCGGTAATAAGGACACTTATGTCAACCTCTCCGGTTTTTTTTGTTAATTCGAGTATCTTCCTAATCGCTTCGCTTTCACCGATAAGTTTGTTCTTAGCGCTCATTTTCTGAATTTGCCGGCGGAGAGTCTTATTTTCAGATAAAAGCATTACTTTATCAGAAGCGTTGCGAACTACCATCCGAAGTTCATCAATATCAAAAGGTTTAGAAATATAGTCAAAAGCGCCTGATTTCATTGCATCGACGGCAATTTTCTCATTTCCAAATGCGGTAATAAATATTGTGACCGGATTAAAATCGAGTTTATTTAGGTGTTTAAGAAGTTCCAATCCGTTCATACCCGGCATCATCATGTCCGTGATTATAATATCAGGTTCAATTTTTATAGCAAGCTCGAGACCCTGATCGCCGTCTGGCGCTTCACTTACATCGTATTTTGGAGATAGTACCCTCTTAAGCGATGTTCTTTCAGATTGTTCGTCATCGATGATCAGAATGGAAATTTGCCTATCGGGTTCTACCATATGGAATTCATTATTAATTAAGTTTACGTATCGAGTGAAATATAATAAAAAAATGATGTTACAACGAGCTATATTTTATGAATATTGGTCAATTTTAAATTTGCAATTAGATCAAGCAATTACTTTATAACGAATAAGGTTGACAATACTAACTCTCAGGTATATTTTTATATTACTTCCGGGGCGAGGCGGAATTCCTCACCGGCGGTGATTTCCGAAAAGGAAAAGCCCGCGACTCCCTCCAAAATTTTGGGGGGACTGAGTAAGTGAAACTCTTACGCCGACGGTCAGAGTCCGGATAGGAGGAAGTTGAAATTGCGAATCAGTATGATTCGGAACGTCCCGGCAATTATGCCGGGTTTTTTGTTATGACAGATAAAGATACTGAATTTATGACTTATGCTCTTTCTTTGGCGGAGAGGGGGAAGCTTTGGACTTCTCCTAATCCGATGGTTGGAGCCGTTATTACCTTGAACAATAAAATTATCGGTGAAGGATTTCATGAAAAGTATGGAATGGAGCATGCTGAAGTCAACGCTTTAAAGGGTTTAGGCGATAATTTAGAGGGAGCCACTCTCTATGTGACTCTCGAACCATGTTCGATTCATGGTAAAACTCCTCCTTGCACTGATGCAATTCTCTCTTCCCGAATTAGAAGAGTGGTGATAGCGATGAAAGACCCTAATCCTCAAATAAACGGCGCAGGAATAAAGATATTGGAAGATAAGGGAATTAAAGTAGATGTAGGATTATTGGAGGAGAAAGCCGGAAGATTAAACGAAAAATATGCTAAATACGCATCTACATCTGTTCCTTGGGTGACGCTGAAAGCCGCCCAAACGCTTGACGGCAGAATTGCCGATATGAATGGAGATTCAAAATGGATTACAGGGGAATCTTCCCGCAGGACGGTTCATTCCCTTCGGGCAACTCATGACGCTCTGCTCGTAGGAGCGGGAACGGTAATAAAAGATAACCCTACTTTGGACGTTCGGCATGTTGAAGGGAAAAATCCCGTAAGAGTTATTATTGATGAGGATCTTGCTGCCGATCTGAACTCAAAGGTGTATCAGGTGAAGACCGATGCGCCAACGATACTGTTTACATCAGCGAAGAATAGCCGGGAGAAAATCGACATTCTCAGTGAAAAGGGTGTCAAAGTTATAACTTATGAGAATTCTGACGGCTTGGATATCAGTTGGATGTTACGGAAATTAGGATCGCTCGGAATATCTTCGCTGTTGGTCGAAGGAGGTTCAAAGATATTCTCTTCATTTTTAAGCTCGGACAGTGTGGATAGATATATATTTTTCGTAAATCCCAGTCTGATGGGCAACGGGTTGGATACTTTTAAGTCGGATGGCTTTAAAGTTTCAAAGCGCTTACAGTTAAAAGAGCAATCAATTGAATTAGTGGGGGAAGATTTTATGATTCAAGGCGTCCCCGTGAGAGGGGATTAACCATGTTTACGGGCTTAGTGGAAGAGGTCGGCATCATATCTGATATCCGGAAGAGTGGAGACGGAAGAAAAATCAGGATAAGCTGTAAAAAAGTAGCTGAAGATATTAAGGTGAAAGAGAGTATTTCCGTAAGCGGCATATGCCTGACTGTCGTTGGCGTCGGTACTGATTATTTTGAGGTTGATGTAGTTTCTGAAACTCTAAAACGTTCAAATATAGGGCGATATACAGTAAATGATAAAG
The DNA here is from genome assembly GCA_004402915.1 of Fidelibacterota bacterium MT.SAG.2. Classification (GTDB taxonomy): domain Bacteria; phylum Fidelibacterota; class SORT01; order SORT01; family SORT01; genus SORT01. Next base: position 54,445 of record SORU01000008.1, read on the forward strand.
TAAACCTTGAACGTGCTTTGATGCTTTCTGATCGGCTTGGCGGACATATCGTTCAGGGGCATGTTGATGGAGTTGCAACGGTAATATCTCATGATCATGGGGTTAACGGTTCTCTTTTGATCATCGATATTCCGAAAAAACTCAGAGAATTTGTTGTCGAAAAGGGTTCAATTACGCTCGACGGGATAAGCCTTACCGTTGCATCGGTGAAGGATACAGAGGTTAGTGTCGCATTGATCCCTCATACATTAGAGATCACTACAATGGGGGAGAGGGTGTCAGGTGACTCGGTGAATGTGGAGGTCGATGTTCTCGCAAAATATGTGAAAAATATGATGAAAGGATACACAGAACCAAGTTCCCTCACATTAGAGAAACTCCAGGATATGGGGTATTAGATAACTTCAAATAAAAGGTAGCCATTGGAAGAATTCAATAATATAACAGACGCAATTGAAGCATATAAAAACGGCGAGATCATAATCGTTGTAGATGATGAGGACAGAGAGAATGAGGGCGACCTGATAATGGCGGCTGAACACTGTACAGCCGATTCGATAAATTTTATGTCGAAAGAAGGTAGAGGCTTAATTTGCGTTTCATTGTCCGAGAAAAGGGCTAATCTTCTTGATATTGAACTTATGGTTCGGGACAATACCGCGTTGCATCAAACACGATTTACAATTTCGGTGGATGCTATAGAAGATACAACTACCGGTATTTCTTCCCGAGACAGGGCGAAGACTGTGCAGGTACTGATCGATCCTGATTCAAAACCTTCTGATTTAGCGAGACCGGGTCATATTTTTCCGATATTGGCTGCTGAAGGCGGGGTATTGCGTAGAGCAGGGCACACGGAAGCGTCGATTGACCTGGCAAAATTGGCGGGTTTGAACCAATCGGGAGTACTATGCGAGATCATAGACGAAGACGGCAGTATGGCAAAGCTACCCAAACTGATGGAGCTATCTAAGAAGTTTAATTTAAGAATAATCAGCGTTCGCGATATAATTGAATATCGTCGCCGTAACGAAAAGTTGGTTAAATTAGTGGAGAAAGTAAAATTACCGGCAAAGAACGGGGATTTTATTCTACACCTATATGAAAACATATTGAGCGGAGAGACACACGTTGCGCTTGTTAAAGGAGAAATTTCGCCTGATAATCCAATTCTTGTAAGGGTTCATTCAGAGTGCCTTACAGGAGATGCTCTCGGTTCTCTGAGGTGTGATTGCGGCGATCAATTGAATGCTGCGATGGAAAGGATAGAGAAAGAGGGAACAGGGATAATTCTGTATATGAGACAAGAGGGCAGGGGAATTGGATTAAAAAATAAAATTCTTGCATACCATTACCAAGACATGGGAAAAGACACTGTCGAGGCGAATGAGATTTTGGGATTCAAACCGGATTTGCGTGATTATGGAATCGGCGCCCAAATCTTAGTCGATCTTGGCGTTAAGAAGATGCGGTTGATGACGAACAACCCTAAAAAAGTCGTGGGATTAGATGCGTACGGCATAGAGATCAGTGAACGCGTCGCTATTGAAATCAAGCCGCAGGAGAATAATAAAAAGTACCTCGAAACGAAAAGAGACAAACTCGGGCATATGATTTTAAAGGGTTAGGAGATAAGAGAGATGGCAAATGTTATAGAAGGGGATCTGATTGCAAGAGGATTGAAATTTGCAATTGTGGCGGGAAGATTTAACGAGATGATCACAAAACAGCTGTTGGAAGGGGCAATGAATTGTCTTAAGCGGCACGAAGCATCAGAAGATATGCAGGATATCTACTGGGTGCCGGGAGCTCGTGAAATACCAACTCTTGCCCGAAAATTAGTTGAAACAGGGAAATATGACGGCATTATATGTATAGGAGCAGTGATAAAAGGGGCAACTTCGCATTTCGATTTCGTAGCGCAAGAAGCTTCAAAGGGGATTTCGGAGCTCGCTTACAGTTCCAAAATTCCTGTGATATTCGGAATTTTAACTACCAATACTATTGAGCAGGCGATCGAGAGGGCGGGAACGAAATTAGGGAACAAAGGTTGGGACTCGGCGTTAGCAGCTATAGAAATGCATAATCTCTTTAAAAAGGTCAGCTAAACGATTCCAATTGACTAAATTTTTCCCCATTGTATTAATTTCTCTCTTTATGAGATTTTCTGAATCTACAGCTCAGATTAACTATAGAGTGGATGAATGGCGCGTAGAAACAAGCAAATTGATAGTTCGCGCCATGAATTCGTTCGGAGATGAAGTTTTCGCCGGTACAAGCGGCGGACTCGTTATATACTCTCCAACCGGAACGAAGACGATAACGGTATTAGACGGTTTATCTTCATTGGATATATCGAGTATGGCTGTCGATGAAACGGGAATAGTGATTCTCGGAATGAATTCTCCCACAGGTAATATCGATTTTTATTCTTCTACCGATGGTTCAATATACTCCATCGATGAAAATTTAACAAAAATTACTTCTATTGCTGTTGTGGGTGATTCGATCTATGCCGGATTTATTGCACTGGATCAAATTGGAGTTTTATTGGTTACATTTGATGGTATCAGCGGAAGATATCAGTTTAGAGATTCGTTTCTGAATTTTCCGGAGGGAATTTCGTTTTCTGAAGTCGGAGCCATTTCAGTTATTCAAGATTCGATTTATTTGGGAACTGATGGGGGCTTGTTATCAGCTTCTATATTGGGGGATAATTTAAAAGATCCGGCTAATTGGGTACATCTCAAATTAAATACAGGGGAAAAGGAATTTGTTAATGCGATAGGATTGACCGAAGGGAAATTAATTGTAGCTCTCAAGCGTGGAGTTTTCAGGCGTGATGAAGCATCATGGATACAGGATGGAATCTACTCTCCTCTTTCTTTGG
>SORU01000009.1 GCA_004402915.1 Fidelibacterota bacterium MT.SAG.2
GATAGAGAGTGGGAAGTTCACCAAACCGCTCATAGCGTATATCGGCGGGAAAGCGGCGACTTCAGGAACACGGTTCAGTCACGCAGGCGCTATCGTGGAAGGGAATACGGGAACGCACGCAGGCAAGGTGAAACGGCTCAGGGAAGTAGGAGTAACGGTTGTGGATGAGTTCGGCGATATTCCAGATGCAACTTTGAAATTGATGAAATCTTTAAATTGAACTTGAGGTCATAAAATGGCAGATAAAACTTGGAAAACGGCTATAACTGAGATCGAGCCGAATAAGATAAAACTCAGGGGATATCCGCTTGACGAATTGATGGGGAACAGATCATTTGCGGACGTGGTCTATCTCGCTCTTAGAGGGGAGTTGCCGACGCCTAAAGTCGGGAAGCTCATCGATGCGATGCTTGTTTCCTCGATAGATCATGGAGTAACACCGCCGTCTGTTTTAACGGCGATGACTGTCGCCTCTACCGGCGCGTCACTCAACTCGGCGGTGGCAGCGGGCATACTTGCGATATCCAAGTTTCACGGGGGAGCGATAGAAGCTTGCATGGCTATCCTTCAGGAAGCGAAGGGGTTGGTTGACAGCGGCAGATCGACAGACGAAGCGGCTGAATCACTTGTAAGTTCGTATAAAGAAAAGAAGAAGCGGATGTCAGGTTTCGGGCATCGTGTACACACGAATGACCCACGCACACCGCGCCTGTTTGAATTAGCGGAAGAAGCGGAACACTCAGGCATCTATATTGAACTCATAAAAGCGATTGAAAGCGCTCTCGATAAATCGGCAGGGAAAAAACTACCGGTCAACGTTGACGGAGCGATCGCCGCCGTGCTGTGCGAACTTGATTTCTGGAAAAATCTCGCGAACGCATTTTTCATCATGGCACGTGTACCGGGGTTGGTTGCTCACGTAGCAGAAGAACAGGAACGGCAGCGTCCGATGAGAACTATTATCTCCGCAGAGCATGAATATGACGGACCGGCAGAGAGACATTTAGAGGAATAAACGGGAGTAATTTAGAATATGAAGGACGCAATAATTGCAACACTGCCTGAGCTCGGAGAGATCAATGATGACGAGCTTCGGGAAAAAGTAATAGCAGTTTGGGTCGAAGCGCTCAATAAGAAAGAGTGGAAGATAGAAACGCTGAAACGAATGCCGTTTACGCTTCTCGTTGCTGACGTGAAAATAAGTTTCATAGAACATGTCCGCACCGTTTGCAGGATGTGCATCGCGATGGAGAAAGAGCTGAACGAGATGTACGGCGACAGGGTGAACCTGAATCATGATCATCTCGTTGCCGGAGCGCTGCTCGCGGACGTGGGTAAAATTTATGAATATGATGACGAAGACGGAAAATTTGTTAAGAGTGAGCATGGAAAGTATCTGAGGCACCCGTTTAGCGGTGTCGGACTTTCATTCCGGCATGACCTGCCGGATGAGGTGATGCATATAATCGCTGTACATTCCAAAGAGGGTGAGGGATTTCAACGGACAGCGGAGGCGATTATTTTCCATCATGCTGATTTTACTGATTTCGAAATAATAGGAGGGTGAGTGGCTCAACCACAAAAATTAACCCGGCCGTTCATGGCTGAGGAAAAGAAGAAAGAAGGAATATAATGGGACAAACATTTGCTGAAAAAATTCTATCAAAATACTCCGGAAGGACGGTTGTTCCGGGCGAGATAGTTGAAGTTAAACCGGATATTGCCATGTCGCATGACAATACGGCGGCTATCAGCGTGACGTTCGAACAGTTAGGCGTTGATAAATTAGACGATCCTGACAGGCATGTGATAGTGCTCGACCATTGCACGCCGCCGGCAAACGAGAAGTTTGCCATGAATCATAAGATCACACGTAACTTTGTGAAGAAGCATGGTATAAAACATTTTTTCGATATCGAGCAGGGAATCTGTCATCAGGTAATAATCGAAAATGGATTATGCCTGCCGGGCACAGTAATGGTAGGCGCTGATTCACATTCTACTACCTACGGCGCGTTCGGCGCTTTCGGGACAGGAATCGGCAGGTCGGAAACTGCTGTGATAATGGCGACCGGTAAGATCTGGTTCCGGGTGCCCGAAACGATAAAGATAATCATACACGGTGAGTTTCCGGATGGAGTCGGCTCAAAGGATTTGATCTTGAAGATAGTGGGTGAGATAAAAGCGGACGGAGCGTTATACAAAGCAGTAGAATTTGCTGGTCCTACCATCGAGAATATGACTATCTCATCGCGGATAGTTCTTCCTAACATGGCGGTCGAATTAGGCGCAAAGATCGGTTATATGATCCCGAACGAGGAAACGCTCGAATATCTCGAAGGCAGGGCGCAAAAAGAATTTGAGGTCGTTGAATCGGACCCCGATGCGCATTTCGAGAAGGTATTGGAATTCGATATTTCCGATCTTGTCCCTCAAATAGCATGTCCTCATACCGTAGATAACGTCAAACCCATCACCGAGGTTGAAGGAACAAAAATAGACGAGGTATTTTTCGGATCATGCACCAACGCAAGGCTCGAGGATTTTGAGGTCGTCGCGGAAGTATTAAAGGGCAATCAGATTCATGCAGATGTGAGAATGCTGGTGTTCCCCGCATCAAAAGATATATTTCTCGAGGCGATGCGTCTTGGATATGTGCAAACGATCGCTGAAGCGGGCGCAATAATCATGAATACCGGCTGCGGTCCGTGTATGGGAAATCATGAGGGCGTTCCTGCTGACGGAGAAGTTGTTCTGGCTACTAACAATCGAAATTATAAAGGAAGACTCGGCAACAACGAATCGGAAGTATATCTTTCAAGTCCATTGGTGTCAGCCCATTCCGCTATTAAAGGGTTTATAACCGACCCAAGAAATAATTAAGGAGTTATTATGAGTATCAAAGGAAAAGTCTGGAAATACGGCGATGATATAAATACCGACGTCATCTTTCCGGGAAAATATACATATACGATATCTGACCCGAATGAAATGGCGGAGCACGCTTTGGAGGATCTCGATCCTGATTTCGCAAAAAATGTAAAGGAGAACGACATAATCGTAGGCGGAAAGAATTTCGGCTGTGGTTCCGGGCGAGAACAAGCCGCTGTATGCATAAGGATGGCAGGAATCAGGGCGGTGATCGCAAAATCATTTTCACGTTTATATTTTCGTAACTGCGTCAATAACGGTCTGCCCGTCATAGTATCTGCGGAAGCTGTTGATGCGATTGAAAACGGAGAGATCATAGAAGTGGATATGGATAAAGGTACAATAACCTGTGCCGCGGGAACTTTCGAGTTTCCAGCGCTTCCGCCGGAGGTAAGAGGAATTTTCGAAGACGGAGGCTTGATTCCCCACACCAAAAAAATATTGGGAACAGATTAAATGATAATTATTAAAATGAGGAACTGAATGTCTAAGTATAAAATAGCGTGGCTGCCGGGTGACGGCGTAGGAAAAGAAGTGATGGAAGCGGCAAGGATAGTTTTGGATAAGCTGAAATTCGACGCGGAATATACTCATGGGGATATCGGTTGGGAATTCTGGCGGACAGAGGGAGAACCGCTTCCTGACAGAACAATTGATCTGTTAAAAAACAGTGACGCATGCCTCTTCGGAGCGATCACATCAAGGCCGAGAGACGAGGCTCAGGAGGATCTGATTCCTGAATTAAAGGGAAAAGGGTACGAGTATTTCAGTCCGATAGTGCGTTTGCGGCAGGAATTCAATTTGAGAACGAATCTACGGCCATGTAAGGCTTATCAGGGTAATCCATTGAATTATAAAGATGACATCGATTTAGTGGTATTCAGGGAAAACACGGAAGGTCTGTATGTCGGTATAGAGTTTCATCCTATGAACAAAGAAGTGCTTGACGCGCTGGTAAATAATCATCCGAAAGCAAAACGGTTCGCCGATGTGCCTGCGGAGGATATGGCATTTTCCGCTCGAATTATCACACGGAAAGGCTCTGAAAATATAATCCGTGATGGATTCGAGTATGCGAAGAAATTCGGATATAAATCGGTAACGGTTGTTGAAAAGCCGAACGTGCTTAGGGAAACAAGCGGACTTGTAATTCGAGTTGCGAGGGAGGTAGCAAAAGAGTATCCGGATATAGAACTCTGGGAAACTAATATCGATGCGATGGTGATGTGGCTGGTAAAAAATCCTCAGGATTATGGCGTTCTGGTGGCTACTAATATGTTCGGAGATATAATTTCAGACCTGTGCGCTCAGCTTGTGGGTGGACTTGGATTTGCTTCAAGCGCGAATTTAGGGGATGATTTTGCCGTCTTTGAACCTACTCACGGTTCGGCTCCGAAGTATGCCGGTCAGTATAAGGTGAATCCGATTGCAATGCTTCTAACGAGCAAGATGATGCTCGATTACTTAGATGAAAAAGAGATGGCTGAAGCATTGGAAAACGCTATAGCCGGAGTAATTGAGGATGGAAAAGTAAGAACGTATGATATGGGCGGTGATGCGACCACTATTGAGATGGCAGAAGCGGTTGCGGAGCGTTTGTAAGTAAAGCTGCTATTAGCTCTTGACATACGGCTTATAAATATGTATATTAAATACATATAATAGATACATAAGGGTTATACGTATGATGAAAACTACAGTCGTTCTTGATGAGGAGCTGGTCGAAAAAGCTAAAAAAGCTATAGGTGTAAAAACAAAAAAGGCAGCTATAGAAGCCGGATTAAATGAATTAATAGCATCCGGAGCACGTAAAAATTTACGGAAAATGATAGGTAAAGCTGTAGTTGAGATGACTTCGGAGGAATTAGACAGGTTACGAGAAGATGGATGACGCTGTTCTGATCGATTCATCAGTTTGGATCCGAATCTTCAGAAAATCTGTCTCAGAACAATTGGCAAAAGAAGTAGATCTGCTAATAGACGAACAGAGAGTTGCGATCGTTCCGATAATAAATTTGGAAGTACTTTCGGGTGCATCTACGGCTGAGGATTTCTTAAATTTAAAAAATTCCTTTCAAGGATTGGTATGGTTTCAATTCAACGATGAAATATGGGATATTTCAGCGGAATGGGCTTTTGAACTTAGAAAGTCCGGAAACAGCGTACCGCTCGCGGATCTATTAATTGCGGTAACGGCATATAAGAACGATGCGATGGTTTTGCATGCGGATAAGCATTTCGATTTTATCTCCTCGAAATACCCGGTAGAAACGAGAAATTGTCTGAATTTAGACGCAGGAAAAAATTGACAGATAAAACAATAGCCCGTCGAATGGCGGATTTTGCGTTGGAACTGAAATATGAAGAGTTGCCCGCCGAAGTGATCGAAGAAGTAAAACGATTTCTTTACGATTCGATCGGATGCGCTTTCGGGGGTTATCAGGACCGGGACGTGAAGGGTCTGTTTGATATTTACTCAGAGATGGGTGGCAAACCTGAAGCGACTCTTATAGGAAGCGGAGTAAAACTTCCGGCGGCGAACGCAACATTCTTAAATAGTTTGATGGTCAGGGCGTTGGATTATAATGATATTTATTGGAAGGAGGATCCCTCTCATCCATCGGACATTATTCCTGCCGCGTTGGCGATGGGCGAGCGGCAAGGCTCGACTCTAAAAGAGATAATTGTTGCGATCGTCTTGGCATATGAATTCGAGCAGCGGCTTTGTCTTTACGCTAAACCGGGCATACGTGAACGTAAATGGCACCACGCAACTCTGACTCAGTTTGTCTCTCCGATAGTTGCCGGAAAGCTATTGGGATTGACCGCGGAACAGATGGAGAATGCGATCGGTATTTCCGGAGGGCACAATTTCACTCCCGGAGCCGCAGCCGCAGGGCAGCTCTCGATGATGAAAAACACGGTAGATCCGATGGCTGTGCAGAGCGGTGTAATTGCGGCGTTAATGGCGGAAAAAGGTTATACGGGCACGAAGGCGATATTCGAGGGGAAAGAAGGCTTGAATGATATTATGGGTCCGGGCTGGGATGAAGAGGCTCTTCTCGGCGGACTCGGCGATTCTTATAAGATTCTCGAGTGTTCCATGAAAGCATTTCCTACGGAGGCGTTGACCCATTCCCATATAACCTGCGCCTTGAAGATAGTTCGCGACCATGACGTGAAACCCGAGGATATAGCGGAGATCAAAGTCACTACGATAGCAAGAGCGGTGGATATACTTTTTGATGAAGAAAAATATAACCCGAAAAGCCGGGAAACAGCCGATCACAGTCTGCCTTATACTATTGCGGCTGCGGTCGTCGACCGAAAGATAACTACAGATCAATTCAAAGATGAAAGGATAAATGATCCGGTTATACGGTCTATTCTTCCTAAGATCGTCGGTGAGGCGAGCGAGGAGTTCGAAAAGATGTTCCCGGCAAAACAACCTTCGAAGGTTGTAATTACGCTTACGGACGGTTCGTCTTATAAAGCTGAAGTTGACTATCCGAAAGGAGACCCGAGAGAGCCGATGACGCAGGAAGATCTCGATCTGAAGTTTGAGTCTCTGACGAGTAAGCTGATGGATGACGAGAAGAGGGAGAAGATCAAGTCAACAATTTGGAACCTTGAGACGTTAGACAGTATGGAAGAGTTGATGAATGAGTTAATAGTAACAGTATGATTTGAAGAGGAATTAATGAGCGAAAATAACGGTACACATAAAAAAGTATTAATAATAGGATCCGGTCCAGCAGGATTGACCGCGGCATTGTATGCAGCCAGAGCAAAATTGAATCCCCTGGTTCTTGAAGGGACTCAACCCGGAGGTCAGCTGACGATCACTACTGATGTTGAAAATTATCCCGGATTTCCCGATGGGATCCTCGGACCGGAGTTGATGGATAAGATGCGTCAGCAAGCAAGTAAGTTTGGCGCCGATTGCAGATATGAAACAGTTTCCGAAGTAAGTTTCTCAGAACGACCTTTTAAGATCAAAACTGAAAAAGACGATTACACGGCTGATTCGGTAATTATATCATCAGGCGCTTCTGCTCTGTTTTTAGACATTCCCGGTGAGGAAAAGTATATGGGAAGAGGCGTATCCGCATGTGCGACCTGCGACGGATTTTTCTTTTCCGATCAAGAGATAGTCGTGGTCGGCGGAGGCGATACAGCCATGGAAGAAGCCACCTATCTTACGAAGTTTGCGAAGAAGGTTCACGTCGTTCACAGGCGTGAGAAGCTGCGCGCGTCGAAAACTATGGAGGATAGGGCAAGGAAGAACGAAAAGATAGAATTTATTTGGGACACGGTAATCGATGAGATAGTAGGCGACGAAAATGCCGTGAACGGGGTTAAACTCCGAAACGTTAAAACAGGTGAAAAATCTGATTTTCCTGTGGAAGGAGTTTTTATGGCAATCGGTCATTCTCCTAACACGGGCATTTTCAAAGGACAACTCGATATGGACGATGTCGGTTACCTCACGGTGAAAAACGGCTCAACCAAGACCAATATCGAAGGGGTATTTGCCGCCGGCGATGTTGCCGACCACGTTTATAGGCAAGCGATCACAGCGGCAGGAACAGGATGTATGGCTGCGATAGATGCAGAACGGTGGTTGGAAGAGCAAGAGAGTTGATTTGACAGAAGTACCTATTCATCCACAATTAGTTCATTTCCCGATAGCATTTCTCCTGCTCAGTTTTACTTTCGATCTTGTCGGAGCTGTGCGCAATTCGGACAGATGGAATCAGTTTGGCGGTTTTATTCTTCTACTTGCAATTATAAGTGCGTTTGCAGCCCTTCAAAGCGGCGAATCATCAGAAGAGATGCTCAAACCGATGTCTGACAGCCTACATGAAGCGGTTGAAGAGCACGAAAATTTGGCGTCAACAACCTTCTTTTTTATACTTGTATTAGGAATTGTCAGAGGTTGGCTGCAGCTAAAAGAGAGGTTTAACTCATGGCCGCGCTGGGTTTATGTCATTTTGATAGGAGCCGGAGTATTCATGATACTGAGAGTAGGGAATTTAGGCGGTAAACTTGTATATCAGCATGGAGCGGGAGTAAACAAAAACGTTCTCGTTCCAGATAGCCTCAAGTATAAAAAATAAAACATATTGTAAATCTGAATTGTTGTAATCTTAGTTACATGCAATTATAAAAATCTTCTTTATCATTCTTGCAGCGTGAATGGTTAATTATATGAAAGGAAAATAGTGAGTCGAATAACAGTTTTGATCTTCCTGACTCTGGCTCTTTCAGGATGTTCAAATAGCACCGAACCAAGTTTAGACGGGTGGAATCAGCTTCCTGACGCTATAATTTCAGGTGGAGTTCCCAAAGACGGAATTCCCGCTATTAACAATCCGATATGGGACACTGCAGCCGAGGGAGATTGGCTGAATAACGACTTCCTAGTAGTGGGTGTAGTCATTGACGGGCAGGCATTCGCCTATCCCCATAAAATGATGGACCAGCATGAAATAGCCAATGAGCCCACGAGCACCACACCCTATACAGTATCATTTTGTCCCCTGACAGGTTCAAGTATCGTGTTCAAATCAACGATTGGAGGTGGGGTTAAGACTTTTGGAGTTTCAGGATTATTAATGCAGAACAATTTGATCATGTTCGACCGGCAGACTGACAGTAATTGGCCGCAACTAAGGCTTCAGGCGGACAGAGGAAGCCTCATAAATACTCAATTAGAACTAATAGAGCACACGGAAATTGAGTGGGGCGCATGGAAAGACCTTCATCCCGGAACATTTATTATGAACAGAAACTCGGGTGGGAGGGCTCCCAGTGCATATGACGCAATATTTTATAATGGCTATAGAGTACCCGAAAAAGAACCGCTGTTCCCCATGAACTTTAATGATACGAGGTTGCTGCCTAAGATACGAGTATTAGGCGTCTTTGCCGGAGGAGGCACTAAAGCGTATCCCATGTTCAGTTTCGACGGCGGCAGAGCGGTTATTAACGACCAGATAAGTGGAGTGCCAATTGCAGTATTCGGAGATCCGGATTCGAGAATGATGAGAGCATTTTTCACCGAGGTTGATGGTCAAACATTAACATTCAAGTTAATGGCGGGGACTGAAACGGGGTCGCTTTCTAAGGTGAAATTTATTGATGATGAAACTGGCAGTACATGGAATATTGAAGGGAAAGCGATTTCAGGAAGTTTATCCGGTGAGAAATTGTCGCAGTCGAAATCGTATGTGGCTTATTGGTTCGCTTGGAGCGCATTTAACAGAGATACGGAACTATGGGAAGGATAACTCAATGATAATATTGCGAAATATAATCATTATCGTAATTCTGAGCTTAGGAATAAATCGTCAAGTTGATGCTCAACTGTGTTGTACAACAGGTTCCGCATCTGCAAGTTCCCTTGAAGTAGGTGTCACACCGGAGAACTCTTTGAGACTGAGCCTTGGGCATGAGTATAACGAGCTGAGCGGAACTTTTGAAGGAAGCAAACGCACAAATTCTAACATTGTCGGCAGCGGTTCAGTACAGGCTTATACTCTGCAAGCACACTACGGGATGACCCGCAGATGGGGAGTAACGCTTTCGGTTCCCTTTGTGAAGAGCAGCAGAACGTTTAGCGGTAGAAATACATTCAAAGCCTCGGGAATAGGAGATTTGAGCTTTCTGCTGAAGTACAGCCTGAAACCGTTGAACATCGCCACCAGCACAGAGATTGCGATCGGCTCGGGATTCAAAATGGCGAACGGTTCTGATAATGCCGTAGATGACGGCACGGCATTAAATTTTAATCTTCAACCCGGCACAGGCGCTTGGGATTTTATGCTATGGGGCTATTTTTATAAAACATACCTGCCTTCAGGCTGGAGCGGAACGCTGTCGGCGTTAATAAGAATACCGGGCACAAATTCTGTTGGTTTACAATATGGAAACGAAATTATCTACTCAGTAGTAGTGAACAGAAAAACGACTGAATTTACACAGTTATCATTGAGATTTAAAGGAAGGACTTCTTCTCAGGTAACTATCGACGATTTCGAAAATCCTAATACAGGCGGTACGATCACTTTTATTGCTCCAAGTTTTGTTTGGAATCCGGTTCGGCTTTTTTCCATTGAAGCAGGAATAGATATTCCTGCCTTCTATTCGGTCTCCGGAACACAACAAGCGTTAGATTTTCGCTCATTCATAAACGCGAGTTTTTATTTCGATTTATAATTTGGAAACAGTATAGAATTTTATCCTTTTAACTTGCATAAACCTTATTTGCAAGTTTATCTTTTTGGCTTAAACATTGTTATCATTTATAAGGAGAGGCTATGCCCTCGAAAAAAGGAAAAAGTAAAAAATGGGCGGTAATCCTCGGTGCATCCAGTGGATTCGGAGCCGCCGCTTCATTGGAGCTGGCTAAATCAGGTTTCAATATTTTTGGGGTTCATTTTGACAGAAGAGCTGCCATGCCTTCGGTCAGAAAACATCGGAGTAAATTAAGGGCAGCCGGCGCAAAGGAACTCTATTTCAACATGAATGCCGCTGATGATGAAAAAAGAGAAGAAGTATTACTAATATTGAAAAAAGAGACAAAAGGTGAGAAAATTCCCGTGAAACTCATGATGCATTCGCTCGCGTTCGGGAGTTTGGTTCCGTTCATAGGTAAAAAGGGTGAGCCTAATATTGTGAAAAAACAGATAGAACTAACGCTTGATGTCATGGCGCATAGCCTTATATACTGGACACAAGCGTTAATTTCACATCATCTTCTTGGCGCAGGCGGACAGATACTCTCAATGACCAGCGCCGGTGGTCATATGGTCTGGCACGCTTATGGAGCGGTCTCTGCGGCGAAGGCAGCATTAGAATCTCATACCCGTCAACTTGCGGTAGAGCTCAGAGACCGAAAAATTGCGGTGAATTGCATTCAAGCCGGAGTAACGGATACACCTGCACTAAGAAAAATACCGCGTAATGAAAAAATAATAGAAGCTGCTTTGAGAATAAATCCAAGTGGAAGATTAACCCGACCGCAGGATGTGGCAAAGATCATCAGTATGATCGCGAATCATAGTAATACATGGATGACAGGAAATATAATTCGGGTCGATGGTGGGGAAGATATAACAGGTTGATTCGATTTCGTATCAGAGGTGTAAATTGATCCGCAGGGCGAATGCTTCAGACATGCAGGATTTATTGTCGCTATGGCATGAGATGATGAGATCGCACAAGGGAATGCATCCTGATTTTCGAATCTCAGAGAATGCTGATGTAGCGATAACTTCAAATTTCACAACTTTATTTGAGGATTCAACTGCGGCATTCATTGTTGCCGAAGAGGAAGATAAAGTTGTCGGAATGTTGGTCGCACAAGTTCGACACGGACTTCCTTATACGGCTACAGAATTATCCGGGTATATCAGGGATGTAGCAGTAGCAAAATCTTTTCGTGGAAAAGGGATTGGCAGAGAATTAGTGAAAGCGGGTGTAGATTTTTTGAAATCGAAAAAAGTAGAATATATAGATCTGATTACAGGGTCATCAAACAATATTTCAAACGATTTTTGGCAAAAAATGGGATTTAAAGAGACTCTAAAAGTTCGAACTTTATTAATGGGTTCCTAAATCTAAATATATTGATTAATTTTCAGCGACAACAAATAGCAGTAACAGCATTTATGTTGATACTATCTTCTTTCATCTCGATCTCGTTCGTATGCAAAAAAGAGACGCTTCAATCTTCCAAATACGAAACACGAGGAGTTTGGGTTACCCGCTGGGATTATACTACAAAGACAAATTCGACCGATCCGGATATCCAAAAAGCCGAGATCCACAGATTATTTAAAATAGCAAAGGATTCAAATCTGAACAGTCTGTTTTTTCAAGTCAGAGGTCAATTTGACGCATATTACAACTCTAATTACGAACCGTGGGCAGAGACACTTACAGACAATCTTGGCGTTTATCCCGGTTGGGATCCGCTCGAATTTGCGATAGAAGAATCCAAAGCGATGGGGTTACAACTTCATGCGTGGATAAACATATTTTCGTTATGGAAGGGAAAAGCTCCTCCCGCTTCAAGTTACCCGACACATGCATATCGTTCCAACCCAGAATGGTTGGCAGCAGACATTGACGGCGTACCAATGAAGCTTAACAACCACTACGTATATGCAAATCCGGGAAATCCCGAGGTAAGAAAGCATGTGTTGAACGTTGTACTCGACATCGTAAATAATTATGATATTGACGGTATCCACTTCGATTATATCAGATATCCCGAAAATTCTAATAATTTAGGGTATTCAAGCGATTCGATTAGTATTAGTCAATTTAACAGTCACGAAGGTAATCCCGATTCATTGGAATGGGAAGACTGGCAGCGGCGGAACATACATTTATTCGTTGAAAGTGTAAAAGACAGCGTCTCCATCGTTAAGCCCAACATTGCCCTCTCGGCGGCGGTATTGGGAAAATATAGATCAGAGAGTTGGAGCGGGTACGACGTTGTTTATCAGGATGCGGTGCCTTGGATAGAGAAAGGCTGGCTGGATTTTATTGTTCCAATGACATACTCAAGGCGAGAGAATGAAACATCTTCCTTCACAAAATTGATTCATAATTGGAATAAGAGAACAGGCAAGCCGACATCCATCCTTGCCGGAATAGCGGCATATCGGGCAAATGGAGAAAATGGATGGGGATGGAAGGAGATAGCATACCAGATAGATGATGTGAGGAAAGAACGAATAGGGGGCATGGTGTTTTTCAACGCAACAGCGCTTGAATCCGACTGGAATATCGTCCAAAAAAAAATGTTCAAAGAGAGGGCTCTACCGCAGCCGATCCTCCGACAGAACGATAGCGTAGATTTGACATCTGCTCAAGCGATATACTCTGTTCTAAATCTCGAATAAAGAGCCGATCTTTCATCATATACCATGTCATTTATTTCTGTGCTTACTGAATGACTGACAAATCAATATCCGCGTTAGAGCGGTTCCAACAGCTTCAAAAGAGGGAAAAATCCATCGGGGTTTGGGAGAGCTGTGAATCGACTTTCAGAATTCAAGAGAATCAAAATGCAGTCGGCGCTCTTCTAATTCACGGTTTTGGAGCTTCACCTTATGAGATGAAAGTATTGGGAGAACATCTTTTCAAGGAGGGATTCAATGTTTATTCGGCGCGTTTATCAGGACACGCCACAAATGTCAAAGACTTTGCCGGATCAGGGATGGCGAGTTGGCTGAGCTCGACAGAAGAAGCATATGATATTATAGCTGAAACTTCCTCAAGTACATTCATCATAGGTCAATCGTTAGGAGCAGCAATTGCATTGCTTTTGGGTCCTAAAGTGAATCCGGCCGGGATTGTCGCTCTTTCGTGTATACTCAAGTTCATGGACAGAAAAATAAAATTTACATCTTATAGCGTATTAAGATTTTTATTTCCATATAAAAAAATGAATGTGCATCCAGCCGACATAGGATATATTTACGAAAAGAGACCGACCATTGTGATATCTGAACTGCTTAAAGTGTGTAAGAGCTTGGTCAAAGGTCTACCGAACCAAAAATCTCCCTTATTACTGACGCAGGCTGAGGACGATCCTGTCATTGATCCGAAAAGCGTAGAAATAATATTCAATGAAGCCGGTTCAAAAGTAAAGGAAATAGTGAAATTCAAAGAGGGGGGGCACCGGCTTACGATGATGTCCGAACCGGATCGAGATCTGCTGTTTAAAAAGATCGTTTCCTTTATCAATGCGCACTCGTAATTAAAAATCGGCTTTTCATTAAAAGTTTAGATTAAGAATAGAAATTTCGATTCAAAAAAGCCTATCAAAATACCTGTTGAATCTTTGTCAAATAGTTGTAAATTATTAACGTAGCATCTGCAATATATATAACGGCTCAGGCTATCCGGAAGAAAGACTAAGAAGAATGACTGTTGACGATAAAATAACTAATTCATTAAACGACTCTACGTTGAAACAATTGAACCTTGAGCCTCCGACTGAGATCTCATCGGGTACACCGGTTTTTGAGGCAGCGGATAAAATGTGCGACAATGGGTTCGGATGCATATTAATAACGGAAGCCGGGAAGCTTACAGGTATTTTTACCGAACGAGATGTATTGTTGAAACTATCAATTGCGGATGTGGATGAATCTCGATCAGTAGACGAATTTATGACTAAGGATCCGGTGACCCTGAAATTGAGTCAAAAAATATCTGAAGCTGTAAATGAGATGAGTGCACATGGATATCGCCATCTTCCCATAATGGACGAGGAAAACAGCAAATGCGTAGGGATACTAACCGCAAAAAAAATTATCGAGTTTGTCGTAGAATTTCTTCCCGAGCAAGTATATAATCTTCCTCCGAGTTTGGACCAAAGCATGCCGACACCGGAAGGCGGTTGATATTATAAAATGAAATGCCCTCAATGTAATCATGAAAATTTCCCGGGAGAGGATTCCTGCTCAAACTGCGGCTCTGATCTAATGGACGCGGATCTCACAAAACCTAAGAAAGGTTTTGGAGCTTTAATTCTATCGGATACTATAGAAAAATTAGAGCCTCCGGAGCCGTTGATCGTAAAGCCTGATTCGACGGTAAAAGAAGCGGTAGAACTAATGATAAAACATGGGCATGGCAGTGTGCTTGTGGTGGACAGTGAAGAACTGGTTGGAATATTCACGGAAAGGGATCTACTGAAGCGAGTCGTTCGGACAAGGTTAGATGTGAATACGAATAAAATTAGCGAAGTAATGACGAGTGAGCCACAATCACTTTCGGGATCGGATTCAATCGCATATGCTCTAAATCGAATGGCAGTACACAGCATACGGCACATTCCCATAATCACTGACAGTAAAGTATCCGGTTTTATCTCGGTCAGAGGTATGCTAAAGTATATATCCGAACATACATTGGAAAGATAATAAAATTTCAATAACTTTTCTATTCTGCACTGATTCTAATTAATATTCACATTATTCGTTATATAAGAAAAATAAAATCCATCATGATAGAGAGAGGCTTAAAAGTATTTAATGACTGAAACAGAGAAGAACGATCTATTCAAGAATATATTTAAAAAATTCAATTATGGATTATACGTTCTTGGTGGAGCGAATTCAGATTCAGAAGACCTGATAATTTGCAGCTGGGTAATGCAAAGCAGCTACAATGATGGTGAAGTCGTTATCAACATAGACGGAGACAGACCCATTTACTCTTTGATACAAAAAGCGGGTATATTTACAATCTCAGTTCTCGGGATCGATAACCTTGATGAAGCAGCTGTTTGCGCGCTTTCAAGAGAAGAGCGGAAGGAGAAGCTCGGCAGTTTGAATTTAGGAAGAACGGCGGATGACATACCCTATCTGAATAATTCACTTGCATATTTTGAATGCAACTACACTGATTCTGTAAAAATGAAAAGCAACGTCCTTTTAGTAGGCACTCCCGTTGACGGTGAAATTCTCTCCGAAGGAGAATCTCTCACGCTTCATGATTATTATAAATTGCTCGGGTAGGGTCACTTTGTCATAAAGGGAAGCCACTTCTCCTCATCAGGTGGTTCTGTGAGCAAACTAACCACTATCAAAGTAAACACTGAAAGAAAAATTGCAGGAATAACGGCGTCAATTTCAACTCCGCTTAATCCCATGGACGCGGGTACAGAACTGCCCATCCCGAAATTTTTCCAAATAATGGTGACGAAAGTTCCCACAAGTATCGAAGAGACACCGCCCTGTGTCGTTGCTCTCTTCCAGAAAAATGAAGCTAACAGAGCCGGCGTTATACCCGCTCCGTATATAGTGTAAGCATATAGCGCGACAGAAAGAAATTTATCATCCAAAGTAGACAGCATATATGCGATAATACCCAAAACAACCACTACTATCCTCGATAAAAGAACGATCTTCTTTGGAGAAATATCCGGTTCGATGAAGCGTTGATAGATATCTCTTACTAAACTCGTTGCCGGAACAAGTAGATAGGAATCAGCGGTGGAGACAATTATTGCGAACACGGTGCTGATAATTATAACTCCAAGCACTACAGGAAGATTATTGAAAGCGGCAAAAACAATTACGCGACCCGGTGTTTCCAACCCGGGATTAAGCGCGCTTGCCATCCATGCGGTTAATATTATCATTACTTCAACGGCAGCTACACCAAACAGCATATAAATCACAGATCTTTTAGCGGTTTTGGCATCTTTTGCAGAAAAAAATCGTTGGTACATATTCGCGTCACCAAGTATTAGAAGAAATGGAGGAAGAAGTAATCCGGCAATTTCCCATCCACTCAAAATTCCTAAAAAATCGAAATGACTTTCAGGCAAAATCTGTTTCATTCCCTCAATTCCCCCTGCTTCGACAAAGAGAAATGGTACGGCAAGAAAGATGCCTATTATAATAAGAACGCCATTTACGAGATCGGTATAAGCAACCGAATACATCCCTGCCATTGCTGTATATATAATTACAAATACTGCAGAGATTATTACACCGGTCGAGACATCTATATCGGGATTGATAATATGTATAACAGCGCCGCCTGCGCGGTACTGATATGATACTATGGTTGTATATGCGGTAACGACTGTTATTGTACCAAACACCCGAGCCCATTTATTGTATCGAACTTCAAGAATATCCTGCACCGTAAACTGTTTGAAGTTTCTGACTCTGTCCGCTATGAAATATAATACTATTATGCCCAGAAAACCGGCAATCGGCAGGATCAAGGCTACAATCCCTATCTCATAGGTCTTCTCAGCATTTCCGAATATGCTGCCGGTACCGATCCAAGTCGCCAAAAGCGTCCCAACGAGTACAAAAGTAGGAAGTTTACGCCCTGCGACCATAAAATCAGCCTGATCTTTGACACTACCACTCCTGATCGCTCCTACAACGATGAGAATAAGTAGATAACTCAATGCAACCCAAAAGTATATCATATCAGAGCAGCTCCTTAAATTTTATATTTACAGTTAACGGCTAATTATTTTATTTCAGTTGACAATGTGACCGTCAAGCCTGCCTGCTAAATATTCCGCTACCAACTTGGCATGTGAATCTGTCCAACCGGCAGACTCCTTTGAAACGGGTACAACATTGATCTCTTTTGCTCCCGGATCGTATAAAACTTCTACATGCCCGCTGTTATTATTTTTCCTGAGAAGCCAAATCAAGCCTCCTACAGGATTGTTGACGTTGCTGGAAATAGAAGGGGTAAGTCCCAAAGTTTTCCCGCTGTCAGCGATAGCTGATAGAATATCTCCAACCTCTAAGAGCTTATCCATACTTGAGATTCGATATTTATGCATCAAAGACCCAATTCTTTCATATGAGCATCAGTTAATTTTTCGCTTCCGTATTTCAAAACATATGGAACCGCGACATCCTTGACTTCTCTTAGAAATAGATAAGCGGAGTTTTCATCCGCCCGGGCAGCTTCCCGAATTGCCCAGGCGACGGCTTTCCGGACCATAGGGTTATTGTCCGCTACGAGAGGGCGGAGCACTTCAAAAGTTGCCGTGGGATTTGAATGTCCGGCGTGATTCAGAGCTACGGTTGAAGCTGCCGCAAACCTGCGCCTCCAAACATTTGTTTGTTTTGCCCACTTCTTTAGATCGGTAATCAGATCGATATTCGCCAAGAGTATTTTCCCTGCGAACTGGGTCGCGAGTTGGTCGCAGGTCTCCCAATTGGAGATATAGTCCACCCAATTATCAATTAACCGCCATGCATCTCTATCCATCTTTTTTACCCGTTTAGATAGCGCGAAAACAGCAAATAGCTGCTCTTCACGACCTTCAGTTTTAAAGCATTCATCAGCAAGTGTCAGCAGATCATTGGTGTCAAGCTCCTTTCCGTGCTCTTTCATGAAATCATTTGCGATAGATTTTATAATCGGAACTCTGACACCCATTACTCTATCTTCGTCATCAACTAATTTTTTCATCGATTCGATGTAACCGGTGTCGATATTGGAACTGAACTTTTCTTTAATAGATTCGATTAACTCAGTTGCGTTTTCCGGAGTAAGCAATATCTCTCTCTAATTGAATGAATAACGGTGCCTAAAAATAACTGATACTATCAGATATGCAAGAAAAGATTTTTTTGGACAATCTCATACTGATGATTTCATGTAAATTTTTTTTCTACTTGGTAAAAATTTAAGATTGATTCATTCTGATAAATTAGATCTCACCAGCCCGGCTTACTTTTGGCGGGCAATAACAAAGCGAACGAGTCAGGATTTATCCTGACCGCCACAATAGATGACCTTATTTATTAAAGACGATGGGTCAGGAACCGTTTGCCGAGATATTTTCCTTTATCCAATTGGTAGTAACGCTTTTTGGTCTTTCGAGAGGGAAACCCAATGCGCGTGACCAGATAGATGAGACCAATACGCCGATCGCTCTTGAAACGCCGAACATTACCGTATAGTAATCGTATTCTGTAATACCATAATGCCATTGGAGGCAACCGGAATGCGCGTCGACGTTAGGCCAGGGATTTTTTGCTTTTCCCTGTTCCTTGAGAATATCAGGTACAATTTCGTAGAGCATGCTGACTATCTGAAACAAATCGTCATTCGGCAAATGTTTCAATGCGAATTCTCTTTGAGCAGTGTACCGGGGATCGGTCTTTCTTAAAACGGCATGCCCATAACCGGGAATGACCCGCCCGTTATTAAGAGTTTCCCAAACGAATTCCTTGAGTTGTTCCTTTGTGGGTACACCGCCGCCTAATTTTTCCTGCAAACGTTGTATCCAGATAAGTACTTCTTGATTTGCAAGTCCGTGAAGCGGGCCTGAAAGCGCTGCCATTCCGCTTGCAAGGCTGTAGTAAGCATCAGATAAGGTAGAACCAACCAAGTGCGCGGCGTGCGCGGAAGCATTCCCACCTTCATGGTCGGCATGGATAGTGAGGTATAGTCTCATCAATTCTTTATATTCGGGTGCCTCGACTCCCATCATATGAGCGTAATTTGCCGCCCAGTCAAGGCTTTCATCGGCATGGATCCTGATTCCGTCCTTGAATGACCGACGATATATATAAGCTGCTATCGTGGGTAATTTCCCGAGGAGATTCATGGAATCTTCATATTGCGGATCCCAATAATCTTTTTTCTTCATCCCTTTGCGATATCTCGTTGAAAACTCAGAATTCTTTTGAAGAGCAAGGATGCCCACTGAAAATTGGGTCATCGGATGTGTGTCCGTCGGTAAACCATTGATCGTGTCAATGACATAATTTGGTATTTCCCTGCGAGCCATCCATTCCTTATCAACTTCCTTCACATCTTCGTCGGTTGGCAGTTCACCTGTCAATAGTAGATAGAATAGTCCTTCAGGCAGCGGTTCCTCACCGCCTTTCGCTTTCGGAAGCCGGTCTCTTAAATCCGGGATGGTATAGCCGCGAAAACGTATTCCTTCGTTCGGATCAAGCGCAGATGGTTCCCAGACCATACATTTTATTCCCCTCATCCCGCCATAGGCTTGTGCAACGGTAACTTCACCAAGTTTTTGATCACCGGATTCTTTAAGGAGTTGTTTGACCTCTTTTCGCTTCAGGACTATCTTTGAATATAATTTTTCTTTTAAAGCTGACATAAAACTCTCCGAAGACTAAACCTCTACTCCTATAAATTAATATCTTCTTTTCTAACCATTCGCCGACTATTCCTGCAATCCCCCAAGAAAAATATTCCCTCCAGCACCTTAACTTAACCTCACAGCTGAACTAAATCAAGTACCTGAGACATTTAATGGTATAAATATTTCTGTTTTGTGATAAATGATCAGTAACCTTCGTCCTCCCAGAAATTCTTTTGTTCCTCAATAACTCTGCTGACATAGCGAGCGAGCTTTCGTTTATCAGAGGAAAGCCTGATAGTCACCTCATCCTCTAAACTTGCGCACTTCTTCATAATGGATTCAAGTTCCTCTAATTCATCTTTTTCAAGTTCTATACTCAGTTTAGATCTCATAGTTTCGCCGCCTTATATTTGCTGACATACTTGTTGTCCTTTATAAAGAATCTCCACATCAATTCTGTAGCTTTTGTGATACCGATTCGCGTGCTTTCTTCAATATCGGGAATGCGTTTCCTGTTATATAGTCTGAGCGACTCTCCAACCGGTTTGGCGTTCAATTCAGGTCCAATTCCGAATGCCTGGCAGAGTTTCCCA
The DNA here is from genome assembly GCA_004402915.1 of Fidelibacterota bacterium MT.SAG.2. Lineage (GTDB taxonomy): Bacteria > Fidelibacterota > SORT01 > SORT01 > SORT01 > SORT01. The sequence goes on from SORU01000009.1 coordinate 20,158, forward strand.
GGTCCGTTCGTAAGATTCATCAGGTTTGTCGTTTTCCGCTTCTCTTGCATTGACTCGATCCCCTCAAGCGGTTCGACAGCTCGAATCAATACGGCGCCGATGCCGGCTTTTTCGGTAGTGAAATTCAAAAGATGATACATTCCGTAATTCAGATAAATGTAAAGGTGGCCGTAGGTTTCGATTAGCGCTTTTGCCTTATGGCGACGGGTGTTGTAATGAGAAGCGTCATCCGTCTTGTATGCTTCTGTTTCAACAATGATGCCTCTGCACCCATTATAGGAAATTTCCGCACCTAAAAGTTTACGGGCTACAGAGAGCGTTCCGGCTGCGAAGAATTCCTTTGTCAGTTCTCTCATGCAAGAAGTCGTCCCCCTTCCACAGGGATAAATGCGCCAGTGATGAAATCCGAACCCTCGACGAGAAATTTCACCGTTTCAGCGATGTCATCCGGAGAACCTATCCGTTTGACGAGAGTTGACTCGGCTATCTTTTTTGTTTTTTCTTCCGAGTAGCCCTCCGGTAGTAAAACAGGACCCGGAAGAATGCAGTTGACCTGAATTGATGGAGCGAGTTCTACGGCTAAAGCTTTTGTCATCGCCCTGATTCCGCCTTTAGCGACAAAATAAGGGAGAAAATTTTTGTATGGACGGTCGACTGCCCAGTCACTAAATGTAATAATTTTTCCGCCGCCATCTTTCAGCATTACTTTTGAAGCCGCCTGGACGCAAAGCCAGGTTCCTTTCAGATCGATTGAAATTTGCCTGTCCCAATCCTCTTCGGTGATCTCATCGTATTTAACAGGCTTAAAATATGACGCCATCGTGATCAGAACGTCAATTGATCCGAATTCTTCAACGACACGCTCCACCATATTTTCAACTTCAGCTGATTTCGAGATATCTGCTTTTACAGAAATGGCGTTTGTGCCTTGCGCGCGCAATTCTGTTACGAGAGATTCTGCTTCTTTTGAAGAAGTGTTATAGTGAGCGGCAATGTTCGCTCCGCTCTTGGCAAGAATTTTCGCTACAACTTGACCTACTCTTTTTGTTCCGGTAATGAGAACGCTTTTATTCTTCAATTTCATGATTAAAATTCTCTTTGAACTGACATCAGGTTCTAAGTTTATATCCGATTTTGAATAAGTACAAGTTTATGGAGCCGAGTACTACCGTAGATATCATTACTGTAAGCATCGCGGTGCTCAATTCAATATCTCCTACTCCGAGCATGCCGTATCTCAATCCGTTAACCATGTATAAAATGGGATTGAAGAGTGAGACTTTTGCCCAGAAGGGCGGAAGCATTGAAGTGGAATAGAATACTCCACCGAGATATACCAGTGGAGTTATCAAGTATGTTTGGAATATTCCGAGATGTTCGAATTTTTCGGCGATAAGCCCTGTTATGAGTCCTAACTGCGAAAATACGGCGCTGACAAAAAACAGGAAAAATCCTACTATTGGGTAACTGTAAACATGTACGTCCATAAGTAAAAAGCCGGTAAATAAGGTTATCACGCCAACGATGAGTCCACGAGCCATTCCTCCGAGGGTCATAGCGGCAACCATCTCAAAGTATGAGAGGGGGGAGGTCAGAATATCGGCGATATTACCCATATATTTAGACATGAAGAGTGAGGAAGAAGTGTTCATATATGATGAAGTAATAACTCCCATCATCATCAGTCCCGGAAAAATATATTGTAAATAAGTTACACCATCTATTGAGCTGATCCTCGAGCCGATAGAATATCCGAAGATAGCTATGTAAAGAAGAGCGGAGATAAACGGGGGCACTAAAGTTTGATTCGGTAAGCTTAAAAACCGGGAAATCTCCCGTTTAAGGAGAGTCCAGAATCCAATTAACTTACTGCTTCGGTATTCCCCGTAAGTTTTAAAAAGAGATCTTCCAACCTTCTCGATTCCGTCTTTAGATCTGCTATCTCTATATTCGAGTTCACCAGAGCCTTGAGTAGACCCGACATCGACTGTGTCTTCTTGTCCAGAGTGAACACCAGCGTCTGCTTCTTTGTTTTCCTGCATTTATACTCCTTTAAAGATTCAGGTATTTCGTTAACAGGTGAGGCAGGCGTTACCTCTATCACCTGATAATGGATTTCGTCAATAAGTTTGTTTTTATCACCGTCAAGGATGATCTCACCATGATTGATAATGGCGATCTTGTCGCATAATTCCTCCGCTTCCTCAATGTAATGGGTAGTAAGGAGAATCGTAGTGCCATTCTCCTTAAGCTCAAGCATTGAATCCCATATCTTCCGGCGTAATTCTACGTCAACCCCGGCGGTCGGCTCATCGAGGATAAGTAATTTCGGTTTATGCATCATGGCGCGGGCAATAAGTAATCGGCGTTTCAAACCGCCGCTGAGTTTTCTGAACGGTTTTTTCCTATGTTCGGTAAGTCCGAAATAATCGAGTAATTCTTCAGTTCTTGCTTTCCGTTCTGATGAGCTCATCCCGAAATATCCTCCCTGTAAATTAAGAACCGTATCAGCGGGGAAGAAAAAGTCGAGATTCGGTTCCTGAGGCGATAATCCTACCAATCTCCGCGCCTGTCTGTAATCATCGACAACGTCTATTCCGAATACCTTGACGCTTCCGGAAGTTTTATTAGTCAGACCCGTGATTATGTTTATGGTAGTTGTTTTACCGGCGCCGTTCGGTCCGAGAAAGCCATAAAACTCACCCTTTTTTATGATGAGGTCAATTCCATTCAGTGCGATCTTATTATCGTATGTTTTTTTTAGATCTCGAATTTCAAGAGCGTATTCTGACACTTACTAATCCTTTCACATTTAGGATTGGCAAATTAAAGACTATTCGAGAGAATTTCAACACAATATTGAAGACGCTTTTAAAAGATCAAATGTATTCTTCATGACTTTTATTATTCGGGTCGTTATTCTATATTATACAATTAGGTAAACTACTGATGATATTTTCTTTTAAACTGATTATAACGCTCTCTTTTTTTGTTATTATCTCTTCGGTTACGGAGGTTAACGCTCAGTCACTTACCTGTTATCAATGCGGTTATAGTATCACATCGGGAAGTTATGTCTCGGTGGACGGCAAGGTGTTCCATCCTGAGCATTTCACTTGCGCCTATTGCGGAAGATCGATCGGAAACACTCAATATTATAAAGACAATGGAAACTATTACCACCCGGATCATTATAAGCAGTTCATCGCTCCTAAATGCGCCGTTTGCGGTCAGCCTATTGAGGGACAGTACGTGGAGTATGAAGGAAAAATATATCATAAAAATCACTATGAAGAGCAAATAGCATTACTATGCAGCTTCTGTGGCTTGCCGATCAACGGAACATATTCAAAAACTTTCTGGGGTGAAAGTTATCATGACTATCACGAGGGTAGAGTAGTCAAGTGTGATTATTGTCAAAGATATATTTCCGATGAGAAAACAGCCGGCGGGATAAGATACGATGACGGCAGGAATATTTGCGGCATTTGCTTAACAAGTGTTATTAACGACGACAACGTGGCGAGGCATCTGTTTGAAGAAGTGAAAAAGGAACTAAGGCGATACGGTATTGATATTCGATGGGACGAGATCGGTTTGTATCTTGTGGACAGGAATTACCTTTCAAGTCTTACGGATGAAAACAGAGTCATAGAAAAACAAACAGGATTCACGTATCACAGGTTTGAGACTTTTCGTGGAACGGTCAGGAACAAGAAATTTGATATTTACATCCTGAAAGGAATTCCGGAGATGGAATTTATTTCTACGGCAGCTCATGAACTAATGCACGTCTGGATGTATCTGAACGCTCCTTATGATATGGACAAGGCGATAAGCGAGGGAAGCGCAAATTATGCGTCGTACCTTGTGCTTAAGAACAGGAGTCTGTATCGGGCTAAATACTTAATCGATAATTTGGAGAAGGACCAAGATTATTTTTACGGAGATGGTTATCGAAGAATCAAGAGATTGGTCAGAGCCAAAAGAGTCAACGGCTGGCTGAATATCGTCACCGGAAAAGAGCGGATGCCGACGGGATATTAAAAAGTAAATTACCTAAAAGAGAATATATTTTTAATAATATGACCGACAATCGCAGGGTTTTCTTGTAACCTTCTGATAGAATAAGCATACCAATCCTGTCCAAACGGAACATATATCCGTAATCGGTGACCATCGCTCAATATTTTATCCCTAAGTTTTTCCGTCACCCCGTAAATCATTTGAAATTCATACTTTTCATTGCTCAAACCAAGCTCGTCGATCAGCTGATATGCTTTATCCACAAGCTGTTCGTCATGAGTCGCTATCCCCACATAACATCCGCCTTTCAACAACATCTCAAGTAAATGAGAGAAATTTTTTCGTATTTCTTCTCTTTCTTTGAAGGCGATCTCAATTGGTTCTATATAGATACCTTTGCAAAGCCTGATATTGGCTTTAAGTTTTACGAGATCTTTTACGTCTGTCTCGCTTCTTCTCATATACGCTTGAATTACCGTTCCGACATTTGAATAATTTTTTAAGAATTTGGAATGTATTTCAAGAGTCTTAGTGGTGTATCTTGAATCTTCCATGTCTATCCGAATAAAATTATTCAGATTTTCCGAAAGACGTATCATCTCGTTCATAAATTCAAAGCAAACACCATCATCGATTCCCATTCCCAACTGCGTCATCTTTATAGAAATATTCATATCTAAATTCTTTTCTCTGATAGATGAGAGAACTTCTTTATAACTGTTTAAATATTTTTCCGCTTCTTCAATAGTGGTAATGTGTTCTCCGAGTATATTGGCGGTACACATGAATCCTTCTCTATTGAGTCCGGCGATCACGCGGGTTACATCTTCTAAAGTCTCACCCGCGATATATTTTTGCGCAAAATGACCGACTATCGGTTTAGGAACTAATGGCAGAACACCGGCAATCGCCGAATTAATAAATCTCATAAGACGCTATTTTCAATAAAATTCATTGGCATAAGTAATAGATAAATTATTCGGTACTCACCGAAATGACAAGAAAATTAGTTTAGTCGGAAAAAATGAAGTGAAAATCTTCAGATTAATGACGATTTTATCTTGACACTGTTTTAGGATGGTAATAAATTACATCTTCAAAATAAAATGGGATTTGAATAGAAATATGCTTTGGGACTTAGGTAGTGTCTTAATGTTCATGGTCACCTCATTAGTGATAATCGGGATCACTTTACTTATGGCTAAAGCGTTGCGAAGGGATAATCCTACAGAAGAGAAACTAACATCCTATGAGTGCGGAGAAGAACCTGTCGGTAATCCATGGATACAATTCAATATCCGATTTTATGTTGTTGCCCTTATTTTTCTGATTTTTGAAGTCGAGATCGTTTTCCTATATCCATGGGCTACCGTGTTCAAAGAGATGGGCTTCTTTACATTTGTAGAAATGATGATCTTTGTCGGAATACTACTCGTTGGATATGCCTATGTATGGGTTAAGGGAGATTTGGACTGGGTATTACCTAAGCCGAAATACACAGCAGACTTTGACTACAGCGATATTCCGCGATTTAAAAAGCCTGACGCAAAAAAAGCCCGCAAATTGCAAGCGTTTGAATAAGAAAAGAGGTTAATTTTGGGTATTATAGAAAATAAATTTCGCGATAACGTAATAATCACCAGCGCGGATAAGTTTATGAATTGGGCCCGGCTGTCGTCTCTCTGGCCAATCACATTCGGAATAGCCTGTTGCGCCATTGAAATGATGGCTACTGCCGCGTCCAGGTATGACCAGGACAGGCTTGGCATTATACCGAGACCCTCTCCACGTCAGGCAGACCTGATGATCGTCGCAGGTACTGTAACGTTCAAGATGGCGAGCAGGATCAAGAGGCTTTACGAACAGATGCCCGAACCGAAGTATGTTATTGCCATGGGATGTTGCGCTACATCGGGCGGACCTTATTGGCAACATGGCTATCATGTTATGAAGGGAGTTGATCAGGTTATTCCTGTTGACGTTTATGTTCCCGGTTGTCCTCCGAGACCGGAATCGCTCTTAGAAGGTTTCATCAAGCTCCAAGATAAAATAAGACGCGAATCTATCGCGACAACACAAGCCGCCTGAATGGAATCTTCGGAAGTTTTTAAATTAATAGAGTCAAAATACCCTGATGCTCTCAAATCGATAGATTTAGAGGGAATAGAACAATCAGTCACTATAGATGTAAATTCTATCGCCGACGTTTGTAACTATTTGAAAACCGAATCAGAATTGCAATTCACATCTTTGATGTGCTTGTCGGGTGTCGATTATGAAGATAAGATGGAAGTAGTCTACCATCTTCACTCTTTATTGCACGATCATCGGGTAACTCTGAAGGTAGAGCTGTCAAGAGATAATCCGAAATTGCCTTCTGTGAGCGGGGTTTGGAAAGCAGCTAATTGGCATGAGAGGGAAGCGTATGACATGTACGGAATTGTATTCGATGACCACCCGGATCTAAGACGAATTCTTCTACCTGATGATTGGGAAGGATTTCCGCTTAGGAAGGACTACGTTGTAGCCGAAAAGTATCGAGGATGGACCATTCGCAAGATAAAAGAAGGATTTGAATAGCAGATGCCTGATCTGAAAACAGAAGAGATGGTCGTCCAGATGGGTCCGCAGCACCCGGCGACTCACGGTGTGCTCCGACTCGAAATTACTACCGACGGGGAGATCGTAAGGAAGATCAATCCACATATCGGATATTTGCATCGCTGCTTCGAGAAACATTGCGAAGAACTCAATTATCATCAGATTATTCCCTTTGTCGACAGATGCGATTATCTCGCAGCCATGAATAACGAACACGGCTACGTAATGGCTGTCGAGAAACTACTCGATATTGAAATTCCTGAACGCGTGGAATATATTCGTGTTATTATGTCCGAGTTGAACCGGATAGCGAGTCATTTGGTCGCGCTCGGAACTTACGGGCTCGACATAGGAGCAATTACTCCATTTTTGTTCACATTCAGGGACAGGGAGAAAATACTTGATCTGTTTGAAATGACAAGCGGCGCGAGGCTTCTATATAATTACATTTGGATCGGGGGAGTGGCATTTGATCTGCCGAACGGTTTTGTAGAGAAGTGTTTTGAATTTATTGATTACTTTTTGCCGAAGCTGAAAGAATACGACGATCTTCTTTCATATAATAAGATATTCATTAAAAGAACGGCAGAAGTAGCCATCATACCGCCCGCTGTTGCGATAGAGTGGGGAATAACGGGTCCGAATCTAAGAGCATCAGGTGTTGACTGGGACCTCAGGCGCGACGAACCGTATTCCATCTACGATAAATTCGAGTGGGATGTTATCGTGGCAGATGGAAGGGTAGGCGTATTGGGCGATTCATGGTCACGATATTACGTTCGAGTCCTGGAGATGGAACAATCTGCGAGTATAGTCAAGCAGGCTCTTGAAGGTCTTCCGTCCGATGAAAATGTGAAGTCCGCAGTTCCCAAAAAAGTAAGACCAAAAGAGGGATCTGTATTTTTCCGCTCCGAAAATCCTCGTGGAGAGTTGGGATATTACATAATCAGTGATGGCAGTGATATACCATACAGGCTCAAAATGCGGTCACCGGCGTTTTGCAATTTAAGTGCAATTTCAGATGTCGGAGAGGGATTGCTTATTTCTGATCTTGTTTCATTACTCGGAAGCATAGATATAGTGCTTGGAGAGATAGACAGGTAGTATGGATTATTTTATACAGATCGTAACGGATCTTTTGCCTGGATTAAACGGATTACCGCAGTGGCTCGTGATTCCGTCAATTATGTTTCTCTTCGGAGCATTGATTTTTACCGGGATAGCCATCTATTCGTTAATAATTCTCTGGTTCGAGAGAAAAATCGCCGCTCACATGCAGGACAGGCTGGGACCGATGGAGGTCGGTGGATGGCACGGGTGGCTTCAAACTGTTGCGGATGCGGTAAAACTTCTGTTAAAAGAGGATATTATCCCTGCGGTAGCGGATAGGAAATTATTTAAACTTGCTCCATACATTGTTTTTCTTGCTGCGTTTGCCGTCTTTGCGGCTCTCCCGTTTTCTGATAAGATCATCGGGAGCGAACTTAACATAGGTATTTTTTACATCCTTTCGGTTTCGTCCGTAGGTGTGGTCGGTATTTTGATGGCTGGATGGGGTTCAAACAATAAATGGGCGCTTTTCGGCTCAATGAGGTCGGTGGCTCAATTTGTCAGCTATGAAATCCCTATAGGACTTTCAATCTTGGTTGTTGTTATGTCCGTTGGTTCATTATCGATGAGAGATATAGTGATGGCTCAGGATGGCGGGATTTTTAATTGGATGATCTGGCAAAACGCACCTTTTAATTTCATAGCATTCCTAATTTTGTTTATAGCAGGAACAGCCGAGACAAACAGAGTTCCATTTGATATCCCGGAAGCGGAATCGGAGCTTGTCGCCGGTTTCCATGTCGAGTATTCAGGGATGCGTTTTTCAATATTTTTCCTTGCCGAATATGCTAATATGTTGGCTGTGGGAATTATAGCTTCTACACTATTCCTCGGAGGTTGGCAGGGTATTACCGGAGCTTCGAGCGCACCGGGAATCGGATTGATCTGGATGTTACTTAAAGGGTTTTTGATTGTACTTGTTATGATATGGTTCCGGTGGACTCTTCCGCGATTAAGAGTTGATCAGCTGATGTACGTTTGTTGGAAAGTTCTTGTACCGATCTCGTTCTTTAACATGGTCGGTGCAGGTATATGGATTGGATTATCTTCATGAGAGCATATTTTATAGATATTTTTTCGGGTGTCGGATCAGTTCTTGTCGGAATGAGAGTCACCTTCAGTCACCTCTTTACCCGTTCGGTCACGGAACAATATCCCCGTGAAAAAATTGAGATGTTCGATCGTTCCCGAAACAGGCTGCATGTAGACATAGAAGACTGCATCGGCTGCTACCTATGCGATAAGGCTTGCCCGGTAGACTGTATCCATATAGACACAATAAAAGCAAGACCGGGCGAAGATCTCGGTCTTACTGAAAAATATGAGAAAAAGAAGACATTCGTATTTCCTAAATTTGATATTGATATGGCAGAATGCTGCTATTGCGGACTCTGCGTATTTCCATGTCCGACGGAATGTATTTACTGGATATCCGATTATGAATTCGCGGAATATGACCGGAGTAATCTGAATTATCATTTTGGAAATGTTACGCCTGAAGATGCCCGTGTTAGATATGAAGAAGCGGAAAAATTGAAAATTCAAAAAGATAAAGAGATCGCAGCGAAAAAGGCAGCCGCCGGGACTGAAATACCATCCCAACCAAAAGATGACTCCACGGAATCAGCGGAGTAGTATGAACTGATGGAATCGTTTGTATTTTACATATTTGCGCTCATGACCATTACAGGCGGTTGGATTGTCATTTACTCCAGAAATCTCATATACTCAGCGTTTTCATTACTTATTACCTTTGTCGGGCTTGCAGGATTATATGGATTGCTGATGGCTGATTTTATAGCAGCCACGCAAATTCTGATCTATGCGGGCGCTGTACTGATTTTACTCTTGTTCGGAATCATGCTTACAGCCCGAAAGACAAGCATAGAAATCACACAGTCAAATCTGCCTCGATTGCCGGGAGCGATAATTTCAAGCTTGATATTTCTTCTATTGATGGTAGTGATCTTTAGTGAGCCGAATTGGAATTCTGCGACAAATCCAGGTGTCAGGGAAACGGTTCCTATGATAGGCAAGCTTCTGATGACAAAATATCTTATACCATTCGAGCTTGCATCAATATTGCTGTTGGCAGCCCTGATAGGCTCGGTTTTTATAGCGAGACGAGAGGAATCATGATCACCGTAGGATTATATCATTTCTTGGTGGTGTCGGCGCTTCTCTTTTCTTTTGGGCTATATGCGGTAATGACACGCAGGAATGCCATAGGAGTGTTATTAGGAGTCGAACTTATTTTGAATTCGGCAAATCTTAATTTTGTGGCATTTGCGCGCTATGGTATTTTCTCAATGGACGGGCAGCTCTTTGCGCTGTTTGTGATCATCCTCGCTGCTGCGGAAGCGGCGATTGCGCTTGCAATTGTATTGAACATTTTTAATAACTTCAGATCTATCAATGTTGACGAAGCGGATTCTTTACGATACTGATGAATACGATCATTTTATACTCACTGATTCTTCTCTTTTTACCGTTAGCAGCGTTTGCGATAAATATACTCGTTGGAAAACGGCTTCCGAGGAAGGGCGATTGGGTCTCCTTGTCGGCTATTCTTATCTCTTTCTCCTTCGCTCTTTCGATGTTTGCGTATATGCTCTTCATAAGATATGATCCCGATTTTTCCGTAGAGTGGAGATGGTTATGGATAGATCTCGGTGATTTTGTTATCGAGTTGGGTATCCTCGTTGATAATCTCACAATAATGATGCTGCTTGTAGTTACTCTTGTGAGCAGCCTGATTCATATATATTCGATATCATATATGAAAGATGATCCGAGATATAACAGGTATTTCGCGTACTTGTCTCTTTTCTCGTTTTCTATGCTGATAATAGTTTTGTCGAATAATCTGTTCGGATTATATATTGGGTGGGAATTAGTGGGGATAAGTTCATATCTATTGATCGGTTTCTGGTTTGAAAAAGATTCGGCATCAGATGCGGGAAAGAAAGCGTTCATCACCAATCGGGTGGGGGATTTCGGATTTTTCATCGGTGTTCTGCTCTTCTTCACTGCCGTCGGCTCGTTTAATTACGGCGATATCATTGCCGGGGTAGACGCAGGCGCCATGAGTGACGGTCTGTTTACGGCAGCGGGAATTGCTCTATTTATGGGAGCGGTAGGAAAATCAGCTCAGGTTCCTCTGCATATTTGGCTGCCTGACGCCATGGAGGGTCCGACTCCCGTAAGTGCATTGATACATGCTGCGACGATGGTAGCCGCCGGTGTGTATATGGTAGGTAGAATCTATCCTCTTTTCTCGCCGGGCGCTTTGCTCTTCATTGCATATGTCGGAGCGATAACCGCCTTTGTAACAGCGACAATAGCAGTCGTAAGAAAAGACATAAAACGTGTTTTAGCGTATTCAACCGTCTCACAGCTTGGATTTATGATATTAGCGCTTGGTGTCGGAGGATACGTTTCCGGACTCTGGCATTTGACAACCCATGCATTCTTTAAAGCTCTCCTCTTTCTCGGTGCGGGTAGCGTGATTCATGCTGCTCATACCAACGATATGTTTCGGATGGGAGGATTCAAGAAAAAAATGCCTGTTACTTTCTGGACATTTTTGATAGCAACTCTTGCTATTTCGGGTGTGCCCGGCTTTTCGGGATTCTTCAGTAAGGATGCGATTTTAGCCTCGGCGCTCGAATTCAGTTTCGCTCATCCGGGACATATAATGCTCTTTATTCTTCCCTTGATAGCAGCCGGTCTTACTGCCTTTTATATGTTTAGGGCATTGTTCTTGACCTTTTACGGTGAACCGCAGGACAAAGAAATTTATTCACATATTCACGAATCACCGGGATCGATGACTATTCCTATGGTAATATTAGCGACAATAACAATTCTTATCACTTTCGATCAATGGCGTGGGTTTGAATATCTGCCTTTAGTGGGAGAGTATGCCGGATGGTTCCAGCATCTAATTCACGAACCCGCGGCTATTTTTACCGGAGCAGCAGCGATGGCGGAAAGTGTCGTCGGTCATGGCGCCTCCGAAGAAACAGCGCATACGATTGCAATGTGGCTATCGATTTTTGTGGCTGGCGTGGGAATACTGTTGGCTTACCTTTTTTATCTCAAGAAAAGTCTTTCTGCAGAGAAAGTATCAAAATCCCTGTCGTCCATTTACACACTGTTGAGAAACAAATATTACTTTGATGAATTTTATGGAGCGACTGTTATCAGGGGTGTATTAGGTTTATCCAAAGCGAGCGCTAAATTTGACGATACAGTAATCGATGGAGCGGTAAACGGAACGGCGACGATCACAATATGGCTTTCAAAGGCGAGCAGATGGTTTGACGATCATATTGTTGATGGTGCGGTTAACGGAACGGCAACGGTTACAACATTTTTCGGTACACGATTACGGAGGCTGCAGACCGGTACGGTGGAGAATTACGTCTCCTTCCTCGTAGTCGGTATATTGGTATTTTTTATTTTTCAGGCAATATTTTAGTTAATGGAGGCTTAAACTCGAAATGCAAAATCATTTACTCTCAGCATTGACCTTTGTACCTGTTCTCGGGATGTTCGCTATATTATTCATTCCCAGAGATAAGTCCTATGTGATTAAAGTCGTAGCTGCGGTCACGACGGGTATACAACTTTGGTTGGCGGTTCAAATGTACATCGCTTTCGACACTACTACCTCTGCGATGCAATTCGTAGAGCATTATGCGTGGATTCCTGCTTTCAACATCGAGTACTTTATGGGAATAGACGGGTTAAGCGCTCCAATGGTGTTACTGACTGCACTGCTTTCCTTCATATGTATCTTCGCCTCATGGAATATTGAAAAAGCAGTTAAGGGGTATTTTGCTTTATTTCTTCTATTAGATGCCGGTATGATGGGAGTTTTCGTTTCAATCGACTTTTTCCTCTTCTACATCTTTTGGGAAGTCGTGTTGCTTCCGATGTATTTCCTTATCGGAATCTGGGGTGGACCCCGAAGAGAGTACGCTTCGATCAAGTTCTTCCTATATACGCTGTTCGGAAGCGTATTGATTCTGTTGGCGATGCTGGCATTATACTTCTATAACGACCCGCATACATTCAACATGCTGACGCTAATGGAAACGACATACGATTACAACTTCCAGAAATGGGTCTTCCTTGCATTGTTTATAGGCTTTGCGATCAAAGTTCCTATTTTCCCGTTCCACACATGGCTTCCGGATGCTCATGTGGAAGCGCCGACTGCCGTAAGCGTTATTCTTGCGGGAGTATTATTGAAAATGGGTATCTACGGAATTCTCCGGATCAATTTTCCGGTGCTGCCTGATGCGACCTTATGGTTTGCGGTTCCGTTGGGCGTGTTGGGAGTAATTAATATTATTTACGGCGCGCTTTGCGCGCTTGCGCAAACTGATTTGAAAAAGCTAGTTGCTTACTCAAGCATCAGCCATATGGGTTTCTGCCTACTCGGAATGGCTGCCCTTACTTCTGCGGGAATGAACGGAGCGGTTCTTCAAATGTTCAACCATGGTACTATCTCGGCAATGCTCTTCCTGTTGGTGGGAGTAATATATGACAGAGCTCATATCAGGGATGTGAACGGCTTTGGCGGATTGGCGGTCAGGATGCCTATATACGGTGGTATGGTTGCGTTAGCGTTCTTTGCCGGACTGGGACTTCCGGGATTTTCGGGCTTCATAAGCGAGGCTCTGACCCTGATCGGAGGATTCGGAGCGGAACACAGTTCGTCTACCTTCAGATGGCTGACAGGACTGGCAGTTATGGGCATAGTCTTGAATGCGGCATATTTTTTATGGGCATATCAAAAGATTTTTCTCGGCAAGCTTAACGAGAAGTGGGCGGGATTATCAGAAATAAACGGACGGGAATTATTTACCATTGTTCCGCTTGCGATCATAACCATAATTCTCGGATTCTACCCGATGCCGATTCTCGGAATGATGTCTGAAACGATGAACGGTATTATCGAGATGGTTAAGTCAGGAGCTATTACTGCATTGCAGTAATAGAGAGTTTATAATTGGATAATATCAGCAGCCTAAATTATTTCATCCCTGAGTTAACGCTGACTCTGACGATCTTGGTTTTGATCATCTATGATCTGTTCTTGAAAAAAGAAGAATCGAATTATACTGTATATGTAGCGGCTGCCGGATTAGTTTTTACGCTGGTAATGCTTCTTTCTTCATACTCGAATGTTGAAACAAGTCTCTTTTTAGGGATGGTGGCGCATGATCCATTCTCTTTCTTCTTTAAATTTCTCTTCGTATTGACGGCGTTTTTTACGGTAATTATCTCGTCAACTTCTTTAGAGATGAAGGGAAAATTCCATGGCGAATTCAATACGTTCGTTCTTCTGATCACTCTCGGAATGTTTCTGCTTGTCTCCGCGACCAACCTCCTGTTGGTATACATTGCATTTGAATTGGTGAGTGTTACTTCCTACATTGTAGCAGGCTATCTCAAAGACTCGAAGCGAGGCAGTGAAGCAGCCCTTAAATATGTCATCTACGGCGGCGTCTCTTCAGGAATTATGCTCTACGGTTTCTCACTATTATACGGACTAACGGGTACATTAGAGATAGCTGAGATAGGCCGGATACTATCGCAAAATAATTCAGGGAATCTCACGGTTCTCGTTTCGTTTTTGATGATCCTTGCAGGGTTTGGTTACAAAATAGCGTCTGTTCCGTTTCATTTTTGGGCGCCTGATGTTTACGAGGGTGCGCCCACAGCGTTCACGGCGTTCTTATCTGTCGGACCCAAGGCTGCCGGTTTCGCTTTGTTGATCCGATTTCTCAACACGGCGTTTGTTTCACAGGATAATGTTAACATGGCGAGTTGGGGCGCGCTCGAACAATTGGCTTGGCCGGAGATAATGATGTGGATCTCTGCTATAACCATGACACTTGGGAATTTAGTAGCATTAAAACAGGACAACATCAAACGTCTGTTGGCATACTCGAGTATTGCTCATGCCGGATACGTCCTTATGGGCATAGTAGTGCTGACACAGGACGGTCTGTTCGCCATGATGTTCTACCTCAGTGCATATTATTTGATGAACCTCGGAGCATTTTTTGTGGTTCTGAATGTCGCCGACCGGTTCGGTTCAGAGGAGATTGACGGTTATAACGGACTTGTATATAAGGCGCCGTTTTTGGCAGTATGCATGGGGATATTTATGTTCTCTCTTGCGGGTATCCCTCCGACAGTCGGATTTATAGGAAAATTTTATCTCTTTGCCGCACTCATAAAGGGTGGTTCGGCATACTATCCTTTGGCAATAATAGGCGCATTGAATAGTGTCGTGTCGCTTTATTATTACGCACGGGTGTTAAGAGCAATGTTCGTAAGAGGAGAGGCTGTGGATTCAGAAATGCCTATCATTAAAACTCCTGTGGCGGTAATAGGTATGCTCGCATTTCCGGTACTTATATTAGGTCTCTATTGGGCGCCGCTCTCCGATTTCGCACACGCTTCTTTGAAGATTCTTATAACCCATTAAAATCTTGAAGCACGGGATAATTTTCCTATTCCTCTATAAAAAATATCCTTTGAAATTTAAGCAGTTCTTGTCTATATTTTTCCCTTCTTGAATTGTGATTCCAAGTTAGATTTGAGGGGGAATTATTCGGGAGTGAGAGGACTGATATTAGTGTCAGGATATAAAATTGGAAGGTAAAACAGTTTCAAATTCGCAGATCCAAATGATGGAATTGGTTCAGCCGAACGATGCGAATAATCATGGAAATATGCATGGCGGTAAGGTTATGCACCTTATCGACATCGCCGCAGCGATGAGTGGATTGCGGCATTGCAGGAAACCGGTCGTAACCGCATCTGTGGACTCGCTTGATTTCCTACACCCTGTCCAATTAGGTAATATGATCATTCTAAGAGCCTCTGTAAACTATGTTCACAATACTTCTATGGAAATTGGCGTAAGGGTCGAGTCCGAAAACCCGCTGACAGGTGAAAGGTTTCATACGAGTTCCGCTTATCTCACTTTCGTGGCGCTCGACGAAAACGGCAAACCCACAAAAATTCCTGCCCTGATTCCTGAAACCGATACAGAAAAAAGAAGATATGAAGCGGCAATTAAAAGACGAGAAATCAGAATGAAAACGCGCAGTGAACTGATTTCAGAAAGCGGCAGCTGATGTTAGGGGAATATCTCCCACTCTTTTTTCTTATTGTCATAGTTTTTGGATTAGTAACCGCAATGTTGATCTTGACACGGCTGCTGCAACCTAAACGCCGTTCGGAACAAGATTTGGAACCGTATGAATCAGGCACGACGCCTTCATCATTTGCCCGGATACGATTTTCAGTCAAATTTTTCATTATCGCTATCATCTTTATCATCTTTGATATAGAAGTAGTGTTTATGTATCCTTGGGCGATCGTTTTTAAGGAACTGCTGAATATCGGCACATTCATATTTATTGAAATGCTTACATTTCTCGGAATACTTGTAGTCGGATTGATCTATGTGTGGAAAATGGGCGCATTGGAGTGGGATTGAGATGAGCGAGTTCACTGAAAAGATAGCAGCAAAATTCCCTGATGAAATTCTTGAAGGTCCTGAAATGGAATCAGAGAACGCTATCAGCGTAAAGTCGGATAAGATATTGGCTGTTCTTGAGTATTGCCGATCCGATGCAGGTATGAAATTTGAATTTCTTACAGACCTGACGGCTGTCGATTTTCTCGAGTTTGATTCCCCAAAGCGTATAGCGGTTATATATATTTTACGGAACATGAAAAATATGCAGAATTTGATAGTACGCGCTTTTTTATCCGATGACGAAGAGATCGACACAGCTTCCGATATTTGGCACTCGGCAGAATGGCTCGAAAGAGAAGTATGGGATCTTTTTGGAGTTAAATTCAAAGGGCATCCGAATTTGAAACGAATTTTAATGCCTGATGATTATGAAGGGCATCCGTTACGAAAGGATTATCCCCTCAAAGGGAGGGGTGAGCGGGACTCGTTCAAGATCATTCAAAGAGACAGGGAGCGATATTAGTTGGGGAGAGTAGAGAAAGACCTTCAAGGTGAGACCCTTGAGTTGAGTTTCGGTCCTCAACATCCTGCTACCCATGGCACCCTGCAGATCGTCATGGAGCTTGATGGTGAAGTGGTTTTGAATGTCGAGCCGCATATAGGTTTTCTGCATACGGGCTTTGAAAAATTAGCGGAACATATGTCTTACAACCAATTTGTCACTGTAACAGACAGGATGAATTACCTTTCGCCGCTCTCCAATAATATCGGGTTTTCGTTGGCTGCGGAAAAACTGTTCGGAATTGAGATTCCGATGCGAGGACAGTATATCCGTGTTCTGATGGCAGAGCTTTCCCGTATTGGAGATCATCTTGTAGCGGTCGGTACTGCGGCAATGGATTTAGGCGCGATGACAGTTTTTTTGTACGGCTTTCGAGAACGTGAGAAATTGTATGATCTGTTCGAGTGGGCAACGGGAGCGCGCCTGACCACAAGTTACACGCGAGTCGGCGGACTGATGGCGGACTTGCCGGAAGATTTTCCCGACGCCGTTCTCAAATGGGCTGAGCAGTTTCCCAAGACGATTGACGAGATAGAAAAAATGCTGAGTCATAACAGGATATTTCAAGACCGGACTTATGATATCGGCGTAATATCAAAAGAAGATGTACTGAAATACAGTCTCACGGGACCTGTCGCAAGGGCATCAGGAATCAATTATGATCTCAGGAAGGATATGCCCTACTCTTCATACGAGGATTTTGAGTTTGAAGTACCCATAGGCGAAAACGGCGACGCCTATGACCGGTATTTGGTCAGAATGGAGGAGATGAGGCAATCGGTCGGTATAGTTAAGCAGGTACTTGCGAATCTGCCCGATGGAGAAGTGAATATCGACCCGGAATCCAAGCTGACTCTCCCTGGCAAGGATGAAGTATATACTACTATCGAAGGATTGATACATCATTTTGAAGTAACTATGGAGAATAAAGGTATTTTACCTCCTGTTGCTGAAGTGTATATGGGTACCGAATCACCAAACGGAGAGTTAGGATTTTATATAGTCTCTAATGGAGAGAGAGAACCATATAGAGTTAGAATCAGACCGCCCTCATTCATAAATTATACGATATTCAAAAAGCTGATGAAAGGAGCGATGTTTTCAGATGTAGTCTCGAATTTAGGCTCCTTGAATATCATCGCCGGGGAGCTCGACAGATAGATGTCAGACAGTTTTTCAGAGGAATCCAAAGCTGAGCTTAAAAAACTCATGGATTCTTATCCGGACAGGATGTCAGCAGTCATGAATGCGCTGCATCTGGCTCAGAGAGAATTTGGGCATATCTCTTATGAAGCGCTTGAAGCGCTCTCAAAGGAGATGGGGCTGCCGGTTCAACAGCTGGAGGATACGGCAAGTTTCTACACCATGTATTTCAAAGAACCCGTCGGTGAGAATGTCATCTGGGTCTGCCAAACTCTTCCTTGCGCGCTGCGGGGTTCAGCGGATATATTTGACTACCTGAAAGAAAAATTGGATATAGATGCAGGGGAAACCACGAGTGATAAGCGTTTCACACTTATGAAAGCGGAGTGTCTCGCTTCTTGCGGAACGGCGCCTATGATGCAGGTAAATGACGATTATTTTGAAGATTTAACGGAACAGAAGATAGATAAGATCCTCGGGAAATTCGATTGATGGAGAAGATACTTACAAAAAATATTGAAACTGAAAACTCGCATCGGATAGGTGTTTACATGGAGTCCGGCGGCTACGAAGCCTGGAAAAAAGTGCTGAAGGAGATGTCACCCGAAGAAGTTACTGATATCGTTAAGGAATCGGGATTACGGGGAAGAGGCGGAGCAGGATTTCCAGCCGGGCTGAAGTGGAGTTTTGTTCCTAAGGTAGACAAACCTAAATATCTTGTTTGTAATGCGGATGAATCGGAACCCGGCACGTTCAAGGACAGGCTTCTCCTCGAAAAAGATCCACACATGATGTTAGAAGGGATAGTCATTGCCTCTTACGCGATAAAGGCAAATACGGCATTTGTATACATTCGAGGCGAATTCGCCAATCAAACAGTTTTGCTCCATGAAGCAATTCAGGAGATGAAAGATAAAGGGTTACTCGGTAAGAATATACTTTCGAGCGGATACGATCTCGAAATACTCGTTACACGTGGAGCAGGAGCGTATATATGCGGAGAGGAAACCGCGCTTCTGACTTCGTTAGAAGGCAAAAGAGGTTATCCGAAGATCAAACCTCCCTTTCCCGCTGTCGAGGGATATCTGCGTTCTCCGACTATAGTGAATAACGTCGAGACTTTATGTTGTGTCCCTCACATCATAAGTAAAGGCACGGATTGGTTCAAGTCGATCGGCACTGAAAAGAGTTCAGGTCCGAAATTGTATTGTGTTTCGGGGCATGTACGGAATCCGGGTGTCTTTGAACTGCCAATGGGTGTTCCACTAAAAGAACTGATATTCGACCACGCCGGCGGGATACTGCATAACAGGAAGCTTAAGGCGGTTATTCCGGGCGGTTCATCAACTCCAGTCCTCACGGAGAGCGAAATTGATATAAACATGGATTTCGATTCGGTCGCAGCAGCGGGTAGTATGCTTGGTTCTGCGGGTATTATAGTGATGGACGAATATACGGATATGGTGGATGCGTGCTATAATTTATCAAAGTTTTACGCTCATGAAACTTGCGGTCAATGTACGCCATGCCGTGAGGGCGTTCCCTGGATGAAGACGATTCTTGGAAGAATAACAAACGGCAAAGGGAGGAGACGGGATATCGACTTGCTCCTCGATATCTGCAAGAGTATTGAGAAGCGGACGATATGTCCATTCGGAGATGCGGCGGTTGCGCCCGTAAAAAGCTATATTGAAAAATTCAGAGAAGAATTCGACTATTATATAGAATACAAAAAATCGATGATTCAGGAAAATGTAAAGAGTTTAAATGCCGTTAATTAAAATAAACGACAGAGAATACGAAGTGAAGCCGGGAGCGCAGCTGCTTCAAACCGCTTTAGATAACGGAATTGAAGTTCCTCATTATTGCTATCATCCCGGTCTTTCGATAGCCGGTAATTGTAGAATGTGCTGCGTTGAGATAGAGGGGATGCCCGGACTGCAAATTTCGTGTAACGTGAAAATCGGAGAACTGCCCGAAGAGCGAAAGATCGACGGCAAGTACGACATGGTGATCAATACGGAATCAGAAGAGGTGAAGGATTCTCGAAGCAGGGTACTCGAACTTCTTCTGCTCAACCATCCGATCGATTGTCCCGTCTGCGATCAGGCGGGCGAATGTCTGCTTCAGGACTATTCCTTCGAGCACGGGAGCGCTCACAGCAGATTTACGGAAGAGAAGAGGGTGAATCCTAAAAAGCAACTCGGACCTGAAGTATGGATCTATCCGAACCGCTGTATTCTATGCTCGAGATGTGTGCGGTTTTGTGAGGAAATAGTCGGAGACCCTCAGTTGATGGTTCGGAACAGAGGTTATTCATCGATTATAGACGTCCGAGATAATCAACCGTTGGATAATAAGCTTTCGGGAAATACAGCTGATATCTGTCCTGTAGGCAGTCTCGTAAGCAACGATTTTTTGCATAAGACACGCGTGTGGAACCTCGAGGAAGAGGATACAATATGTATGGATTGCTCCGTTGGATGCAATCTGATAGTCGGAGTTTCCAAAGATAAGATTCAGCGCATCAAACCGCGTTTGAATAAAGAAGTGAACGATTATTGGATGTGCGATGACGGCAGAATAGGGTACCATGCGGCAGACGAGTTAGAGCGATTACAATCTCCGCTGATAAAAGAAGGCGACGGATTCAGACCGGTGTCGTGGACTGAGGTATTTGATTTCATAGCTGATAAAACAGTAGCCAACGGTAAGCTGCCACCGGGTAAGATCGGAATTATCGGTTCTGCTTACGGCACCAACGAGGAAAATTATCTGCTGAAGAAGATCGCTGATGGATTAGCACTCCCCGAAGGAAACAGATCATTATATCCGGGTGAGATGGAAGGAGACCCGATCATATTTAAAAGCGGATTCAGGATCTCACCCGATAAAACTCCAAACAGACAAGGCGCTTTGGATATGCTCGGTTTGAAGAACTCCGGACTCGCGGATAGTTTAGATTCAAAGATCGTGTATCTCCTGCAGGGAGGTGTTCACGATTTGATGACCGAGAGCGTAAGTGAGATACTTAAAAAATCCGAATTCCTTATAGTTCAATCGGCTTATCTGTCCGACGAAGCAAAGCTTGCAGATGTTGTTCTGCCCGGAACTTTTCATTACGAAAAGAACGGTACGATGACCAACGACAGAAACAGGGTGCAAAGAGTGCGGGGTGTTGTTCAGACTCCTATCGGAGTGAAGGAAGATTGGGAAGTGATAGCAGAATTCGGCGAAGCTCTCGGGATTAAAAATTTTAGCTATGAAAGTGTAGATGATATCACTGACGAAATAGCCGTCAGCGTGAATGAGTATGAAGGGATCACTGTTGAAAAAGTAGGTTCTTTAGGTAGTGATCTGAATCGGGAAAAGGAATCTGTTCAGGAGATAGCGCCATAGTGCTGATAGATATAGCAATAATAATAATAAAAATAATGATCGTTATAGGCGGGATTATCACGACCGTTGCATATCTCATTCTCGCCGAAAGGAAGGTTGCCGGGTTTATTCAGGAGCGGTACGGACCGAACAGGGTGGGATTATGGGGTCTTTTGCAGCCTATAGCGGACGGAGTAAAGACATTATTAAAGGAAGATATAACTCCAGCCAGAGCAAACCGGATCATTTATCATCTTGCTCCCGCAATGGTGCTGGCTCCGGCTTTAGTCACATTCGCGGTAGTTCCTTTCGGCTCCGGAATAGATGCGTTTGGACGGCATATCGCATTCCAAGTTGCGGATATTGGCATCGGAATATTGTTCATCTTCGCAATCACGTCTATCGGTGTATATGGCGTTGTTTTAGGCGGATGGAGTTCAAATAATAAATACTCCCTTTTGGGCGGCCTCCGTTCTTCCGCGCAAATGATCTCATATGAAATAGCGCTTGGACTTTCTGTTATCGGAATTCTTTTACTGACAGGTTCGTTAAGGCTGAACGATATTGTTGAAGCGCAGATTGGAATGTGGAACGTATTTCGGCAACCTGTGGCATTCTTGATATTTCTTGTCGCGGTTTTCGCGGAGACAAACAGACTGCCGTTCGACTTGGCGGAATCGGAGCAGGAGCTCATTGCCGGCTATCATATAGAATACAGCGGATTCAAATATTCTATGTTCATGTTAGGCGAATATTCCAATATCATAACAGCCTCGGCTTTGATCGTGACACTTTTTTTCGGCGGCTGGACTGTTCCATTTATCGATGTGACAAAATTCGGTTATTGGGGCGCATTTCTTTCTGTGGTTTCGTTCGCCGTTAAAACAGGGTTTTTTCTCTTTCTTTATTTGTGGGTCCGGTGGACACTTCCACGATTTCGATATGACCAGTTAATGCACTTGGGATGGAAAGTGCTTCTGCCGCTTGCACTGCTGAATCTGCTATTTACCGCAGCATGGATAACTTATGCATGATCATATGAGAAAATTAAGATGACCGAATCTCTATTTTTCGTATTTGCTGCTATGGCAATCGTCTCGGCGCTGATGGTCATTCTGAATCGAAATCCGATCTACAGCGCGGTTTCACTGGTGATCACGCTATTCAGCCTTGCGGGAATATTCCTGCTCTTGGAGGCATATTTCCTTGCGGTAGTTCAGATAATTATATATGCCGGAGCGATAATGGTACTCTTCCTGTTTGTGATAATGCTGCTTAATCCCGGTAAAGAGGCAAAATTTTTATCACCCACAAATCCGAGAATACTTATCATCACTCTCTTGTCAATAGCATTTATAGGGATGATATTTACGCTTGTTTCCGGCACGGCGAACTATATCGGTGAAGCAGCGAGCAGCACAGGAGATTTGGGAACGACACGAAATATAGGGCTTACTCTTTTCACTAAGTATCTTTTGCCATTTGAGATCGCTTCACTCCTTCTTCTTGTCTCTTTGGTCGGGGCTGTACTGATGACTAAAAGGAATCTGAGATGACGCCGCCGTTAGAGTATTATCTCTGGTTTGCGGCGCTCTTGTTTGTCATTGGAGTAGCGGGTGTACTTCTAAGACGTAATGTAATAATAGTTTTTATGTCGATAGAACTTATGCTGAATGCCGTAAATGTGACATTTATCGCATTTTCAAGGCAGATGAATAATATTGACGGACAGATCTTCGTCTTTTTCGTCATGACCCTCGCTGCGGCGGAAGTCGCAGTCGGATTGGCAATTATAGTCGCAATGTTCAGAAATAAAGAGTCGATCAACATTGAAGATATGAATCTGCTCAAATGGTAAACTCCACTCTGATTTTGGTCTGGTTGATACCCCTGTTCCCGCTCATAGGGTTTCTTTTAAACGGAATTTTTGGTAAACGCTTAGGCGATAAAGCTGTCGGGATAATCGGCTCAGGCGCGATGTTATTCTCATTTGTCGTCTCAGGATATTTACTGTTGAACTATTTAGCGCTTAACCAGGTAGGAGCAGAATTTCATTCGACACTTTTCAGCTGGATATCGGTCGCTGATTTACAGCTGAGCGTGAGCTTTCAGGTAGATTCACTCTCTCTGATGATGGCGGTCATGGTTACCGGAGTCGCGTTTCTCATCCATGTTTATTCGATAGGATATATGCACGGCGACGGTGGTTTTGCCCGATTCTTCTCCTACATGAATCTTTTTTCTTTCATGATGCTCGTATTGGTCTTGTCTGATAATTATATACTGATGTTCCTCGGATGGGAGGGGGTTGGTCTCTGCTCTTACTTGCTGATAGGATTTTGGTACGAAGATGATAAAAACGCAAGCGCGGGAAACAAAGCGTTCATTGTTAACCGGATAGGCGATTTCGGGTTTCTGCTTGGAGCGCTTTTGCT
Organism: Fidelibacterota bacterium MT.SAG.2; assembly: GCA_004402915.1. Classification (GTDB taxonomy): domain Bacteria; phylum Fidelibacterota; class SORT01; order SORT01; family SORT01; genus SORT01. The sequence goes on from SORU01000009.1 coordinate 43,925, forward strand.
ATTTGTTACATTCGGAAGCTTTCAATACAGTGAGATATTTTCTCAGTTGGACAGGTTTTCTGTCGGAGACGGAACAATTACTGCAATTACTCTTCTCTTATTTGTCGGCGCAATGGGTAAATCCGCGCAGCTGCCGCTTTATGTGTGGCTGCCCGATGCGATGGCAGGTCCCACTCCCGTCAGTGCGCTCATTCATGCCGCTACTATGGTAACAGCGGGAGTATATATGGTGGCTCGAAGCAGTTTCCTTTATGTATTGGCTCCGACTTCCATGACCGTGATAGCGGTAGTGGGAGTTGCGACAGCGCTATTCGCAGCCTTGATCGCTCTGACACAGAATGATATCAAAAAGGTCCTGGCTTATTCAACCATCAGTCAACTCGGTTATATGTTTCTCGCTTTAGGAGTAGGAGCTTTTAGCGCGGGGATGTTCCATCTGCTGACACATGCGTTCTTCAAAGGATTGATGTTCCTTGCGGCAGGCTCGGTAATGCATGCCCTCGCAAATGAACAGGATATGCGGTTTATGGGAGGTCTGAGAAAGAAGATCCCGAAAACTTTTATCACCTTTCTGATAGGCGCATTGGCGATTTCCGGCATACCGGGTCTATCGGGGTTCTTCAGTAAAGATGAGCTCTTATGGCAGGCATACAGCTCACCGGCAGGAGGATTTTGGTTTTGGTTGGTTGGCGCTGTTACGGCAGGTTTAACGGCATTTTACATCTTCCGTTTGATATTCCTTACATTTTACGGCGAAGCCCGTTGGAAACCGGAAACTCATGCTCACGAGTCTCCAAATAAGATGACATTGCCGCTCATTATTCTCGCATTTCTTTCGGTTGTAGGCGGCTATATCGGGGTGCCGGCTCTGTTAGGTGGTGACAACAGGATACATTATTATTTAGAAGCTAATCTCGCTAAACTGCCTGTTGATGCGGCAGCTCATCAGAGCCATTCTTTGGAATTTATACTCATGGGAATTTCAGTGCTGATAGCCATAGCGGCTATCTATCTGGCTTATGTTTTTTACGTCAAACGTAGAGAACTTCCTGAATTAGCAGCCGCAAAATTCAAAAGAGCATATAATTTATCTTTCAATAAATTTTATGTAGACGAGCTCTACGATTATCTTTTTGTGAAGCGGCTCATCACCATTTCCAAGTGGTTATGGAATAAGTTTGATGTACGCGTGTTGGACGGGATGGCAAACGGAGCGGGAAAACTTATCACCGTCACCGGATGGTATGTGAGAACGGTTCAATCCGGTCTGGTATCCGGCTACGCGTTATCACTCTTTATAGGAAGTTTACTGATGATAGGGTACTACTTTTTCAGGTAGAGAATGATAGGGATCCTTTCATTACATATCATACTGCCGCTGTTAGGAATTCTTGTTCTTATCTTTATCCCGAATAAGGAGAAGTCGCTAATGAAGGTCGCCGCAATAGGATTTTCGTTGGCAACATTTGTTGTTTCTATCGTGATGCTCGCAAGGTTCGAGATCGGCCCGTCAGACATGCAGTTTGTGGAATATGCCGAGTGGATTCCCCAGTGGGGAGTTTCTTATAAGATCGGAGTTGACGGGATCAGTTTGTTTCTGATATTGATCACGACCCTCTTGACCCCTTTAGCGTTGTTGTCCTCATGGAACAGCATAACAGAAGGGCACAAGGGTTTCTTGGTGAGCATGCTTGCGTTAGAAGTCGGCATAATAGGAGTATTCCTATCATTGGATCTGTTCCTGTTTTACGTCTTTTGGGAAGTGATGCTGATACCGATGTATTTCATCATAGGCATCTGGGGCGGAGAGAACAAGATATATGCGGCAATGAAATTCGTTATTTTCACGATGTTCGGCAGTCTCCTTATGCTTGTTGCTATCTTCTGGCTGTATTATTTATCAAGCGAGCAATTCGGATCGCCTACGACCGATCTTCTGATGCTGTACAAACTGGATCTGCCTTATGATACTCAATTCTGGCTGTTCCTCGCTTTTGCGCTTTCGTTCGCTATCAAGATACCGCTATTCCCGTTTCACACGTGGCTGCCCGACGCGCATGTGGAAGCGCCTACGGCGGGAAGCGTCATATTAGCGGGAGTCTTACTCAAGATGGGAGGGTATGGTTTTCTCAGATACTGCCTGCCTCTCTTCCCTGAAGCAACGATCGAATTGGCGCCATACCTGATAAGTCTTGCGGTTTTCGGAGGGATCATTTACGGAGCGTTGGTAGCTATGGTTCAGCCCGATATGAAAAAGCTCGTGGCGTATTCGAGTGTTTCACACATGGGATTTATAGTGTTGGGAATATTCGTTCTGAACCAACAAGGCTTGCAAGGCGCACTTATACAGATGGTGAACCATGGGTTATCGACCGGCGCTCTCTTTCTGTTAGTAGGGTTCATTTATGAACGGAGACATTCACGTCTGATCTCGGAATATGGAGGATTGGCTAAGATCATGCCTTTTTATGCCGCTACTTTTCTGATTGTAGTGTTAAGCAGTCTCGGCTTACCCGGTCTGAACGGATTCGTGGGTGAGTTTCTGATTCTCGTCGGCAGCTTCAAGAGCAGCATATTCTTTACGACATTTGCAGCTACAGGGGTTATATTAGCGGCTGTCTACCTATTGTGGATGTATCAAAGGGTTATGTTCGGCAAGGTAACAAATGAAAAGAATTCAGGATTGAACGATCTCTCCTTGAGAGAAAAATGGGTTATTGTTCCTTTGATACTGTTGATAATCGCAATCGGTGTTTATCCGAAACCGATACTCGAACGGATAGAACCCTCAGTTACAAATTTATTGAACATGGTGCAATCAAACTCTAACGGTGATAAAATAAATATATCTCCAGATGTCACCCCTGTGAGTCCTGAGCGGAATTAATTATTCAAATAAGGTTATTAATTTGGTGAGTCTGAAATTAAAACAGATTACTATCAGTTCAGTGACGCTGATAATGCTGACACCTGGACATATTCTTGCGTCGGGCGGAGGTGGAGGTCAGGCAGAACTTGGGACCCTGTTACCGTTGTGGAGCGTAATTCCGTTTGTGGGCATTCTACTGTCAATCGCTCTATTCCCGCTGTTGGCGCCCCATTTTTGGCACGGCCATTTCCCGAAATTATCCGCTATGTGGGCTTTGCTGTTTGCTATCCCGTTCTTAATTGTATACAAAGGTGCGGCGTTATACGAAATTCTTCATATTTATCTTATTGATTACATCCCGTTCATAATTCTACTCTGGGGATTGTTCGTCGCATCAGGTGGTATTCTCGTGCGGGGAAGACTACAAGGTTCTCCGATGGTGAATACAATTATCTTACTCATAGGTACACTGATAGCTTCCTTGGTTGGAACAACTGGCGCATCGATGTTGCTTATTCGGCCATTATTACGGGCAAATAGCTGGAGGCGGAATAAAGTGCATATCGTGATATTTTTTATATTCCTCGTAAGCAATATCGGCGGTTCTCTGACACCGCTGGGTGACCCGCCTCTGTTTTTAGGGTTCCTGCATTCTGTACCCTTCTTCTGGACTTTTAACCTATTCCCGCATATGGCTTTCGTAAGCGTGATCCTTTTAATACTCTTCTACGCCTTCGATACTTATCATTACAAGAGAGAAGATAAACCTGAAAAGGTGGAAACCGCTCCTGATCCACTGAGAATCGAGGGAACAATTAACTTTCTGTTCTTATTCGGGATAATAATAGCAGTTCTTCAAAGCGGGTTATGGCAAGGGACTTCCTTTAACGTCGGTGGAGTTCATATGGAATTCCAAAACGTTCTTAGGGACCTGTCGATAATCGCAATGGGCTACCTCTCAATCAGGTTCACTTCAAGTAAGATCAGGGAGGACAACGAATTCAGCTGGTTTCCCATCAAGGAAGTCGCTTACCTGTTTGCGGGAATATTCATGACTATCATTCCTGCGCTGCTTATTCTGAAGGCAGGCGCACAGGGGAATCTGAGTTGGTTGACAGAATCCGTAAAAACACCGAACGATTATTTCTGGGTAACCGGAATACTATCGAGTTTTCTCGATAACGCTCCAACTTACTTGACGTTTTTTAATACTATTCTCGGGAATTTTTTCCCCGGGTTGCCTGAAGATGTGGCAGTTATGAGACTGATAGCCGAGCAGGAGATCTATCTCAAGGCTATTTCCGCAGCCGCTGTATTCATGGGCGCAATGACCTATATAGGTAACGCGCCGAACTTTATGGTCAGGTCTATCGCCGAGGAAGCAGGAGTTCCGATGCCGAGCTTTTTCGGATATATGTTTAAATATTCGATTCTGATCCTGATGCCGATTTTTGTCCTTGTAAGCATAATATTCTTTTAGGAGGTAAGATAAATGAGTCAAATTGAACTGGTTATTGAGGGTCACGAAGACTTCGTCAAGGGATTCATAAGAGGCATAGTAGCCGGATCCAAAAGTGGCGCAAGGGTGCTTTTTAACAATGAGCATGATATAAACAGAACAACTTTGGGTGAGAAGATCAAGGAGTTCTTCGATGCTCCCAGCACTCATACTCACCTTATTGTTGATGAATCTACAACTTCGTTGATTGAAGATGTCCTGAATAGTGAAGGAGAAAAGCTCAAATTAAAAATCGTTTCAAAACTTTCGGTGGCTTCCGCATCGTTCAAATTCAAATATAAAGCCTATGCCGAAAACTATGGCGCTATGCTCAAGGGAATCTTTGAAAACCTTCCGGAGTCTGTTACTCTCTCCGATGATTATGAACCGAAAGAAGAATTTCACCCTGAGTCTAAAGGGGCGGAAGCGTATGCGCCGGAGCATAATTATATTATTAAGGCGAAAGGGACTCTGTCCGGTGATTTGGATGCGCTGTTGGAGCTTTATGCGAGATGCCACAAAGAACCGTTAATTAGAATAGAGAATATCGAATTGGTATTTGAATAGAAATATGATCGATTTTCAGTTAAATCCGGCTGATTTCATTCTTCTCCTTCCGGAGATAGTGTTATCTATCGGAGCAATGCTCATGCTGTTCCTGGAGCTTTTTCTGAAAGATAAAAAGACACTTCACCAATGGACTGCGTTTGCAACCTTTTTAATCGCTTTTATTTTATTACTCTCGCAAGGCTCGAACACTCTAATGGCTTTCGGCAAGATGGTGCGTGCCGACCTGTTTGGTCAGTTCAGTTCAGCTATAGTGCTCATTGGAGGAGGATTAACGGTACTCCTCGGCAAAGAATACTTTGTTAAGAGAGATTGGCACAGAGGAGAATACTATTCACTGCTTCTCTTCGCTTCCGTCGGCATGCTTTTTATGGTACGTGGATTGGACCTGTTGGTCATATTCCTCGGATTGGAACTGCTTTCAATTTCTCTTTATATACTTGTAGGCTATTTCAGGGAACGGTTATTTTCCAACGAAGCGGCGCTGAAATATCTTCTTCTCGGCGCATTTGCTTCGGGATTTTTGCTATACGGAATAGCGTATATTTACGGCGCTTATGGAACCACAAACCTTTACGAGATCAGAGAAATAGGGAGCGCCGAATCTGCCACGTTCTATTGGATAGGCTTATCCCTTATCCTGGTTGGGTTTAGTTTCAAGGTTGCTCTCGTTCCATTCCATATGTGGTCGCCCGACGTGTATCAGGGAGCGCCGACCCCTGTCACAGGATTTATGGCTACAACAACCAAAGCAGCTGCATTCGCCGCTATGATGCGAATCCTGTTCTACGGATTCCCCGCAGAGAACATGGACTGGACACCGCTGTTTTGGTTTTTCTCTGCTGCAACAATGACGGTCGGAAATATATTTGCCATTCAACAGCTAAATCTGAAACGGATGTTAGCGTATTCGTCGATTGCTCATGCGGGTTATCTGATGATAGGAATAACGGTCGGTTCCGAGACAAGCGTCGCGGGAATGCTCTATTATCTTTTAGGGTATTTGTTCATGAACATCGGCGCGTTCGCGATCGTGCAGCATATAGAAGGAAAAGATGAAACACGTTTGAACGTTGAGAGTTATGCCGGATTGGCAAAGAGGCAGCCGGCGATTTCGCTTGCGATGACTCTCTTTATGTTCGCTCTTGCCGGATTCCCGCTAACGGTAGGCTTTACGGGTAAATTCTATATCTTCGCCGCTGCTATGAATCAAGGTTTCATCTGGCTAATACTGATCGCGGTGATCAACAGCCTTATCTCGGTTTATTATTATCTCCGGGTTGTCATCTATATGTACATGAAACCGGTAGTGGAGGAAACCGAATTTTCGCCTATGGAACTACCGGCAAAAGTGGCGCTGACAGTCTGCGTATACGCGGTGCTGCATCTTGGAATTTTACCCGGGAATTTCATAACATTAGCCGAAGAGGCAATCTCTGCTCTATTTTAAAACAATATGAAAGCGCCTGAGAGAGATAAACGGAAAGGTCTGTTAGCCTGCTATACCGGTGACGGTAAAGGTAAATCCACAGCGGCGTTCGGTTCGATTCTAAGAGCGATCGGTTACGGATGGAAGGTATGCGTTATTCAATTCATGAAAGGTTCGTGGAAATACGGTGAGATGGAAGGTTTCAAACAACTGCGTCCAAAAGTTGAATTTCACCGTAAGGGTCTGGGATTTTATAAAATAATAGATGATAAACTTCCAGAAGAAGATCACAAAAAAGCTGCGGCGGAAGCGATTCAATTTTCCGCTGAAAAGATCACTTCGGGTGAATTTGACCTTGTGATTTTAGACGAACTGAATGTCTCGATCCAAACCGGGCTTATCTCTATTGAAGACGCCGTCGAGCTGCTTAAGAAAAAGCCCGACTGGCAGCATCTGATCATTACGGGCAGAGGAGCGCCTGAAGAAATTATAGAAATGTGCGATCTTGTCACGGAGATGAAAGAGATCAAGCATCCGTATCAGAACGGAATTCTCGCTCAGAAAGGGTTCGATTACTAAAGCATAACTTGGCTCTTGTTCATCTGAACATCAACAACTGCTTGCTCAAACCGCTCAACGCTTAGTATATTACCATTCCATGACAACTCATATACATCATGAACAGAAAGTGCCCGATATTCTGATCTGCGCGGTCATCACCATATCCGATACTCGCACAGAGGAGGACGATCATGGAGGAAATTTTATTGCTGATGCGTTGAAATCGGCCGGACATGACGTAAGGGAAAAACGAATCGTGAGTGACGATTCGGAGGGATTGAAGCAGGTATTACAGGGTTTGGCTGACTCGAAAGAATTTCATCTGATTATAACGACAGGCGGAACCGGTATCGCTTCACGGGATAACACTATCTCCGTTGTGAAACCGCTTCTGAGCAAAACGATGGAAGGGTTTGGCGAACTTTTCAGGAGTCTGAGCTATGATGAGATAGGCTCCCGCGCGATGCTAAGCAGAGCGATCGCAGGCGTTATCGGCAATTCACTTATATTCTGCCTGCCCGGTTCTCTGAACGCCGTAAAACTCGGCATGGACAAACTGATCCTTCCTGACCTCGGTCATCTGGTGTGGGAATTGACCCGCTGATGCGCGCCTTCGGAAAATTGATGCCGTTCGATGAGGCGCTAAAACTTGCTTTGGAGGCTGTAAAGCCTATCGATAGAAAAGAGAAATTGAAGTTGGAAGAAGCGCTCGACCGGGTCATCTCCCAAGAACTCGTTTCACCAATGAACGTACCAGGATATACGCGCGCGGCTATGGACGGATATGCCCTTAAATCTGCCGACACTTCCGCTGCTTTAGATGAGGTTAAAACAGCTCTGCGGATAACAGCGGAAATATTTGCCGGCGATGTAAAAAAGTTGATACTTTCGTCAGGCGAGACGTTCAAGATAGCAACAGGCGGTA
>SORU01000010.1 GCA_004402915.1 Fidelibacterota bacterium MT.SAG.2
AAAAGAAGATCGCTCTGGCGAAGTCATTGCACGATGATCCTTCAAATTCAATCGGTGATATCTGTGAAGTTCTCGATATCTCGAAATCAACTCTTTATCGCTATTTAGAGGAAGACTGATCAGGATAATGACCCAACATTATAATTTAGCTGTAGAAGCTCCAAAGAGCCCCGACAAGCTCCTTGATCTTCCTATTTATGTTACACCAGCTCAAAAAAACAGAGAAGCTCAAACAAGAGCTTACGAGGTATTAATTGAAGAAAGAAACGAAGAATACAAACAGTAAGGAGGCCCAAATGATCTAATACCCATCTGACAAGCCTCCTCAAATCAATGATCCATAAAAGTGAGGAGACAATCATGGCATATCTGGATATGTACACCCAATTGGATAGGCACGCTGAGAGGATATCAAGAGGAGATAAGGATCTTAAACAAAATATCCTCTCTCTATCATATACTACATATTGTTCTGCCTTTTCACGTAAGTATGAACTCTCTGTCGGAGAGTTGGTAAATTTCATGCAGCATAGAGCTGGTGAACTCAGACGCTGCAAGCTTCGGCATTTCGGTAATAAGGGATATAACGGGACAAAGGATGTCTATTCAAGGTTGAGATACTACAATGATGACGTTAAGTTGTTGCACCTGAGTGGATCAGAAGGCACAGATGATGTATTGATGGGTTCCTTCCACAGAAGAAACATACCACTCGCCGATGATATTGCCTTCAAGATAGATTTCAAGAACTTCCTGACAGGACTATCGGAGAGAGACCGATCTATTCTGATCAGAAGAATGGAAGGTTATCAGGTTAAGGAGCTCTCATCACTTTTCAATAGTTCACCATCAACTATATCCAAATGTTTAAGGAGGATCGGAAGAGAGATCACACTCTCTTTAGATATTCCAAAAGATCTGGCTATCTCCTTTGGAGTCGCTTGATCAGAAGAGTACTAATTAAAAAGGGTCGAAAAAATTGAAGCGTTTAATTCGAGTGTATTCTTGATCATTGAAGAGGATATTTTATCATATGCCGAAGACACAATGGAATGTTCTGAGAAACAAACCTCTCACATTAAACAAAATATGGGTGTGATCGAAAACAGGATCAATGAAGGACTCGGAATGAGTCAATGGGATGTTATCGAGGAAGCAATAAATAACCTCCTTTGAATGACCGCTGAAATTTAAAAAGGGGTGGCAGTTACAGATACAGTCTCCTAGGGCGATGTTTCCCAACTAAGTATCGACCATGACAATACTATTGACTGATAGCTGTGACTTAGAGTATCTTCCAAATATCAAGATACTAACTTAGAAAACGGATCATAGAGTTATAGCTGGTTATATTAGTTAATTAGTTCAAGAAGGTGCAATGACAAGTTTTAAGAACCGTATTATTCGTGCTGCAATGCTGGATGCCAACCTGTATGAAGAAGTCGAGGCGGATAAAGGTGCAATGCGCCAGGCCATGGGGGTTGTTGTTCTTTCCAGTATCGCAGCGGGATTGGGAAGCATTGAAAGAGGAGGGTTTGGCGGGATCTTGACGGGGACTGTTGTAGCCCTCATCGGATGGTATGTCTGGGCCTATCTAACTTACTTTATTGGAACGAGAGTTCTTCCCGAGCCACAGACCAAAGCAGACCACGGTGAGTTGTTGCGAACAATCGGCTTTTCTAGTTCCCCTGGGTTGATCCGAGTATTTGCTATTATCCCGGGGTTGACAGGGGTAGTTTTTCTATTCGCCGCAATTTGGATGTTGGTGGCAATGGTTATCGCGGTAAGGCAAGCTCTTGACTACCAGAGTACACTCCGTGCTGTAGGGGTCTGCCTGATCGGCTGGTTCATTCAATCGTTAATTCTTGTGTTAATGTTTTCAATTTTTTGAGGTACAGGAGAGCCAGTCTAATGGATTTTCCTGTGGCCCTCTAAACATCGGATAGCACGTAGAAAAGAGAGTGATACTCAGTTAGCGTTCTCGCCTGTTTCTTTATTCTAGGGCAGTCTCCATTCTTAGCGAACCAGAACATTGTCCGGGGGGGCAGTACTAAACGAGTATCTAAGCCTTTAGAAATTAGGCGTTTAGAGTTTTTGCCTTTGAGCTGAATAGGCTGAAAACAGCCTCTGTTCTTCTCAGTAGTTATTCTTCTTCAGCGGTAGGAAGCGCTTCAGGGGCAGGAAGCGGTACACTGCTGTTAAAGATGTTCACATCTATCTTCCAGGTACCGTTTTCACGCTTCCATAAGTCCACGAATTTGCCATTATCGCTGATAGCCTCACCCTCCTCGGGCTGTATGGTGAGCGTGTACTTGCCGACCACGTGTGCCATATCACCATTCACATGAAGGTCTATCACTGTAAGTTGTAAATTTCCTAATCCTGCGTCGTGGCTGGCTTGCATCCAAGCTTGTATACCCTCCCTACCGACAATCAGTGGACTGTTTGGCGGAAGACGTTTTGCTTCTTCTGTGTGAAGTGCGGCAACAGCAGCTGCATCACCCTGGTTGAAAGCATCGGCAAATTGCTTTATGACAGCATTTATAGCTTGAGTGTCCTCAGCAGTGGTATCTGGTGGTGGTGCGGTCGTGCAACTCAACAGAAAAGGCACTGCAAACATTAGAACGAGTAAATAAAGAATTGGGTGGTTATGTATCATAGTTTCACTCCTGGTAGTTTGATTAAATACGTATCCAAGAATAACTCATTGTCCATGGGAATGCAAGCGAAATACTAACTCCCTGTGGCTTTGCTAACAAAAGTTGAAGCAGATCAAAAGTTACACATTATGCTTTAAAAATGTCTTGATACAGATTGTGATTATTCGAATTTCACAACATTTCAACGCAAATGTCCTGAGTTTTGCCGTAAAACGGCTAGTAATATCGTGAGTCCATAAGGTAATGTAGTGAGCTCACTTCGTTTTCAAGAAATAGCGCTGGCAGTCGATGATTGTCGGCCCTATATTTTATATAGAATTATGATAGACTGAATGTTAGTTTAATATCATGGTTTATAATAACAAGATTACCCTCACTTCTTAAATCCTGAAGGAGATTTAAAATGAAACAGCAAATAATTATGATAGGATTAATTGTACTAACTCTCGCAACCACTTCGTGGGCGCAGGTAAAATCAGAATCCTCACAGAAAAATGAAGTAAAAATTAGGAAATCAAATCCAGATGGTAAAGTAGGTGTAATCTTCCTAGATTTTGATGCAACAATATACGAGAGTTCAGATGTTTCGTATAAACAAGGCGGAGGACAAACCTTTATGCCTACGGGATTTGGGCATAATAAATTTTCCATAGGGGTTGGAGTGCCAATTTTTAAAACACTTACTTTATTTGGTGGATATCAACGACTTTCAAGTACGACGAAATCGGATTTTGGTAATTGGAATTATACAGTTACTTCCAACGCAATCTTTATAAAAGGACGGTTCTATCTAGATTTCAAGTAGATATTAAATCACAGCAAGACCGCTTTTTGACATTAAATCAATCCAATTTGTAAAAAGATAAGAACTTTGGAGTCAAGAAACATTGTTTTGGGGATGGCAGTCGATTGCTTATCAGCGCCTTTATTTCATTTAAATTAATATGAATGATCGTTAAACTAGGAATCAATAAACTTAGTTAAAACTCGGTGGCTTATTTAGGGATTGAATTATGGATAGAGTAATCTCAAATCGATCTTATGTTCAAATATCGAAGAATGATTTGAAGCTTTTGGGTAAACTAGCAGAATACGACAGAGAAGACTTTTTCAGAAGGTATCCCGAAAGAGGAATATATTACAAGAATAATATATTGTGCGTGGTATTGTGCCAGGGTGCTTCACTCCACTATATTGATGGAAGAAATGGAATAAAAGATTTCGATGTATGGACATTCTATAAGAAGGATCCTGCTGTCAAACAATTTCCACCAAGACGTTTAATTTCAGTAGATTTCGGGCCCTCAAAATTCGGTAAACAAGGTCAAGACTCTCGATATTTAGGAAGGAAAGTCGATTTATTAGGGCGCTCAATCGAATGGGAAAAAGGAGAAAAATATGATTTTTCGCTTAAGCGATATTTTATATCAAAATCCACAAAGTCAGCACAGCTCCTAGCTAAAAAAGCATCAATAGTTATTGAACCTTACCAAGATATAGGTAAAATAATTTGGCCCTAATGTATTCATTTGAGATGATTATACGATAACATGGTAAATTTGTCAGATACATAAGTATATGACTAACTTTTGGTATAGCAAAACACAACATCTTTATATATTATTGGGCGAGGTTTGGATGCTTGAAGAGCGTCAACCGCTAAAGCTCGCACAAAAAGGAAACTTACCTAGAAAGTTCAGTAGGGATTATTCGTTTATCAAAGAGCCATTTCCTAAAATCATCTGTATATCCTTCTTCAGGTTTTAACAGTTGCATCAAAATATTACGCCCCTCCTTTCGCCATTTGAAATTACTATCATCTCCAAGCAAATAAAACCAGTGTTTACCTTTTCTTATCCAGGCCTCTATTTGATCCTCATTCATTAATCGCTTTTTAAATTCCTTGTAGACTAAATCGAGCATATTGAGGTGAAAAAGATACACTGTACGTAAGCCCCACTCCTCATCATTCAATCCCTCCCAAGAGGGTAATAGTGTGGGAAACTCTTTATGGTGAAGGTAAAAATGCCAGTTTTGTTCGTTCGAAAGGCGCATAAATTCTCTTTCACTAATTTGTTGTGTTTGGATGTTTGATTGATGCATAAATTCTTTCGATTGCGCGACATTCTGACGTGACAGATAGTTTGAATAAAGCACTGCTCCTACGAGTATAACATTCACAATTAGTTGACTATTGTCATAGATTACTTCCCACATGATTATTCCTCCTTAAAATATCCATTAAATGTAATGAGTCGTTGTTCCTGAGGATCTGAACTACATTTTCTGATTTGCAGTTTCGGCATTTCATCTATAATTCCTTAAAATTATCCGGGTAACAAATCTCTTTAAACGAGCAATGTTTGCAAATGTTCTTATTCTCAATCATCGGGAATTTATCAATGCTCGCAATATTTTCATCAGGATGATCCAAGAGTGATTTCATTTCTTTAATGCTCTTTTCAATGTACTGCTGAGTTTCTTCTACAAGTTTCTGTGACGCTCTAATTGTAAGTGGAGTATTAGTTTTAAGATATACATCAAATAATCGAATACTACCAAGATCCACCGCCCATTTATTTACAGCGTATAGTGAGTAAACTGCAAGTTGTCGCTCGTCTTCTGAGATCTTCTTACCAGTTTTCCAGTCATAAAGATAAACCAGGTCTTCATGCTTAACAGCGAAGTCGATTTTACAGTAAACAGTTTCGCCCGCGACTTTAAACTCGCCTAATTCCTCTTTAGATAGCCAGTCCACCGGTCTTGAGGTCTTAATAAACTTAAAAGACTCTGATGAGTAGAAGTTCTCAACAGTATTCTTTATAGAATCACCAACTTCAACAAGATCCTCTTCAGAAGGTGTTGAATCATAATAGTGTTCAAACAGATTTTTCTTTCTTTTAGGATCCTGTACCCACTCTTCATTCTTTGATTGTTTCCATCCATCTTTAAATAGTCTAACAGCGTGTTTCTGTGAATAGCCAATATCCCAAGTCTTCCTTGCTTTGAGTGAGTCAAGAATTTTGGATATAGTCTGATGTACGACATCCCCAACAAGCATTGGAATAGTTGCCTGGTTTTTTAGGATATAAATCTTTCGAGTGAGTTCATCGGAATTCTTATCCCATCCGCCCCAAGAGCCATATCTATTAAGATAATATTTTCGTTTACATGTTTGAAATGTTCGGTCCTGTGAGATTGACCATGAGAATTTATTTTTAAAATCAGCCATTAAATCCTTATCCTAAGAAGCATAGATAAAGATAGAAAATATATGGTTGGCAGCAATTAAATCTTTAGTCTGTGTCTTCTTGGGCGACTATTTGAAGAGTGTTAAGATTAAAATTACCGCTTTCCCTTTTTTCGTCTTTAAACCAAGTGCAATGAACTCCCAGCATGTCATCAATCCCCTGAATTGTCATCTTGGGGCCACCAGATTTGAGTTCAACGACATCGCCAATTTTTAATTCATCCATTAATTTATCCTCCCGCTAAAGAGTTAGATTATTATTACACATGTGTCCATTCAAAAATTATAATATTTGGTAATAAAGACAAGCACTATCAAAAGCGCCACACAGCCAAATTTTCCACCAGAGTATAGCGCTTTTACACCTAAGATAATAATAATCAATAGATTAACATGAGAATTCTTATTGAATTCGATAAGAAACTGATAACAAACGCATAAGAAAACCATAAGAATCACATAACGAACGCATAATAACAAAAATCCAACTTCTGCCAACCCTGATCCGGCATATGGCACAAAAGCGGCACCGTTTCTACAAAAAGTAGTGCCCATTTAGTGCCGTAAATCTGTCCCGTGGAGTCCCGTAGAGTCCAATTTGCGATATTATGTATAGTTGGTGAATGATTAGGAAAAGCCCTGAAACGTTTATGTATCAACAGTTACATTGTGCGCCCGCTCGGATTCGAACCGAGGGCCAATGGCTTAAAAGGCCACTGCTCTACCAACTGAGCTACGGGCGCGAAAATCATGGCGTCAATGCTTCTCAGATCACAAAGGATTCTCCAAAGGAGACCTTTGTGACCTTCGGAGAAAGCCTCCGATACAAACCCTGACCGCCACGAGAATGCGGGAAAATATATCTGCATTTTGTAGAAATGGCAAGCGAAACTTGTTGAACAACCCGTAAAATCTCCATAAATTTAAGTTTCTTCTAATAACGGAATAGGTTTTTGGACAAAAAAAGGGCTAAAAAGGAAATTGGTGAACTCACGAAGGTATTGGAGGGACATAATTACAAATATTATGTTCTTGACGAGCCTACTCTATCGGACGCCGAATATGACAGACTCTTTCGTCAGTTGGAGGAACTCGAAGCAGATCATCCTGAACTCGTAATACCCGAATCACCAACTCAACGGGTAGGAGCGGAACCTTCAAAGGAGTTCGGAAGCGTGAAACATACGATTCCGCTTCTGAGCTTGGCAAATGCGATGGACGAGAACGAGCTGCGAGATTTTGATGTCAGCGTGAAGAAGATTCTTGAGTTTGAGGGAGAAGTGGAATACGCAGCAGAACCAAAATTGGACGGTCTCGCCGTGGAGTTGGTATATGAAAACGGAAAGTTCGTTTCCGGTTCGACTCGCGGCGACGGTGTAACGGGAGAGGATATAACAACGAATCTCCGGACAGTAAAATCGATACCGCTCCGGCTCAGAGCCGGGAGTACAAAAATTCCATCTTTGTTGGAAGTGAGGGGAGAGGTTTTTCTATCCATAAAATCATTCAGGGAATTAAACGAGCATCAAGAAGTAAAGGGGGATAAACTTTTCGCCAATCCGAGAAACGCGGCTGCGGGTTCGCTCCGCCAACTCGATCCGAAGATAACCGCATCCCGACCGCTCTCTATTTTGTGTTACGGAGTTGGAGCAACTGAGGGTTTCAATTCCGGAAATCATTGGGAAACGTTGAACCGGTTAAAAGAATTGGGATTTCCGGTTACGGTTCACGGCAAGCTTTGCAATGAAATTGAGGAGGCTATTGAATATTTCAGAGAGATGGAGAAGGTTCGTGATAAGCTTGAATTTGAGATAGATGGTATAGTATTAAAGGTGAACGACCTTTCGTTTCAAGACCGGTTAGGCGCTCGCGCGCGGAGTCCGAGATGGGCGATAGCCGGTAAGTTCAAGCCTCAGCAGGAAACGACTCTGATTATTTCTATCAGCGTGCAAGTAGGAAGAACCGGAGCGCTGACTCCAGTTGCTGAACTCGAACCTGTAAATGTAGGTGGCGTAATCGTAAAACGCGCGACCTTGCATAATCAGGATGAGATTGACCGCAAAGATGTTCGTGAAGGTGACAGGGTAATAATTCAAAGAGCCGGAGATGTAATTCCTGAAGTTGTGAGCGTCATTAAATCAAAAAGGAATAGAGCCTCTAAACCGTATCATATACCTGCTGAATGTCCTGTATGCGGAGCTACGGTTAAAAGATTACCCGGTGAGGCGGTGCACACTTGCCAAAACCGATCCTGTCCTGCTCAATTAAAGGAATCTATCAAACATTTTGCAAGTAAAGGAGCTATGGATATAGACGGATTAGGCGATAAATTAATAGAGGCGCTTGTCGATAAGGAGTTGATAAGGAATGTCTCTGACCTATATACGCTGACGCTTGAACAGCTGTCGTCTATGGAGAGAATGGCTGATAAATCAGGACAAAATATTTTGAGTTCTTTGGATAAGAGTCGGGATACAACATTTGGGCGGTTTCTTTATGCGCTTGGAATCCGCCATGTTGGAGAGCAAACGGGAAGGGTGCTCGCGGATGAGTTCAAAGATTTTGAATCAATCAGGAACGCAGAGGTAGATTCTCTTGAAAGCATTGAGGGTGTTGGTCCGATAGTAGCTAGGAGCGTAAGGAACTTTTTTTGCGATGGAAAAAATAAATATACGATCAAGCGATTATTTCAACTTGGAATCAAGTTTAGTGAGATACCTGAGAAAAGATCGGATGTTTTGAAGGGATTGACTTTTGTAATTACGGGGACATTCGAAAAACGGAATCGTCAGGAAATGAAGGGTATCATACAATCAGCCGGTGGAAAGGTTTCGTCATCGGTCAGTAAAAAAACCGACTATCTGGTTGCCGGAGAAAACGCAGGCTCTAAGCTTAAAAAGGCAAATGAATTAGGAGTGAATCTGATTTCTGAAAATAAACTAAGTTTGTTGATAAGAGATTCTATCAAGCCGGACGAATGACCTATACGAAATCTAATTATCTTGGAAGATATTTTAAAATGAGTTATCATAACTGAATGACAGCAAGATTTGATAAAGAAGATATAAGTCATCTGAGGAGCATCGGAGTCGGGAAAAAGGTGCTTGTAATCGATGATGATAAGTATGCTCGCTCCATATCAAAAAAGATCTTGAGGGAGTTCGGTTACGAAATTCAGGCTGTTGAGGATGGAATTGAAGGGTTGAAAATGATGATAGAATTTCATCCTGATGTTGTGCTGCTTGATCTTATGATGCCGAAAATCAATGGTATCGAAGTTCTCCAAAAGAAGGGAGAGATAGCGGAGTTAGACGATATACAAGTCATTATGGTATCAGCGCATTCTGAAATTAAGCAAGTTCAAGCGGCGCTTGCTTTAGGGGCTGTGGATTAGATAATAAAACCGGCAACACCCAGACAACTGGTCAATAGAATTGTGAGAGCTCTTCAGAGTAAGGTTGTGGTGAAAGCCACAAAAGAGGGTTTGAAAAAACCGCTTGACGGGCATACTCATTTATTGCTGTTATCCGCTAATGCAAATTTTCATGAAGAGATCCGTTCAGGACTGCCTGAGATTTATAAAATTAATGTTGTTGACTCTATTGACGATTTGCAAGAATACTTTGTATCATCTTTTTCTGAATTTATACTTGCGGAGCATAAACGCCTTGATTTACTTAACGCGGGAAAGCTGTGCAGCACCCTTAACAGCATCGATAAAAATAGAATTTTAAAACCATATATATATTATAGCGGAGAATTAGAACAGAGCGAAATTGATAAATATCGGAATCAGGGAATAATAGACTGTATTAAAAAACCCGAAAATCCGGAAGATCTTCTAAATTTATTCAACGAGACCTTTGAAGTGAATTTGATAGAAGTTATCTCGGCAGAGAATGACATCACAATTCTCAAAAGAAAGCCGGTAGACACAGTAGCTGCCGGAAAGGAAGTGACTCGTTTGGTAGAGGAGATGAGTAAGAACGGAGTAAAGAAATTTATAATTGATCTGTCGTTATTGGAGACAATTGAATTGGAGGAGATTCAACATCTGTCGCGATTCACAAATTATCAAACGAGAATGGGGATAAATGTAAACTTTGTGTTGAAGTCAGAGAAAGTCTATAAAGCATTCATTGAATTTAAAGAAACCGTTAATGTATCAACTTCAGACTCAATCGAAGAAGCGATGAAACAGCTCGCTTAGACTTGATTATATTCCACCTCATTCACAAAATTACTCAATTTTCACTCATAGAACGGCGGTTTGAATTTTTTTAAAATGAACGATAAAATCTTCGGTATTGTGTATAATTCCTTCTTGACAAAAGATTCACGACTATGTATATTTATTCTCTTAAATTCATAGATGTAAATGATTATAGGAATTATTTACTGTAGGGTAAGAGAGGTTTTAAACTAAAGATTTATAAAGAATAAGGTTCTTAATCTTAATAAATCAGGATTGGTCAGGCAAGGCATAGATGGAAGAAAACCAGGGAAGTAATCCTCTGCAACGAAGCGGAATGCCCATCAGTGACGGGATTGGGAATTGGGGCGATTTTGCAAAACTTTTCATAACGCCGTTTTTAATTGCTGCAGTCGCAATCGGTGTATTTTTTATATTCACATTTTTCTTTTCTGAGTCAAAGACTCGGTATGATTATCTGGAAAGCATTAAAATAGGCGGGGTTAACAACAGGTGGCACTCAGCGTATATGCTTTCGAAGATAATGCGGGCGGATGCTGATAAGCCATTTGAAGATAGATTTATCAGAGAGCTCTTGGCAATATATGAGAACACAAAAAATGATGATCCAAGGATTCGCAGATATTTGACCCTTACTTTAGGATATCTTTCCGACCCGAGAAGCATTAAAAGTTTGTGGGATGCAACTGAAGACGCCGATGACGAAACCCGGTTATATGCCCTTTGGTCTCTTGGAAAGCTTAGAGTAAAGGGATTACAAGAAAAAGTCTTAGAATATTTGAATGATCCCGATCCGGGCATGAGAAAGCTAGCTGCTCATCTTCTCGGCAGCTTGGACGAGGACGGCTCAAAGTCAGGATTACGAGCTGCTCTTTCGGACCCGGTTGATGATGTTAAATGGAATGCCGCATTGTCGTTGGCAAAATTGGGCGACAGTGCCGGAAAAGACATCTTAGAATTGATGTTAGACCGGAATTATCTTAGCGGGCATGGACAAATGGATGAAATATTGAAAGAAGAGACAATCAAATCAGCGGTGTATGCTATTGGAGCTCTTCAGGTTGAAACCTTAAAAGAGAGGCTTGCCGATCTGAAAGATTCCGACCCTAACATGAAAGTCAGGCAAGCAGCAATAGAGGCTCTGAATATGTTTGAGGGTAATGGATAAAGATTCACGGAGAATGTGAGATATGACCGAAAATGTTCCAAATAGAAGTGAAATTGAAGTTCCGATTGAAGAGACTAAGGGTGAAACAGTAGTAAAAACAGAACCTCCAAAACCGGTAAAGAAACAAGTTGACCGGAGGAGTTTTTTCTCTTGGATGGGGCTTGCGTGGCTCTCTTTTACAGCGGCAACACTTGGTATGGCAGCTGCGATAGGTAGGTTCTTTTTTCCAAATGTACTGTTCGAGCCTCCGCTTACGTTCAAAGCGGGTTATCCTGAAGACTATATTATCGGCGCGGTCGATGAGCGGTTCAAAGAATCATTCGGAGTCTGGCTCGTTCGGAATTCAGAAGGAATTTTCGCTCTGAGTACTGTGTGTACTCATCTCGGGTGCACGCCTAATTGGCTCGGCGCGGAAGCGAAATTCAAATGTCCGTGCCACGGCAGCGGATTCTATAAAACAGGCATAAACTTTGAAGGTCCCGCTCCACGACCATTAGAACGTTATATGATAAGTTACGCAGAAGACGGACAGATTTTAGTAGACAAAAATCGTAAGTTTCAATATGAAAAGGGTCAGTGGAAAGACCCCGATAGTTTTTTAAAGGTGTAGGTTATTATTTAAAAGGAATGAGATAAAGAATGGCTGACGAGAATTTAGAAAAAGGGAGCACGACAGAAGCTCCTGAAGCGGCTCCTAAGAAAAAGAAGAAATCCGTCTGGAAACAACTGGCTGAATCACAAGTAGCGAAATCCTATTTTCGAACAGGGATACCCAAAACGAGACGTTCGAGACTTCTTGTAGTGTTAAATTCGTTATGGCTGCATTTACATCCCGCGCGCACGCGGCGGCATGCCGTACGATTAAGATATACATGGTGCATGGGTGGATTATCGTTCTTTTTGTTTATGGTATTGACTGTCACCGGAATCCTGTTAATGTTTTATTATAGACCTACGGTTGAATACGCATATATGGATATTGTAGATCTTCGCGAGCAAGTTCCGCTCGGTATCATGCGAGAACTTCATCGCTGGGCGGCGCATTTAATGGTGATCACCGTTTGGCTTCATATGTTCAGGGTATTTATGACAGGCTCCTACAAACCACCGCGCGAGTTTAACTGGGGAGTTGGTGTTATACTGTTGGTTTTGACACTATTATTAAGCTTCACGGGATATCTTCTTCCATGGGATCAGCTCGCCATATGGGCGGTAACGGTAGGTACCAACATGGCTCGGGCAACACCTTTCCTTGGACATGAAGGTCCCGGGGCGTCACTCCTTCAAATAGGCGGTATCTCGCTTGTTCATGCGGGAAATGACGTAAGGTTTGCTTTACTCGGTGGACGTTTTGTCGGTGAGGCGACACTTTTACGATTTTATGTGCTTCATTGTGTTGCGTTGCCATTTGTTGTCATCATTTTAATGGCACTTCATTTTTTCAGAATCCGCAAAGATGGAAACATCTCCGGACCTGTGTAACAGGAGAGTATTTTAGATATGAAAGATATAATCAATGTGATCTCAGACCCGCCGATCCTTTTTACACTGTTGGTGATAATATTATTCACGAGCTTTAAGTATTCTGAAATTTTCTGGTCGGGAAAGGCAATGATAGTAGTGGGTGTTTCGTCGGTACTCTTCTTTATTGTAAGCTTGTTCGATGAAAACTTTCTACTCATTGTGACGAAGCCTGATAACGTTCCAATAGTTGGATTGATATTTCTCATTTTCTTTTTCACGTGGTTGGCTATGTGGCAGGCGGTTAACAACGATAAGCGTATAGCGGCGGGTAAGCCGGTAATGGAAGCGGAAATAGAGCCGAATAGAGTGATAGTCTGGCCTGATCTGGTTTATATAGAACTTATTGCGCTCACGCTCACGCTCGTTTTGCTTATAGGATGGTCTGTGCTTTTAGAGGCTCCTCTTGAGCAGCCTGCAAATCCCGCAAACTCTCCGAATCCTTCAAAAGCTCCATGGTATTTTCTCGGATTGCAAGAATTGCTGGTCTACTTCGATCCCTGGATAGCAGGAGTACTACTTCCGGGGCTTTGTGTCGTAGGGTTGATGGCTATTCCATTTATAGATAAAAATCCGAAAGGAAACGGCTATTATTCATTTGCAGAGAGAAAGATGGCAATCTCCATCTTTATATTCGGTTGGTTACTCTTATGGATACTTCTGATAGTGATAGGGACTTTCCTTCGAGGGCCCAATTGGAATTTCTTCGGGCCCTATGAATATTGGGACGTTCATAAGCTGGAGCCGTTAGTGAATATTAACTTATCTGAAATTGTTTATATCAAATGGTTTGGCGTAGGATTGCCTAATAATTGGTTTTTAAGAGAGATATTCGGTATAGGGATCCTTTTGGCATATTTTATGATAACGCCCTTGATTTTGACCAAAAAATATTTTTCAGACCTGTTTCTGAAATTAGGAATAGGCAGATATGCTATTTTCATTGCTCTCTTATTATTGATGGTAAGTGTTCCGATAAAAATGTACCTGCGATGGCTGTTTAATTTGAAATATATATTGGCGATACCGGAGATTTTCTTTAACATTTAAGGAGGATTGGCTAAGTGGCTAAGCCCAAAGACGATACAGAATTTCTATATAACGTACCTCGATTACATATGGTATTTGCATTAGCGAGCGTTCTTCTCCTTGCTACCGTATTTCTGATGGTTGCCGATGATTATATAAAGGAGTGGAGAGAATATCAGCGCGAATTCAGGGCGATGAATATAGACCGTTCCGAGCAGGAATTAGAAGCCATGCGGGCGGAAATAGATTCTACACAACTAATGGATGTAAAAGAAAGAATCGCTAAATCTAAAACGATAATCGCTGAACAGGAAGAAAAAGTAGAGGCTGCAAATGACCAATATTTAAGCCTTGATAAAAAACATTATAGGATAGATCAGGACTTTCGTTTCGCCAAGTCGGAATTTGATGCGGTAAAATATAGTTATGAAGTCCAATTGGAGGAAGACCTGACCGAAGAAGCAGCTGAATCAAAACTCCTTATGGATACTCACTCTTCAACGATGGAAGTAGCTGCGGTTCAGCTCGAACTTATATCTATAGAAATGGAGAAAGCACAAGGAGCGATAGACAGCTTAGTTTCGGAATTGAAAGCGGGCGAGAATGAGCTGAAAGATCTTACAAAAGATGTACAAAAGCTGGAATTGTATCTTGCGCAGATCGGTCCGAGCTTTACAAATGATTATTTCAGAAACCTCCCGATGCTTGATTTTATCAGCCCTACCGAAAAAGTAATTCAGGTCGTTATTCCTGATTTGCATGAAGATCTGAATTTTCTCACCGTACCCCGAGTTGACAGATGCCAGACTTGTCATCTCGCCATTGAGAAAGCTGGTTTTGAAGAGGAAGAACATCCTTATCGTACTCACCCGAATCTTGAGACGTATCTGAATAAAGATTCGCCCCATCCACTTTCCGATTTCGGCTGCACAACATGCCATAACGGATTAGGAAGAAGCGTCACATTCCGGGATACATACCATACTCCTAAAAATAATGAACAGAAGGAGGAATGGATCGAGAAATATGGCTGGAAGGAGCCACATCACTGGGATTATCCGATGTATAGAGCCGACCTGATCGAAGCATCATGTCTTAAATGCCATAATACTCAGGCAGAAGTGGTCAGCGCCGATATACTGAATTCAGGAGTCAACCTGATCAAAAGAAACGGCTGCTTCGGTTGCCATAAAATAGACGGTTTCAATGATCTACGGAAAGTGGGCCCCGACCTCAGTAAGTTATCTTCCAAAGTAACAAAGGAATGGGCGTATAAATGGGTAAATAACCCGAAACATTTCCAAAGCAAGACAAAAATGCCTCGTCTTTTCGGATTAATGAATTCAAGTACACCTGAGGATATAATTGCGAACGAAGTTCAGGTAAGGGCAATAGTCGATTATATTTTTGCCAAATCGGAATCTGAAAATTACAGTAATCTGCCGAGGAGAGGAAACGCTCGAAGAGGTAAAGAACTGGTGGAAACCCTCGGATGTTTCGGTTGCCACAAACTTGATGGATCATACGAAGAAGATGCGGGAGAGCTGGTCAGCAGGAGAGAATTCGGACCGAATCTGTTCGGACTGAGCAGCAAAGTAAATCAAAAATGGTTATACCATTGGCTAAAAAATCCTGAGCAATATTTCCCCGAAACTGTTATGCCTCGTATGAGATTAAGCGACCGTGAGGCTTCCGATATCACTTCTTATCTGCTCTCAATGAACAACAATGAATTTGATAAGTTGCCGTTACCGAACACTGATAATGAAGTCTTGGACGAGCTCACATATGATTACCTTAAGAGAAATATGTCACGGGCAGAAGCAGATGCTAAGCTGGCTGGTATGAACGGCATAGAAAAGAACGAATTTCTCGGTGAAAAACTCATAGGCAGATACGGCTGTTTCGGTTGTCATATTATTCCCGGATTTGAAGAGGCTCAACAAATCGGAACGGAACTCACTGAACAAGGCTCAAAACTGCTTTCTCGATTTGATTTCGGATTGGTCCACATCGAGCACAGCAAAGAAAGTTGGATCTTTAATAAGCTGAAAACTCCGCGTCTATTCGATGAAGGTAAAGTGAAAACTTTTGACGAAAAACTTAAAATGCCTAATTTCGGTTTTTCTGATGAAGAAGCAAATGCTGTTCTCACAGTCATCATGGGTTTAACTAAGGAGAAAATCGCCTCCACAAAGATGAGGAACTTAGACTCGCATGAACTTAAAGTTCATGAAGGGTTGAAACTAATTCAAGAACGCAATTGTCGAGGTTGTCATGAAATTCAGGATTTAGGCGGAGACATCAGGCACCCGTTAAATGCGGTTATGGTCAACAGAGGATATACGGAAGAGGAAGCAGTAGTATTTTCGCCCCCGATACTGAACGGAGAGGGTGAAAAAGTTCAACCCGATTGGCTCTTCCGGTTTTTAAAAGATCCGAAAGTTATTCGACCATGGTTGAGTGTCAGGATGCCGACTTTCAGTTTATCGGACGAAGAAGCTCTCCTGATCGAGCAATTCTTTACTCACGCATCCAAACAAAAATTTCCGTATAGGTATAAGGAGACCGAAAAATTAAGAGGGAAGGCTCTCAGAGATGCACAACTGCTCGTTTCAGCTGACTATTTTTCCTGTTTCTCCTGTCATCAACAGGGAGATCAAAAACCAGAGGGACCGATCACGGATTGGGCGCCGGATTTAGCGCTTGCTAAAGAACGGTTACGCCCGGAATGGATTCCGAAATGGATAAGAAATCCGAATTTGATTCAACCGGGAACCAAAATGCCCACCTTCTTTGATCCGGAATATTATGATGAATCCGGACCGGACGATATTCTCGATGGGGATGAAGATAAACAAATTGAGTTAATGACGAATTACATTTTACAGTTGGGGGGATAAAGATTTTCCCAATAAGCACAAAATAGGGAGAACAGAAATGAATATAAAAAATATAATTAAAATTGTGCTGATGCTGCTTGTTTTCAGTTTGACTGCATTCGCTCAGTACACACCGGGGACTGTGTCAAACGGGGGGACAATAGCAGGTACTATTTCGTTTGACGGCACCGCCCCCGTTTTGAAAGCCTTGAAGATAGAGAAAGATGTCAAAGTTTGCGCTGTTCATGAAAAATATAAGGAAGATGTTGTAGTAGGCGAATCAGGAGGATTGAAAAATGTAGTAGTTTACATCGATGGAATTAAATCCGGAAAAGAATGGGAGACGAAATATACGCTCGACCAAAATGGATGCTGGTTTAAACCGCATGTCGTTATCGTAGGTGTTGGACAGAAATTAAGCATTCTTAACAGCGATGGAATTCTTCATAATATCCATACTTTCAGTAAATTGAACAAACCGTTAAATAAGGCTCAGCCAAAATTTAAAAAAAGAATTTCCGCAAAGTTCACCAAAGCCGAGTTTATTAAATTACGCTGCGATGTTCATGCCTGGATGTCGGGATGGATAGTTGCCGCTGCTAATCCGTACTATGTAACGACAGACGAAGCGGGTAACTACACACTGACGGGAGTTCCTGCCGGGACATATACTTTAAAGTTCTGGCATGAGACGCTTGGCGAGCAGTCTACAGAGGTTACAATAAGCGCCGGCGGATCAGCCAAAGCAGACGCAAAATTTTCATCTTGAGCGTTA
This sequence comes from Fidelibacterota bacterium MT.SAG.2, assembly GCA_004402915.1. Taxonomy (GTDB): domain Bacteria; phylum Fidelibacterota; class SORT01; order SORT01; family SORT01; genus SORT01. The sequence goes on from SORU01000010.1 coordinate 17,499, forward strand.
TTCAATAATCGATAGCCAAGGATAGAAAGGCAGAATTATGGCAGAAACTGAAGAAAAAATAAAACCGGTTAAAAAACCTAAAAAACCACGCCCTATTGCATGGGTCGATTGGGATGGGTGTACGGGATGTGAAGTATGCATTGCCTTTTGCCCGGTTGATTGTATGTATTTGGCCGATAGCCCGGAATCGGTCATGGAAGGGCATGCGCAGATAATTGTAGTCGATTATGAAGAATGCATCGGATGTACTATCTGCGTGAAAGAGTGTCCATGGGATACAATTGAAATGATAATGAAAGAGGAAGTCGCCGAAAGAGAAGATATGACCGATCAAGGACATATAGCTTACGGTAAGGTGCAGACAAGGTTCTTCGGTTAGGCAATTTTAAAATGTCGATAATTTAGGGCGGGTTCATCCCGCCCATTTTTATTGGCTAAGTTTTCAAAAAGAGACATGTTTGTTAATTCTTAATTGATCTTCGTCTTTTAACTTGATTAATACTGAGTCTAAAGTTAAACTCAGCGTGAAAATCGGGGTGTAGCGCAGCCCGGCCAGCGCACCTGCTTTGGGAGCAGGGGGTCGCGAGTTCGAATCTCGCCACCCCGACTTTTTAACATTGTGCGGGTTAGGGCTTGCCCTGACCGCAAGGGGTTTTTAAAATTTTTGGAGCAGGAAACACGAGGTAGCCCCGCTTTAAGCGGGACAAATAGGATATTCGAGATAGACAAGAAAAGTGGATGCTAATGGAAGAAATCCTTAAGGATGTTTACACGTGGTCAGTTTTTTCGCCGGAGAAGGGGTTTAACTTCAACGGTTGGTTCATCTTAAAGCAAAACCCCTTATTTGGGAATGTAGTTATTGACCCACCACAGCCTTCCGATGATGACCTCACTCAAATAAGATCTCTGGGCGGGGTGAGTGAGATTATTATCACCAATAGGGATCACGTCCGTTGGAGCAGGGAGCTAAAAAATAAGTTTGACGCCACGATTAGGATGCCATCTGCCGACGCAGGCTTAGTGGAAATCGAGTTTGACAGCACCTACGATGATGGTGATGCATTGGCAGGGTTTCTTCAAGCTGTGCACATTCCAAACAATAAATCTCCAGGTGAAACAGCACTCTACTGGCAGCATAGGAAAATCCTTATCTTAGGCGACGCGCTCATTGGAGAACCGCCGGGAGATGTTTCATTGTTACCGAGCGAGAAGTATGACGACATCACACTCGCCCGAAACGGGATCAGTGTACTCGTGGAACTTGATTTTGACGCTCTCCTTCTAAGCGACGGGCAGCCTATACTAAAAGGCGGAAAAATTGCGGTGAAAAATTTTGTTGAGGGAAATTGAGAGACGCTGTTGTTTAATAGGAACTAAATAAGTTGAATGAAGATCTGGGTAATAGTATGGATATCGGTAAATTGTTAGATGAGATCGACCGGTATTGCATAGATAATTCTATTCCTAATGTGGATAAGGAAGTTGGAAAGCTATTTTCGATTCTTATTAAAGTAAGTAGAGCCAGGAATATTCTTGAAATAGGAACCGGTGCTGGTTACTCAACCATATGGTTAGCCATAGCAGCCAGAGAAAATCGAGGGAAAGTATTAACAATTGAGAAAGATAGTGGTAATGCCGAAGTAGCCGGCGATTACTTCCGGAAGGCCGGCTTCAAAAATGTTAATATCTTGAAGGGAGATGCTTTGGCGTTACTCCAAAACTTGGATGAGAAATTTGATTTTGTGTTTATTGACGCAGCCAAGGAAGAATATATCAGTTATATAAAAGCGATTTATGCAAAACTGATGAAACCTTCATTGATAGTGGCAGATAATGCTATTTCTCATGTTGACGCTATTTCTGATTATTTAGACTATGTTAGAACTGATAAAAATATTTCAAGTGTTTTGATACCGATTAGAGCCGGTCTTGAAGTGAGTTTCTTAAGTTAATGGAAAAAACAGAAGAGGAATGGAAATCACTCCTCACTCCAGAGCAATACTACGTAACCTATAGAGGAAAACAGAATTAAAATTCGGAAATATTCGAGTTTAGGGATAATCATTTTCCCGCGTACAATAATTATAATCTATCCGCAATGGTGGCATCAAACTCAAAAGTGCATTCCCATTTGGTATTAAATCGGTTATATTACAATTAGATAACTATGTGAGGTATGAATAATTGTCAACAACGGTAGTTTAATACTGAACTCACTTAATCCTATCAGTGGTCTTACAGCTGCGACACGTATGATGTTGATGTCAGCTCTGTTATTAGTTCTATTTTGTTCTGATGGAGCTTCGGAAGTAGACACAGTTGTAGACAGGCTTTCTTTGGCACCCGGTTTTTCAGTCACTGTTTTCGCAGAGGGTCTTGGGAAGGCAAGGGGAATAGGAATTTCTCCTGAAGGTGAGCTCTTCGTTTGCGTAATGAACAGAGGAGAGCTCATAGTATTATCGGACGAAGATGGGGATGGAGTTTCAGATAAGAGTCAGATATTCGCTGACGGTTTACGGAATCCGCACAGCGTAGCCTTCTATAGCGGTTATATCTATGTCGGCGAATCCGATAAAATCAGACGGTTCAGAGATGATGACAATGATTTTATTGCTGACGGTGAGGGAGAAGTTGTGGTATCAGGTCTTCCGACGACCGGCCATTTTACAAAAACAGTGGTTTTCGGGTCGGACGGAATGATGTATGTATCTATAGGCTCATCGTGCAATGTCTGCGATGAGAGTGACCCGAGAAGAGCTACAGTGATGAGATATAATCCTGATGGGAGCGGAGGAACGATTTTTTCAAAAGGGCTGAGAAATTCTGTCGCTCTCGCCTTTGATCCGGAATCGGGAGAGCTCTGGGCGGCAAATAACGGTCGGGATCGGATCGGGGATGATATTCCTCCTGAGGAGCTGAATATATTGGCTGAGGGAAAACATTATGGCTGGCCTTACTGCTACGGAGACGGAAATATGAATCCGGAGTATTCGACAGAGGAAGAGAAATGCGATGATACTCTCCCACCAATATTCGAGATGCAGGCACATTCCGCTCCGTTGGGCATGAGGTTTTACAGCGGAGATAAATTCCCACCGGAGTATAGAGGTGATCTGTTCATAGCGTTTCATGGTTCGTGGAACAGATCGAAAAAAACGGGTTACAAAATTGTAAGAGTACTGATTGATAACGGGCTGCCCGTCGGTATAGAGGACTTCGTCTCTGGATGGCTGACACCGTACGGGAGCGTTTTGGGAAGACCCGTTGATATAGAATTCTCTGTCGATGGGGCTATGTTCATCTCGGACGATCAAGAGGGATTTATTTATAGAGTTACATATGAAAGTGATTAACTAGTCGAAGGGGAGGTAGAAATTTAATGGCGGCTAAAATTTTGGAGCGTGAAGTAATCGTTGTTGATGCTGTTAGAGAAACAAAAGACAGCACTACTCTATATCTTAGCGAAGGTGATAACCAGCCGGAATATAAAGCGGGTCAATTTCTAACCGTAGATCCGCATCAATTTCCTGCCCTCGAACGTTGGTGTCTTTATCTCGAAAAAGAAAAAGGCAGGAAAGAACCTGTTCGAGCATATTCCCTGGCAAGCGCTCCACATGAAGAGTATGTCTCATTTACAGTGAAGGAGGATCCGTACTATCCGGATGAAGATCCATATCCTCCACTTCTTTCGCCAATATTGACCTTCCGAACCCCAGTCGGAACGGAATTGACTATTAAAGGTTATACAGGTTCCTATACCATGAATGATGAATTAGAAAGTAACGCAGAAACTATATTGCATGGCTGCGCAGGGAGTGGTATAGTGCCAAATTTTGCGATCATCAAAGATGAACTGCACAACGGTTCAACAAAAAAGCATATACTTATTTTCACAAATAAGACTTGGAACGATATTATATACCGGGACGCATTACGCGCTCTCGAGAGTAAATATCCTGATAAATTAACCATTATTCATATGATCACCCGTGAGAAAAAACCTGAATTAGAAAGTATGGGAGCTAGATGGGGCAGACCTACCATCGAACTGCTTCGAGAGGTAATAAAAGATCCCTCTACCACAGCTGCGTTCATTTGCGGACCTGGAATCAGCTCTTATGAGAAGAAGGAGGCTAAGAAAAAGGGGCTTGAGCTGGTTCCGAGATTCCTCGAAACAATGCTTCAATTCGTTGAAGAAATCGGGATACCTAAAGAAATGATAAAGAAAGAGACTTGGTAATCAGACTCTCTGCCTCGCCAGCCCGACTTATGTCCGGCGGGTAATGACAACACCGTGCGCGTTCTCGAGCGAGTCGAGTCTCGCAGAGCACATCAGTTTCCGGAGCACAGATTGACAAGCCAACGATGTAAACCGATCGTATCTCTGTAGGAAGAGAGACACAGCTCTTTTAAAGCAGGTAATCTGTTATTGTTCGGATATGATTTAGAAATATACAATCCATTATGAAGTAGCAAATTCGGAGCTGCAATATCGGGGTCAGCGCCTTTAGGTATTCTCTTATAATGCTCACCCCCGACGACAAAGCCCTTATTTTCAATCCTATTCAATATTCTTGAGAGCGATTTGTTCTGAATTTTATCACCGACAATTTCCCGATATTTATTCAGAATGTTCTTAGGAAAGTGATATAAACCTGTTCCGACCATAACAGTATCGCTTTCGATGTGCAGATAGAAACCCGGACATTCCATTTTCGGCGCAATTCCTTCCCAGAAGAAAATAGCAAGATGTGTTTTGTAAGGAGTCTTATCTTTACTGAATCGAATGTCCCTATTTATTCTGAAAAGAGATTTATTCACACGGGGATCGACAATAACGTTCGGGGATATCTTTTTAAGACCGCTTCCCAATTCCACTGTGAATTCTTTCGATGGCTCAAGAATTTTCTTATCGTATTCTTCACGATGCTCGTCAAACCATGGCTTATTATTGTTCGCCTTAAGTTGTGAGAAAAAACTCTTAGCATTTTTAGCAAGGTGTGTCATAAGGTTTTAAATTATATTCAAATTTCGATTTTCACGATAACTCTGAACGGTAATGAGAGTAGAATTCTCTGATAAAATCAAAGAACCCATTAGATTAAAAACTAAACTCGAAATTAATATGAATTTCCGTCAGGGAATCCTTTTTCCCCTCTTTTCTGTTGCGAATGTTCGGCGTGATTTTGAGCGCATTATCAATAAGGTGTTCATATCCGAGAATAATGTATTTAAGATTATTATCGGGAACTATGTCGCTTGGATCGGATATATCATATCTACCAAAAATGTTACTGTTAGAAAGCTTAAAAGTGCCAAATAAGGACAATCCGGCAACGTTACCATCAATCGGATCACCGTTATTGCGAATAAAATATTCCGCTCCGTAAAGGATTTTATCTGTGTCAATTCCACCGAATATAGAGAGAGTGGCATTAGAATATACAGAGCTTATCGGCTCATAATCGGCATAAACGGTGCCGATGAGATTGCCACCGGGTTTAAACCAAAATAATCCTGAGGTTTTCTTATAATTATCATTTTCTGGATGATTATACCCCGTGCCATTCGCAATTAAGATGTGATAACCGAGTCTATCGGAAAATTCACCGACTAATCCGATTCCAAGATCGGCGGATGAACCCAATTTATGGAGGTCTTGAATCGTTTTTTCTACGCCCCGGTGTCCCCAATATTTTTCAGAATAAGAAGACCAATTGGGCGTTTGCTGCATGCCAATATATATTTTAGCATCCGAGATCAAATTGATCCAGGATATGTAAGCATGCTTTAAAAAGGGTCTCATTTTATCATCGTCAGCTCTATCAGCATCGAGCCGGTACCGTATAGCAAGATTATCGGTAACCTTTTTATCATATGTAAAATAATATCTTGTGAATTGGAATTTTTCAATCTCATTCAAGGAATTATCCGGTTTGAAATACTCGAAATATGATTTTCCCGAAAATTTGCCCGGTTCTTCAGCAGTCAAGGCATTAGCGGAGAACATAAAAATTAATAATATATTGGCAACAACTCTGTTCTGTTCAAATTTCATTATCTATCCTGTTTTATTTAAATTTGGCTAAAGATAGGGAAGAGAATGATTAGTTCCACACAAAATGGATTTTGGAATTAAATAATATGAAATGTGATATAGGTCGCAAATAGGAAAATAATTAACGATTAATGTTGATTTTTATCATACATAAAATTATAATATATGCGAGGAGTGTAACGTTAATCAGTATTAGTTACAGTTTAGCGTAATGCTTTAATACATGAAAAGGGAAAACAATTGAAATTATTAGTTGGAAATCTTTCTTCAGAAATCACACCCGGATTGGTACAGTCTATATTTGAGACATACGGCAGTGTTACATCTATCTCGATCACAAAAGAAAAATTTACAAATGAGTATATCGCTCAAATAGAAATGCCTAACGCTCATGAAGCCGCAAATGCTCTTGAACATGTTGACAGTAAAGAGATCGGTGGTAGGTCTGTGATCATCAAAAATAGAGAGGAACTTATAAACGAAATATCAACTGTTACAAATAATGAGAATAGTGAACATGTTGAGGATAATAGCAGCGCCAATGCAGATATGGATATTGCAATTGATATCCATGAATCTGCGAGGATGACTTCAGAAAATCGTAGAAACCTCAAGAGTGAGAGAAGAACAATTAAAAGTCCGCTGTTTAGCAAGGAAAGGGGTCTTGTTATTGACAGGCGAAATGAAATTGATCGACGGGATTCACTCAAGAAAATATAGTTTTTATTTTTAAAGATACCTCTTTGGATAAATTGTTTATTCCGTAAATCCTAATAATTTGCATAATAGAAACTTATTATTCGATTATGTGTGAATGTAAAAATGTTTAAAACGAGGGAAATGAATGCCTTTTTGCCCATCATGTGAAGCGGAATACATTGAAAATACGATTGAATGCTCCGATTGTGAGGTTGAGCTTGTTTCTGCGCTGTCAATAAAAGAGTTGGAAAACGATTTTGAGTGGGTGCCTCTCAGGGGAGTTCCGGGCAAGACGTATGCTGAAATGGTGACAGAGGTCCTTGATAAGGAAGAAATTCCAAATTACATAAAATCTGATGCCCTAAGTACCGCTTATCTTACAACCGGAACAAGTACGATAACCGGCAACTCCATAATTTATGTGCCGGAAAAGAATAAGGAAAAAGCCGAGGAGATCCTCTTACTAATTCTTGATCATATTTAACGTAATAACTTTGCACCTTTTCGCAATTATATAATAATTTATAATCACCCCTAATTCGCTTGCTATTAGAGGATTATTCTGATAACATTTCCTCTCGAATCATGAAACATTTATTGGAATATTGGGTTCTTCTGCTTGCCTCTTTCACGGCGAAGAGTCTAACGGAGTCGGGCGCAAAACGATTTTCGCGTATCGTTGCGTGGCTCGCTTACAGGGCGCTGAGATATAGGCGACGAGTTGCTCTAAGAAACCTTAGGGATTCATTCCCTGATAAATCGTCTGAAGAAATTCAGAGTATCCTGCGGAATTCATACATAAATTTCGGAATCGTTACGGTTGAATTCCTTCGATTGGGGAGTAAAGCGGGGAAGAAAGCATCAAGCGAACTGATAATCAACGGTTCAGAGCACATCGACAGAGTTTTAAAGAATAAATCAGGCTCGGTGCTTGCAGCCGGACATATAGGTAATTGGGAACTTTTAGGGAGCGCCATGGCTCAGCGCTGGCCCCCGGTAAAGGGGATCGCCGTGCATATGAGCAATCCATACTCGGATAAATTCATCGAGAAACTGCGATTTGACGGATTTGAAGAGGTAATATACAAATCCGAACCCGCAACGAGTTTCTTGAGGTCACTGAAGGAGGGGTGCAATCTCGGAGTAATATCCGATCAAGATGCAGGCAAGAGCGGTGTTTTTATAGATTTTTTGGGAAGAAAAGCATCAACCCCGAAGGGAGCGGCATTTTTTGCATTAAAAGCAAAGGTTCCCCTGTTTACAGTTTATTCCAAACGGCTGGATGACGGAAATTATCAAGCGGAGATAATCCCTGTTGAATTAGATTATGATGGTAAAATAACTGAGGAAAAAATCAAAACAGCGACTCAGGAGATCGCCTATCGGCTTGAAAATTTTATTCGAGAAAATCCCGACCAGTGGCTTTGGTTTCATAAAAGATGGAAAACACGGCCTCCGGATGAGCAGGAAAAAAAACGAGTACTTATTTTGCAGACAGCATTTCTCGGAGACGTAGTACTTGCAACTCCGATGGCGGAATCTATAAAAAATTTACATCCGGAATGGGAAGTGGATTTTTTGACCACTCCGGAATCGGCCGCTCTCCTCGAAAACAATCCGAATATTTCGAGAATATTGACCTACGATAAAAATAAAAGTGAAAGGGGAGTAAAAGGATTCTTAAGTAAGATCTCTGAAATAGAAGCCGGAGCATACGACATCGCTTTGATTCCCCATCGCTCAATTCGGAGCGCCGCATTAGTGAGGTTTGCGGGGATTCCTCAGCGGGTCGGATTTGATAAAAGCGCAGGATATTTTCTGTTCACGGAAAGAGTGAAATATGAAAATGAACTGCACGAAGTGGAGCGAAATCTTAAATTGGTTGAATCTCTCAACTTGTCCGTTTCAAAAGTAAAGCCCCGGTTATACCCATCCTCGAATGACTTGAAGAAATCTGAGAAAATATTAAAAAGCAGCGCAAAATTAAAAAATAGACCCATTATTGCGATAGCGCCCGGTTCCATTTGGCCTACGAAACGATGGCCGATAGACAATTATATAGAGTTGGCGGGGATGCTTGTGAAAGACGGTTTTGGCGTGGTTGTATTGGGCGGTGAAAAGGATAAGGCGTTATTTAAAAAGATTTCAATGGAGGGGGTAGAAGTTTTCGCAGGCACTACAACACTCCTTGAATCGGCGGCACTCTTAAAAAAATGTGAAGCGCTCGTAACTAACGACAGCGCTCCTTTGCACTTCGCTGTGGCGGTAGATACTCCGGTAGTAGCGATATTCGGCGCAACGGCTCCCAAGTTCGGCTTTTATCCTTACAACAGCGATGACATTGTGATTGAAAGAGAATTACCCTGCAGACCTTGCGCTATACATGGAGGCATGAAATGCCCCATAGGAACATTTGAATGTATGTTGGATATAGGCGCCGAAGAAGTATTTAACAATGTTAAGAAAAGGATTTTACTCAAATCATAAGTATTTGAAGAAGTCATGACAGAAATGCTGAACATAATGGAAGAAGGTATATCTGATTCTGTTGACAGAGCTTGTGAAATTCTGGGGACGGGAGGTATAATTGCCTATCCGACCGATACAATATATGGATTAGGTGTGGACCCTGAAATTTCCGAGGCAGTGGAAAAATTATATGCAGTGAAAAATCGTGCTGATGAGAAATCGGTTAGCCTGATGCTTTCGGGGAAAGAGATGCTCTACGAACAGTTCAAGGATGTCTCTCCATTAGAAAAAAGGGTCATCGAGAATTTGTTTCCGGGTACGATAACAATAGTTTTGAATAACCCGGTTAATAAAGCATATTTGAATAAAACGGTGGGAGTTCGAATTCCTGAAAACGATTTTTGCCTGAAACTGGTTGAAAAATACGGTAAGCCTATAACGACTACAAGTGCGAACAAATCCGGTATGCAACCGGCCGTTTCTGCATCAGAAGTGTTGAAATACCTTTCGACAGAGATAGAATTGATTTTAGATGGAGGTGATTCACCGCAAACTAAAGGTTCAACGGTCATTCAAATTGTGAGTGAAAAAATAGAAGTTTTAAGAGAGGGCATTTTGAAAAAGGAAAATATTATGGAGCTAATTGGTGTCAACGACTGATAAATTCAGTGTTTTATTTATCTGCTTGGGTAACAGGGTTAGAAGCGTAATGGCGAAGGCTATCTTGGATAATATATTGAGAGAATCAAATATCGATAATGTCGTGACAGACTCCGCCGGATTGATAAGAATGTCAGGCGCAAGGGCGGCGGAAAACACAATAAAGATATGCGCTTCTCACGGTTTGGATGTTCGGGATCACAGTTCGCAACAATTAAGCGGAAGCCATATATATCAAGCAAATCTCATACTTACCGCAGAAGCAGAACAAAGTGAATATCTAAAATCTGTATATGGTGAGCATAGCGAAAAAATTTATACTCTGACAGGATATAAAGGAGATGTAGACGGCGACATCCATGACCCCTATGTTGAAGGTGAGGCAGAATATGAAAAAGTATTTTTGGAGATAGAGTCCCATATTATCCGAATACTGCCATTAATATCAGCAGAGTCAGAGGATCCGAAAAATCAGTAATCTAAAAATATTCTTTTCGAGTCTGCTCCTTTCCTTTCTGATTTTCAGCAGCAGTGAAGGTCAATCTGAAGAGGTGATCGCAAAGAAAAAAAATATTTCTTTTCAAGTAGGAGAAAAGCTCACTTACAGCATAGGATATGAATTCGTACCGGCGGGGAAATCGGTACTTTCGGTGGATAGTATCACGGAACTGAATGGCAGGTCGGTGTATCGGATAACCTCAAGAACAAAATCACACCGGTTTTTTGATCCTTTTTTTAAAGTAAGAGATGAGATAACAACTTATATAGACACCGAAACGCTCCAATCAATAAAATTCAGAAAGAAACTAAGAGAAGGAAGCTATTCATATGATTATTCCGTAGATTTCAATCCGGACAGTATGACAGCCGTTTCGACAAGTCCAAAAGGAACCCGGATAGTAAAAATTCCCGAGTTTACTCTTGATGTGCTCTCAACAATGTACTATATGAGAACTCTTGATTTAAAGGTTGGGAAGACACTGACGGTGACCGTTCTTGATAATGATAAACTTTATCCTATGGATATTAAAATTCTCAGAAGAGAGAGAATTTCTACAAGGGCAGGCACATTCGATTGTCTTGTTATTGTTCCCGAATTGCAGAGCGGCGGCTTATTTAAAAATGAGGGCAGAATAACCGCTTGGGTGACGGACGATCATCGAAAGATTCCTGTCTTGATGAAGAGCAAGGCGATAATCGGCGCTATAATTGTAGAATTGCAAGAAGTGGAAGGATTAGTTGATTAGCATGAAACTATTACTGATCTTATTTTATTTCAGTTTCATCACAGAAATTCTCGCTCAAAATCCGGATCAGGAATGGGTTATGCTGTTTCAGAATGAACTGTTGGCTCAGGAAATATCTGTTGACGGAAGCCGGTTTGCAGTTTTGGAACAGTCTCATGAGGGGATATCCGATAAAATAATATTCTATTTTGTCTCTGAAAAAAGAAAAGTGATTTTCAAAAAAATAATTATCACGTCCGATAAAGTCTTTAAAGTGACTGAGCTCTTTATCTCCATTGATGCCGACAAGATAGCGGTAACCGGAATATCTTCTCCAGTAGATTACCCGAACATAATAAAACCTTTGACAATAATGTATGACGCAAAAGGAAAAGAATTGTGGAGAACCGCTTCAAATATGATAGGATTTCTTGATAACGGGAATAGCGTACTTTTAATTAATTCGGTAATCGGAAGGGAAGCCGCTCCATGTTATAGAGATGAGAAAGAGGGAATCGACTACAGTTGTCTGAGGGTGGCAGAATCATTTTCAAGTGAATTAAAAGAGCTGATCACTTTTCCGGGACACATTGGAGGATATGGTTTCGCATATATATGGGATCAAAGACACGTCGTTATTGGTTCGATGGAAGGCTCAATATATTTCAAAGACATCAAAGATGGGATCCATTGGTATATTCCGGGGGAGGAATTGATAGTAAAATCTGTATTTGACAAAGAAAATGAAATATTGGTCGTTGAACGGTGTGGAACTATGGAGTGGAGTATTAAAACCTGAAGGCTATCGAGTCAAAAATATGCCCGAAGCCGATATAATGATCAAATTCGGCGAACCTATCCTCAATAAGTATCAAATACTGTTTTGGAAAGATGATTGGCGGTATAAAGGGATGTACAAAGCTCAAAAGGATGAGCTGAACCATATATTCCATTGGGACACTTTCGGGCAAAAATTTATGAGATATTCGGTCATAAGATATTCTCAAGAGAGAAAACGGGCTATCGCTCGAACGATGGATCGGAAAAAAATAGATTATTATAACTTCGAGATCAAAAAAGATCCTGCAACGGCAAACGAGCCTTAGTTCAGATGAAAGACTTTTTTGACGGCATCAAGCTTGTCGCATCAGACATCGGCGGCACTCTCACTCGTGATGACGGCTCCTTATCCAGTTTCACTATTGAAGCACTCCGGTCTCTTCAGGAGAGAGGGATAATTATTGCGCTCGCAACGGGCTATAATAAGGAAATGACAGATAATATCGCTTCTCAGATATCCGATAAGGTTGTTACTATTATTCAAAACGGCGCAATCATATTTGACGGAAAGGAACTACTCGAAACGAATTATTTAGACAAGGATATTGCTCTGAAAGTAGTTGAATATTTTGAGTCAAAGGGTTTCAGTCCGATACTCTTTTCTGGACTCGAAAACGATTGTAAAACTTACTATAAAAGAGTAAGCGAAAATTTCAAACCAAGAAAATCGTACATCGAAGTTTCGGATCTGAACAATCTGTTACTTACCGACCCTGTCGAAGTAAGTGTATGGGAGAATACCGACGCCATCTTAAAGTGCAAGAAGGAAGCGGAAGATCTTTTCGGAGACGCCTGGAATGTGACCGCATCAATCCAACAAACCCGATCATGGCTGGAGGTGCTCAATCCGAAGGCAATGAAAGTGCATGCATTACTATCTGTAATGGAAAAGAAAGGCATAAAGCCTGACGAAGTGATTTATTTTGGCGATAACTATAATGATGTGGAATGTCTTGAAGCGGTAAAATATCCGATGGTAATGTCGAATGGACTACCCGAAGTTAAGGCTCTCGCATGGAAAGTTGCTTTATCGAATAATGAAGACGGCGTGGCAAATATGATAAGAAAATTGCTGTTAAAGTAGATATATAACCCATTTATATCATATATCATAAGCCATAATAGAAAATATTAGGGTAATCAGCCAACTAATTACTTTAATATTTCATATCAGACCTGAAATGGAGGGATAAGCCTATAAAATCAATAAATTACTATCTAAATGGGTAGTTAGTCTAATAAGTTAAATTAAACATTATAGTTATTCCGACACTCAACTAATAATAAAGAATGAATCAGATCAATCGCAATTATGAAGTAATAAGGAAAATTTTTGTAGCAATTCAAATTCATTAGGGATATTTTATTCTCCATAATATTTACGTCTACATTTTAAAATAGGAGATAGGATATGTATCCACTGTTGCTATCAATTTCGATTTTGCTTTTTGGAGTAGGATTGGTTATGATATTTTCTCAAAAGGCTGCAGATTGGCTTAACAAATCAGGAAATATCGTTGTCTTGACTGAAAAAAAAGTTTTAGAGCATCGGTTTTATTCCGGAAGTATTTCTTTGTTGTTCGGTATATTTTTCATGTATAAGGCCTCCGGTTATCAGGCAGTGCATACTCAAATTCTTGTGATTCCATTTTATTCTATTGGGATATTGCTTACACTGTTCGGGGTGTTATTTTTCATGTCCTCGAACTTTTTCGAGAAGATCAACTCGCTTACGAGTAAGGAAATGGTAAACGATAAACTATTTATGAAATTTCGAAAAGCTACCGGAGCTTTTATGATCGTCTCTGCAGTTCTTGTATATTGGACTGCGGGATATTTCAAATAATATCAAGCTGAAATTATAATTACAGTAGTTGGCGAAAATTCCGCAGGAAAAGTTTAGTGCCCTCACGAGTTACAAAATCTGACAAACGAACTCGAATAATCAACGCCGCGCTCACTGTTTTTTCCAGAGACGGATTCCAAAATTCCAAAATAGAGGATATCGCCAGAGCTGCGGATATAGGCAAGGGTACGCTTTACGAATATTTTTCGAGTAAAGATGAATTATTCCTTGAAGTTTTCACCTCATTTAAAGAGTCTGTTCTATCGAAATATTGGGTCGTGTTAGATGACGGCGACGATCCTTTATCACAGCTAAAAATGATGGCTATAATTTGCGCTGAAATCTGTGCCGACGAGAAGACGGAGATGAAATTTCTTGCGCAGTTCAGCTTTGAATGCCTATCCAGAAAAGAGGGTAACAAACTTAGTGAACTTCTGAACGAATATAACGAAGAGATAGCCGCTTTGATCTCGGGTATAATCAAAGAAGGGATTGAAGATGGTTTGCTTAAACCGTTGGATGTGGCGATTCTCTCCAAAAATTATGCCGATGCGCTCTTCGGCATGCTCATGCGTTATCAATTGTCCGGTGATAAAATTAGCTTGCTAGCTTCTTCCCAATTGTTATTTGATGTCTTTCTGAAGGGCGCAGGTACATTCTCCGGGAGATATGTTGATAGAAAAGAGTGAGGGCGCTTGACAACGGTTTAAGCTGTCGATAGCATCTCAATGAGCTTGGTGTCCGAAGGGGGGAACTCATACTGAGAGAGCTCAGATCGCTTGATCCACTTGACCTCTGCGCATTCGATCGGTTTCGGCGTCCCCGACAGCAATTTACAATCATAAAATTTAATATTGATGCTTATGGCAGGGTAATGATAGGTGGTTTCGTAAACAAGATCGCCTACGTCGCAATCGATGCCGATCTCCTCTTTAAACTCCCTTTTTAGCGCGGTTGGATCGCTCTCACCTGTCATTATTTTTCCACCGGGGAATTCCCACATCCCTCCGAGATGAGATTTTTCAAACCGCTTTGTAATAAGATATTTTCCATCGTGTTTGATTATACCGGCGACTACAGCTGTTGGCGAAGATTTCATCGTTGAACGGAAAATGTAAATATTTTCAAAAAACTTGTATAGACACTGTTCTGCTTATTAAAGCCCAATAGCAGCTGCTATGCTTTTCATCGCATCAAGAACGGTTTGCATGTGTTCATCTCTCTCCACACCGAGTTCTTCGATTCCCTGCTCTATGTGCTCCCGACTTACTTGTCGTGCGAACCCCTTAGCTTTTAGTTTTTTCTTGATAGATTTGATTTTAACTTCTTCGATCTTTTTGCTCGGTCGTACTAATGCGACGGCGACGATAAACCCGCAGAGTTCATCAACGGCAAAAAGGGTCTTATCCAAAAGAACATCTCTCGGGGTTGCGCTTCCCGGAACGTGCGAGCGAACAGCGTGTACGACTTCCGGCGGGTATCCCTTCTCTTCCAAGATGTCGGCGCCGACAACGGAGTGTTCCTCTTCTGAGGGATATTTTTCATAATCAAAATCGTGTATAAGTCCCGTGAAGCCCCAAATTTCCTCGTCTTCATTATATTTCCCTGCATATGTTCTCATCGCAGCTTCAACTGCATACATATGTCTGCGGAGATTTTCGTTCTCCACATATTCATTCATCAGGCTGAGTACTTCGTCTCTTGTCATATTATCGATTCCTTAAACTGAGATTAAAATATAATAAAAGGACTCTAAAGGCAAGAGATCGGCTATTCGGTTCGCGGATGTTATCAAACCTGATTAGCTGCTACTCCAGGTAGAGTGATTGTTGCGTTTACTGCTAATCTTCGCTATTATTGTTGTATGGCAAAGGGAAGAAGACCACAAGTAGCTGTTCGATTACGCAAAACAAAGAAGAAAAAAGTCCGAAATTCTCAGCGTCCGAAATTCATCATTTCGCTTATTATCAGTCTTATTATAATGGTATTCGGACTTCTTCTCTATGATGCGATGACCGTTGATCTGCCGTCGCTTCAGGAGCTCGAGAATTTCAATCCTAATCTCGTTACGAGAATTTATTCGGCAGATTCTGTTTTGATTCATGAGCTATTCGCGGAACGGAGAGTCCTTGTGCCGCTTTACCAAATTCCTCAACATACTAAAGACGCGTTTATAGCGACTGAGGATATTCGTTTTTGGGATCACTGGGGTATAAGCAGCAGAGATATAGCCCGCGCGGTTGTTGTTGATATCATGACATTGTCGAAGAAACAGGGAGCGAGTACCCTTACGCAGCAGTTAGCAAGAGTTCTATATCTCAACATGGAAAAACGTGTAACACGGAAACTTAAAGAGATGATAACCGCCATACAGATCGAACGAACGTATACAAAAGAAGAAATTCTTGAGATGTATCTCAACTCGATCTATCTTGGTCACGGCGCATACGGCGTACAGGCGGCAACGAGAAGATTATTTGATAAGAAAGTGCAGGAGTTGATGCTCGAAGAATCTGCCATGCTTGCCGCTCTACCGAAGTCTCCCGGCGGTTATTCTCCGATATTTAATCCACGGAAAGCTCTCTCGCGACGTAATCTGGTGTTGAGGCTGATGAAGGATCAGGGGAAGATAACATTAGGTGAATATATCACGGCAAGAGCAAAACCGATTGTGGTACAAAGAAGGTTAAACGTAGGCGGTTATGCTCCTTATTTTACGGAGAACGTTCGTCAGGAGCTCAACAAGATATCTAATGAATATGGGTTTGATGTTCTAAGAGATGGATTGACAATATACACTACCCTTGACAGCAGAATTCAATTCGCTGCTGAAAAGGCTGTGCGTGATCACATAGTAGGAGTCCGCACTGAAGCCGATTCTTTGATACCTGATTGGGCTCTCGGACAGCAGGGAGTGTTGAATAAACGGCTGCTCGAAAATCCTGATGAACTTATTGATCTTGTGGATACTTCAAAATATTCACTCTCATCCGCGGATTCGATGATACGCGGAGAAATTCCGGTAGCATCGGAGTTACGCAGTAAACTGATAGTCCAGACAGCTCTTGTGGCTAAGGATCCGTCAACGGGACATATACTCGCAATGGTAGGCGGACGAAATTTTCGACTTGATAAATTTAACAGGGCAACACAAGCTAAACGACAACCCGGGTCAGTTTTCAAACCTATTGTGTGGACTGCGGCGCTTGACAACGGCTATCTTACGTCCGATATGCTGCTTAATCAACCTGTTGTACTTTTCATGGATGATTCTACTCGGTGGAGACCAAGAAATTACGACGGTTCTACGGGAGGCTTGGTCGATCTGAGGCAAGCGCTCCAACGGTCATTAAATTTAGTATCCGTAAGGATGGTGCAGGAGCTGATCACTCCCGGAACTGTTAGAGATTACGCTAAAGCTATGGGGTTCACGACGAATATCCGTCCGGTGCAAGCGATAGCGCTCGGCACAAGCGAGTTGATCCCGATAGAAGTCGTTTCGGCATTCGCCACTTTCGCCAATAAAGGTGTATGGGTCGCTCCAATAATTATTAGGAAGGTCGAAGACAGATTTGGAAATTTAATTTTAGAAAATATACCTGAGCGTAAAGAGATCCTAAGCGAAGAAACAGCCTATCTGATGACTGATCTTCTCGAATCGGTGGTGAAGAACGGAACAGGAATTTCTTCCCGTTGGAAGTATAAATTCTATATGGATGCTGGAGGCAAAACGGGTACTACCAATGATTATACAGACGCGTGGTTCGTCGGGTTTACCCCTTTGATATCAGCCGGAGTATGGGTGGGAATGGATGATCCACAAGTTTCGCTTGGTGATGGTCAGGCGGGTTCTGTGGCAGCGTTGCCAATTTGGGCAAACTTCATGAAGGCGTTATATGACACTCTGGATTGGCCTGATGTCCCGTTCGAGAGACCTGAGAATGTGGTCGAGTTAGAAATTTGCAGCGTTACGGGGAAAAACCCAACGCCTTATTGTCCGATAAAAACCGAGATATACAATAAAAAATATGTCCCGGAAGGTATATGTCCTATTCATACAGGCGCTATCGACAAGAAAAAAGGGAAGATAGATTTTTAAGATAACATAGGCTGATTCAGATAACTTCTTTTACTAATTCCGGAATTTGAGGTTTCTCGTCACCGATCACAAATGCTGATTTGATTTCATCCAATTGGGACTCGAGCTTTTCTTTTGAATCAGAATATACGCTGACGAGTTTCTCTCCTTGGCTGACAGAGTCGCCCATTTTTTTGAATAATTTTATTCCTGCTTTATGATCAAGGACCTCGTCCATTTTTGTCCTTCCGGCTCCAAGAGCGACGCCGGCAATTCCGAGCGCATAAGGATCGATTGATTCAACATATCCGCTGCTCGCCGCAGCTATATCTTCGGAATAATTCGGCGAGGGATATTTATCAGGCTCAAGAAGAACCGAAGGATCACCTCCCTGTGCTTCAACTAATTCTATGAATTTACTGAATGCGGAACCGTCCTCCAACAACGATTTTAGTTTTTTCAGGGCGTCATCGACACTCTCTGCCATCTCTCCAAGCAGCAGCATGTGAGCGCCGAGCTGAAGAGTTAGTTCTTCCAAATCCTCAGGTCCTTCATTTTTCAGACAGCGAACCGATTCCTCAACCTCAAGCCAGTTACCTATGGTATTTCCAAGAGGCTGTGACATATCGGTTATGAGAGCTCTCGTTTTGATGCCCGCCAGCTCGCCGATGGAAACAAGTGATTTTGCGAGGCGCCTGCTCTCTTCTAAATCGCCAATGAATGCACCCCTTCCCGTTTTAACATCCAAGACCAAAGCGTTGATACCTTCAGCGATTTTCTTTGACATTATACTTCCGCACATCAACGGTATAGAGCGAACGGTGGCTGTAACGTCACGTAAAGCGTACATTTTTCGATCAGCGGGAACGAGAGCTTCCGACTGGCTGATAATGGAAACTCCGACAGCATCTACCTGAGCGAGAAATTGTTCAACGGGGAGATTTACATTGAATCCGGGAATCGATTCCAATTTATCGAGCGTTCCTCCGGAATGACCAAGCCCTCGTCCGGATATCATCGGAATATGCAGTCCGGCGGCGGCAACAAGAGGGGCAAGCACAAGAGAGACCTTATCGCCTACACCGCCCGTAGAGTGTTTGTCGACTTTAATTCCGGGTATATTTGAAGTGTCGATCGTATCACCTGACTCTAACATCGACTTTACGAGTGAATTCGTTTCACTGTCTGTCATCCCCTTAAAATAAACAGCCATTAAGAAGGCTGCCATCTGATAATCAGGCAGAGTTCCCTTAGCGAATCCGGAGATCATAAATTCTATTTCCTCGGCAGAGAGCTCGACGCCGTTCTGTTTGCGGGAAATTAGCTCGTAAGCTGTCAAGAAGAAATGGTCTCCTTTTTAAACCGCGTGCCATAATGAACGTATTCTTTCGAGCCGCTCATTATCCTCTTAAAGTCATCATCCGTTGTGGCTCGAATATCCCGTGCCGGCACGCCTGCGAATAATCTGTTTTTAGGAACTTTCTCTCCTTCACGTACTAAAGCGCCTGCCGCAATTATAGAGCCTTCTTCGATCAGAGCTCCGTCCAGTACGGTAGCGTTCATCCCTATGAGCACATTGTCACGAACGGTGCATCCGTGAACGACAGCAGCATGCCCGATAGTTACATCATTTCCGATAATACAAGGAAACCTTCCCTTAGTAACATGTAGGATAGCGCCATCCTGAACATTAGACCGTTCGCCGATTCGTATCGAATGCATATCACCCCTGACCACAGCCGAATACCAGACGGAGCTGTTCTTTCCTATATGGACATCTCCGATAACAGCAGCAGTTTCAGCAACAAATACACTTTCATGTATTTCGGGCATAATGCCGTCAAATTTTAGTATCAATAGCCTCTATTCCTTGCAGCACTATTACGAAATATTCCCGTTATTCTATCAGTATTCCAACTGCCGATATTCTTTACCGATCTCGTTGAAAGATATATACCCAAGGAACCGATGAGAAGATTCGGACTCCACATCGCCCAGAAGGGAGATATCATCCCCCTGTCAGCCAGGTTTTCTCCCGCAATGAGGAATGTCCAATATATGATAAAAAAGATTAAACTTATACTCATTCCCACCGCAAATCCGCCTTTTTTTGCTAAAATACCCAACGGTGCTCCCACAAGCATAAAGACTATGCAAGCGAAGGGAATGGAATATTTTTTCTGGACCTCTACGCTGTATTTATTTTGCTGCTTCTTGTAGTTTTTAATCAGATTGATCTCACTTGCTATCAGCTGAATTGTCCGCTTGATGCTGCGTAACGATCTGCTAATAGAGAGGGTGATCTCTGAGGAAGAGAGAGGCCAAACGGAACTTTCCAAATCAAAATCGGCATCGATTTCACTTTCATCCCGGAATACTTTCAGGAGATTATTATTTGAATGACCTTGAAGTTTCTCATAAGCTGATTCGATCTTTGTATCGAGATCGTTGATCCTGGCACGCATCATATCGGCAGACATCTCCCTGTCGCCGCGACGTCGGGTCGTGCTCCGTTCAAGAATCATATTTTCAATAGGGATGGTAAAACGATGGTACTCGAATTCTATCCTTCGATACTCTTCGGGGTTGGTGACGTTCAGCTCGTGAATCTCACCGTTTTCAAGATCGAGAACAAGACGATTTCCTTTTATCGTTATCCGTCCCCTTTGAGCGGTAATGGTCGTTTGAGTTTTAGAGTTTTCGTCGTTATATATCGTTACATCTTCTAATATCTCTCCGTTTTTCTTTCTTACAAGCAGGCTGTAGCCCGGGATATCATTAGTGAAGTAGCCCTCTTCGATAGTGAGGTCAGGTCTCGTCCGGTAAATATCGGAGCCGAGCATTCGAGCGCGGTGATTGAAATCGGGCAGAATGTTATTATTGAAATAGACCATAAATGCAGCCATCGCAACCGCGAAAATGAGTCCGGGCATGATCATCCTCGTGAAACTCACACCGGCAGCCTTCAACGCGGTGATCTCATTATCATCGGAGAGCCTGCCGTAAGCCATCAGCGAAGCGATCAGAACCGACATCGGGATCGCAAGAGCAATTATCCATGCAATATTCAAACCGATATATTCCAGGATCACCATCATCTCAATGCCTTTGCCCAATATCTTGTCAACAGCCTTTATCATAAAATTCATAAGAAAAATGAAAACTATCACTACTAAGCTGAGTATGAACGGGGGGAATAGCTCACTTATTATATATGTCGATATTTTCTTCATTATCTTTCGAATCAAATTTAAGCAATTAAACTACTTATTACACCAACAAGGAACAAGCTGCACGATTTAGACTTGATTGCAAAAAGGATTTTTGATACATTCATTCGGAATTAACGCGCCCGTAGCTCAACTGGATAGAGCAACGGCCTTCTAAGCCGTAGGTTTCGTGTTCGAGTCACGACGGGCGTACAATTATAAACCCCTGTAAACACTTACTATATAAGACATACAGGGGTTTCTATTATCTCTAATCAATATTTTTTAAAGCCGCAGAAAACGCTTAAATGGGCATCTACCGGGCAAAATATGGACACTAACTTTTTTAAACTTTTGGGTTTGGATATATAAGTTCAAAGGTAAATAATAGAATCTACTGAAAATTTTGAACATTCCCTCTTTTTGATTGAGAAAGTATCCATTTTAATAGCAGAATCTCTATTCCATACCGAACATTTTTATCAGTGAAGGAAAGGTCGTTTTTGTTAGTGAATATTCACTGAAAAATATTCTATCGGCATAATAGTGCAATGATTTATTGTTACCTATACTTGAGTTTTGGGGAGAGAAAGCAGAGTATCTGTTTTCTGATGAAAGGAAAGATAAGGAGAAATTGAGAAAATGCAAGAGAAAAAGAAATAT
The DNA here is from genome assembly GCA_004402915.1 of Fidelibacterota bacterium MT.SAG.2. GTDB lineage: Bacteria > Fidelibacterota > SORT01 > SORT01 > SORT01 > SORT01. The sequence continues at coordinate 39,247 of SORU01000010.1, forward strand.
TTTATTAAAGAAAGACTTTAAAGAGACTGACATTTAGCATGAATAAGCGTTCGCAAATGAAATGTCCGATTTGTGGTAAGAGTCACAATTTTTTTAGGATTGCTGACTTGGCCATTCAACTGTCAGTTAGCATTGATGCAATTCAAAGGAGGGTGTCGTCCATACCCCATCTTAAGATGGGTAAAATGAGATTAATTCCAGAATGTTCCCTACCCGAAATCTTTGAACTCCATTATCCAACGGATACACTATTAGAGGATACCATAATATGAATATTAGAGGTCTATTAACCAGTTTATGGTGCTCAAAGAGCTCAAGAAGGCTCTATGCATCACAAATAAGAATGTTATCTAAAAGTGGTTAGGGGTACCCCTTTTAAGGAATGATCAATAACAAATAAGAAGGAGAGAAATGGGAAAGCGGGTTAAATATCAACATTTGAAGGATTATAGATTTTATACAACTTTGGAACTGGCAAAACTATTAAAAGTTTCAAAGTCAACTGTAATTTACTGGGCTCATCACGGATTGGAACCTACCAAGCGGGAACAACGTCGATGGAAGTTCAACGGTAAGGATGTAAAGATATACCTCAAAAAGAAAAATAATAAGTTCAAAGTGAAAACGGACCCCGGGGAAGTTTACTGTCCCAGTTGCCGAGCATCTAGGCGAGCGAAAGTCAAGTCAATAGAATTAAAACTTACTGGTCGAAAACTTGGGAAGAATCTGATCGATCAGATCATGATCTACGGAAAATGCATTAAATGTGGAGGTCAATGTACTCAACTATCATCGGAAAATTGTATTGGGATATTTTTATCATATTACCCTGATTTCTCAGGAAAAGTTCCGAGCAGCTAAAACAAGCGATAAAAATATCAATAGCTTTACTAACAGCTGGTGTAACTAACCAGAGAGGAGAAATGCGAATGCAGAGAAATTACAACATGGAAAACGCAAAAAAAATGGGCGACTATGAATTTAGATTAAAAGAGGGAAAGAGATTTTCTGTTAGGACCGTTCAATCAAAAATGAGATATGTGAATGAGTTTGATATTTTTTTAAACGGAATAGATTTTAGGGCTGTTGATAACAAGATAGCTGCTAATTATCGGGAGCATGTGAGGACATTTGAAAAAAATGGAAATCGCTTATTGTTGAAAACAATTAACAATAAATTATTATCGGTGATACAATTTTTCATATGGCTGAAAAAGGAAGACGGTTATAAGATCAAGATCAAGGAATCAATTCTAGATTACTTTGAACTGAGCAATACCGAGAAAAAGACCATACTGACTAAGAGGAATTTGCAGAAGTTCCCGCCTTTAGACCATATTCTTGAACTGATCGGTTCGATAAAAGGAGATAGGGAAGTCGATTTACGCGACCCGGCTCTCATTTCATTGTTGACGCTGACCGGAATACGAGACGGGGCTTTGATCAATTTACAAATTAAGGATTTGGATATCCGAGAAATGATTATTACGGTAGATCCTGAGACGGGTGGAACACCTAAGGGAGGTATCGTAAATTATATTATTATTCCCGAATTCGACAAAGTTTTGGTAGAGCACTTCTTGAAATGGGTGAATTATTTAACTAGTGAACTCAATTTCTCCCCACAAGATCCGATATTTCCAAAAACTGATAATAAAATTTCACCTGGATCAAATTTAATTCCAGTAGGCAATGTAACTAATGAATTTTGGAAATCCACAGGCTCGATAAGCATGATGCTGAAGAAACGTTTTAAAGCAGCGGGATTAAAATATTATTCTCCTCATACGCTTAGAAGCAGTAGTTACCAAATTCTTAGAAAATTAGCTTCTAAGCCCGAGGAAATAGCGGCCATATGGCAAAATATGGGTCATATCAATTCACGTGTCTCAGAGTTACATTATGGAATACTACCTATCAACGAACGCAAGATGAATTTAGATAACATTGTTGACGGTGCTAATTCAAATGATTTGAGTCTGGACGAAAAAATAGAATTACTAAGGAAAGAATTGAAAAAGGATTTTAATCTGGGAATACAAGAGATTTTAAAACGCCTTCCGAAAGATAAGGGGGGAGATGATAAGGAAGAAAAATAAATTCTTTTTAAAAGTAAATATAACGAAAAATAAAGATTCAGGTCTCCCAGGGAGACTTAGAAGAGATATAATCTTATTGTAAACACCAGACAGTTGAATCACGGTCAAAGTCATTACGCATGATCACTTAAGGATAGTTACGGTTATTCCGAGTAAAGAACTGAGATCAAATACTCATCAGGAGTATTTATAATATATTGAAAGAAACGAGGTAGCAAAAGTTTGGAAGTACAGGTTTTGACTAAAATTAGGAATAAAAAAACAAGGTAAACTTATTGGAAAAGATGAATGCTCAAGCGGTCACTTCAAATCAATTAGAACTTCGTCTATCAGAGACAAAAAACCAGGAAATTACAGATGAGGAAGTTGCAGCGAATTGGCGAACTGAAATATATGGAGAAGAAGTAATCAGAAACACCCTCGTGCTTGATAAATGGGTTGGGGAAAAGATCTTCGAGGCAAATACAGCAATGTTTGAATGGATTGAGTTAGTTGTGAAGATTAAGTATGATAAGTCTTACGAACAGCTTGGGTATACAAAATTTGAGGATTGGATCGATAATCACGGAGTTTCCATATCAACGGTAAAGAGCTGGCTAAAATTGTATGATACATTTATCATTAGATATCAATTTACTCGAGATGATCTATGCAAGTATGACTTAAAAAAATTAAATATCATTCTACCGATTGCCGAAATTGAGGGAGTCCCCAAAGAAAGTGTGGAGGAATTCTTGGATTCGATCACATCGATGCATGAATCAGATCTCAAGAGCATGGTAAAAGAAGAGATTACAGAGATTCTATCTAGCTCTGAAGCAAGACTCCAAGATGAGAGTTAAAACCATTAGATAATTACCGATTTTAATAATGGTATGTGAGAGAGATATCTCATTATTCCAAAAAGGAAGTACAGTCTTTCCTCACTCCCTGGGAGGGGCCAAAAGGCGAACACCTTTAGATTGATTATATGTATTACCTATCATCAATATAAATACAGTCTTAAGGCTCTTAATAATCTAAATTTGCGAATACAAAATGGGAGCATTTTAGCTGATTTTTATACTAATGGGCGAATAGAAAAGACAAATGAGAACACCCGGTTAACAAAATCTGAGTATCTCGATAAATGCAAAGATCGAAGGACGAATCGCGCATATGAATTCCGGCGATTGATGAAAGGAAACAGGTGGACTCAGGCCAAATTATCTCGGTATCTCAGGGTAAATGGGGTGTGGGTTTCGAAAGTGTTAAATACGAAAATATAGTTCCATTATAACGTAGTGGGTGAAATAATCATCGGGAGGTTGGTCGGTGACCCAGATATCTTAAAAGCACTATTCCACTAAAGTCAAACAACAGCAATGATTTCGTTAAAGGCGATTAAAATGGTAATAAATACATTATGAATAACGACTTGACAACGCAGATATTTTTAGTATTATTTAATAATACAAATTCAGAAATTATATTTAAATATATAGAATGAGCTGTGGTGTGGTGAAACCAAACCTTAAAGGCTAAAATGATAAATGCCAGTTCTTGTAACAATCATTGGGATAATAAAATAAATCTATTGACACCGATAGCGTCAAGGAGAAAACAGAGTCTTTTTAAGATATACGCATCATGCTGAATAGCAACAAGTTCAGTAGAAAAATGTAATCTAAATGTCGGAAAGGAGTTAAACATCACCTAACTGTCGGGGTTGGGTGAAAAACGGGGAGGTAGTAATGATGGTCGACAGCAACAATGTTTTACCAAATCTAAAAGAAAGTTCAATTGAGATAAGATGACCGATTTTGGAAGCGGAACTCAATAAATTGAGACTTAATCATAATCTCAATAGTGAATAAACCAAAAGGGTCTTAGAAAATTTACCCGCAATCATCACTTTTCAAGCATTATGGCGACAATTCATGAAATGTAAGTCTATAATTTATTCCGCTATACTGTTCAGTATGGTTACTACACCTGTGTCTGGCCAGAACTTGCTTCCCGCAGATGTGTCTGGTTTTGAAGCAGCTATGCCCAACTACTGGACGAAGAATGCCGGTGGAGCGACGCTTACCTGGGCGACTGACCAGTTTAGGACGGCTAACTACTCTCTAAAGATAGAGAAGACCGGCACCGGCATAGCTTCGAGCTGGGTTGGAGCAGATGTTCTGAGGAACTGGGCAGTCGCTAATGCTAACTCAGAATTTCAGATTGGCGGTTGGGTCAAGACGTCGGGAGTAAACATTAACCCGGCTAACGATGCCGCTAAGATCCAGTTGAAGTTCTCAGCTTTTAATGCGGCTGGAACTGACATACTTAACGGGCCTATAGTGATTGATGTGGACCAGACAGTAGCCACTTCTACACAAGGCTTAGCAGGCTGGGTGAAGTATAGCACCGTAGTGACCGGTGGTTGGCCCGAGGAGCCTACTCAGGTTAAGGCTGAGTTCGTGTTCGGCAGCGATGCCACAGGTACGGCATGGTTAGACGACATATTCTGGGGTAGAACGGGTGTATCAGATTCGCCCGGAAACCCGTTCAATCCGACTTTTGATACTCCGACCGGCTGGTTTTACTGGTGGCCGCATTATCCGGAAGGTCTCGCGGTTTGGGATACGACACAGGAGTTTACCGTGACGGTGACAACTGCTGAAGCTCACAGCGGTAGATTCTCCGGTCTTACGAAAGCGCTTGCTGTTCGTACGTTGGATAGCGAATACTACTTAAGCACAGACATTATTCCTGTCCCAAATAACACGATATTGATAACCGGATGGATGAAAGGTGTGGAAGTAAACGCCGACTTAATCAATTCGGATGATGATAAGTGGGGTATTCTCATCACTGCTCTCTGGCATGATGTAGACAACGGCAAAGACGGATGGGGTAAACTTCTTGAAGCCCAGACATCCATCACCGTTCCGGCTAATACGTTTGACTGGACGGAGTTTTCCGTGGTTGTGACGCCGCCTGAAGGAGCTATTGGATTGAGCGTTCGTTTGTATTTAGGGTATCTGGTCACCGGCAGCATATACTGGGATGACCTGTCAATTACCATACTACCTCCTTGGTGGGCAACAGGTTGGGCATATACCGCTTACTTTATGATGCTTAGCACTTCGGTTTTCGGTTTGTGGCGAGTTCAGGTCAACCGATTAAAGATGCGTCACGAGCTGGAAATGAGCGATTTTGAAGCAAGTAAGCTCAGGGAAATGGACAAAGTCAAATCCCGTTTCTTCGCTAACATATCGCACGAGTTCAGAACGCCGCTGACATTGATACTCGGACCGCTTGAAAAGATGTTATCAAAGGATAAAAGAGATGAGAAGGAAAAATCAGATATGCTTATGATGAAGCGGAGCGGAGAGCGCCTTCTCAGGTTGATAAATCAGCTGCTTGATCTATCAAAGATCGAGTCAGGGGATATGGCGTTGAAAGCGAGATCTGAAGACGTTATATTGCCGCTTCGAGGTGTTGTAAATTCTTTCCTATCCCTTGCAGAACGAAAAAAGATAACACTTGAGTTTAATGTGCCCGAAGAGCTTGTCATAATATATATAGATCGTGATAAGTTTGAGAAAATAGTGACCAACCTTCTGTCCAATGCCTTCAAGTTTACTCCGGAAGGGGGAACTGTTTCTGTGAGCCTTTCCATTTCAAAGGACTTTGATGAAAGTGGTGCTGAATCTATGCAATCGGGGGATGTTCTCGTAGAGGTCAAAGATTCAGGAGTGGGTATTGCTCCCGATCAATTGGATAAGGTGTTCGACCGGTTCTATCAGGTTGACGATTCTCATACGAGGGAGCAGGAAGGAACAGGTATCGGACTCGCTTTGACTAAAGATCTCGTGGAGCTACACGGGGGGGAGATCTCGGTCAGTAGTGAAGAGGGTAAGGGGACTGTTTTCATTGTGCGTCTGCCTCTCGGCAGAGAGCATCTTCAGGAAAGCCAGATCGTGGAGGAACCCTTTGAAGAAGTTAGTGAGGAAGGAGCGCCGGAGACCGTTTACACAGAGGCTGAGATTGATGAGAGTTTGAATGAAGAGATCGTGGAGTCAGAGAAAAAAGAGACTAAACGAAGCGTGTCTAAGCCTATTCTATTGATAGTGGAGGATAACCGTGATGTCCGCCGTTATATGAGAGGCTACTTGGATAATACTTATCGTGTAATGGAGGCGAAAGACGGCGTGGAAGGATTTCGAATCTCCACCGATAAGATCCCTGACCTGATAATAAGCGACGTTATGATGCCTAAAATGGATGGGATCGAGATGTGCGAGAAGATCAAGACAGACGAACGCACAAGCCACATCCCTGTTATACTCCTGACAGCTAAAGCGGATTCCGAGAGCAAGTTAGAGGGTCTTGAGACGGGCGCAGATGATTATCTAACCAAACCTTTCGACGCGAAGGAGCTCCAGGTAAGAGTTAAAAATCTCATAGAACAACGGAAGAAGTTGCGAGAACATTTTATGAGGGAAGCGCAGTTCAAACCCAAAGACATTGCCGTTACGTCCTTGGATGAAAATTTTTTACATCGGGCAATAGATATAATTGAAAATCACATGTCTGATGAGAAATTCGGTGTCGATGAATTTTCGCGTGAAGTGGCGATGAGTCGTATGCAGCTCCATAGAAAACTGCGAGCCTTAACTGGCAATACAGCAACTGGATTTATTAGAACCCTTCGACTGAAACGCGCCGCATCACTAATTGATCAAGGATTCGGTAATGTGACGGAAGTTGCATACGAGGTGGGATTTAACAGCCTTTCATATTTTTCTAAAACGTTCAAGAAACAATTCGGTATTTCTCCTGCCCAGTACATAGCTCGGTCATAAAGATAATATCATTCGCAATAGTACTCAAGTCGAGTCTTGTTTGAAATGTGCCGAAATGTTACAATAGTTCAACAATTTGTTACATGGGCGTTAGCAATCACCCGCAGAACCTTCTAACTTTAATATCGTCCATAGATTAGTAATCAATTTGTGGATAAGAAGGAAAAAAGGTTGTCATATATAGAAGCCTTAAAAAATAGTATTACCTAACAACAGGAGAGAAAAATGAGACTAAAACCTTATTTCAGTATTATGCTTTCCGTTTCTCCTGATGATGATAATGGAACTAATTCAGGCTCGGCATATGTTTAAGCGGGATGATCAGAATAACATTTATGTTCTTCCCCAAAAGTATGTGAAAAGTATATACCGGAATCATTTTAACTCAAATGAGCGAGCTTGCTCCAAGGGAGTCCTCCGAGGGAGTTCCTTCGGAACCTTCGGGGGATTTGAAATAAGGAGAATTCAAAATGAAAAATAATACTTACATGTATGCTCTTCTGTTGTCGGTCACTTTGAATGTGACTGCCTATGCGCAGGAGCCTCCAGTGCTGACGTCTGTAAGTCCGGCTTCAGGCTTTGATTCGGGTGGCATCGGCGTGACAATCCTGGGAAGCAATTTCCAAAACGATGTAATCATCACTTTCGGAGACAGTGCAGCTGTAAACCTGGTTCGCCTGGATTCCACGCGCATTCGTGTTGAGACTCCAGCTCATCCTGCGGGTATAGTGGACGTGATAGTCACGAATTCCGACGGTCAGGCAGATACGCTCTTTAATGGGTTCGAGTATATTTTAACGCTTTTCGGGCCTCCGACTAACTATGCCGCCTCAGGTGCAATCGCAGGTCTTATCAGTGCCGACTTAGATGGGGATGGGTATAGTGACCTGGCTGCGACTAATTGGAATACCAATATTATGTCAGTGTTCTTGAACAATGGAGATGGGACGTTTGCACTCAGGACAGACTATCCCGCTGGAGTATTGCCCCTGAGCATGTCCAGTGCGGATTTAGATGGAGATGGAGATAATGACTTAGCTGTTGCGGTTAGAGAGGACACTGATGTAGCAGTGTTCTTGAACAATGGAGATGGGACCTTTGCGCCTAAAGTGGATTATCCCGT
>SORU01000011.1 GCA_004402915.1 Fidelibacterota bacterium MT.SAG.2
ATCATTTTACACTCAGTTGAATAACGGTTCTATAATTCGTAAGACTTTTCGATTCAGCGCCGAAAAATACGACTTCACCCTCAGGCTTGATGTTGCCGGATTGGCCGGCTCCACAATCGACAACAGGTACTCTGTTTTTTGGGAAACTCCGCTCTTATCGACAGAAAGGTACCTAAACGACGATATGCAGTATGCAAGGGCGTTAACGCTGTTAGGGGATGAAATTGAAGAAATAGACGCCTCTGCGGGCGAAATAGAGCGTGAATATTTTGACGGTTCCGTTTCCTGGGCAGCAACAAGAACAAAATACTTCACAGCTGTGATAATACCCGAAAGAGGCTCCTCCAACAAGGTCATGTTAAAATCCTCCGGCAGGACGACAAATGATGATGAATTATATAAATCCTTTGGAATGGCGCTTGATATACCCGTTGTAAATCCTTCCGGCGGCACATCCACCACTCTTATCGTCTATCTCGGTCCCATAAGTGCTGATATATTAAAGTCTTATCAGGTTGACTTACAGAAGATGATGAACTTCGGATGGGGCTTTATCCGACCGATTGGTCGAGCTGTTTTGTGGTCATTCGTTAAAATTCACTCAGTAATACCCAATTACGGCTTCGTAATTATAATTTTCTCGATACTAATTAAAATCTTAGTATATCCGCTTACACACAAAAGCTACGTATCAATGAAAAAAATGCAGGATTTACAGCCTATTATAGCGGAAATGAAGGAGAAATATAAAGACGATCAACCGACGATGCAAAAGAAGCAGATGCAATTATTCAAGGAGAAGGGCGTCAATCCGCTTGGCGGCTGCCTGCCAATGCTCATTCAAATGCCTCTATTGTTTGCTCTATTCACGGTATTTCGCTCCACCATTGAGCTTCGAGGAGCAGAATTCATCTGGTGGATTACCGACCTCTCATCTCAAGATACACTTTTTACACTTCCATTCAGCCTTCCTATTTATGGACCGAATGTTAATTTCCTGCCGATCTTTATGGGTCTTACCATGTATCTTCAGCAAAAGTATTCAGGGCAATCTTCTACCACTGAACAACAAAAATTGATGGGCTACTTTATGCCTGTGTTTATGGTATTGTTTTTCAACACTTTTCCGTCCGGTCTGAATTTATATTATTCTCTTTTTAATATTTTTAGCGTAATTCAAACAAAATACCTCTCTAACGGTATATTTAATAAGACGAAAAACAGCGCCAAAACAGGATAGTATAATTTTTTCCGTTCAGATACAATGGCTATCGACCCAAGAGAAGATGACACAATAGTTGCACTTTCCACCCCTCCAGGCTTAGGTGGAATAGCTGTTGTCAGGCTTTCCGGCACAGAATCTGTCTCTATAACGAATAAACTGCTTCCGTCAAACAAAAGGATATCCGCAAAATCACACGGAAAGGCTCTTGTGACCACTATTTCCGACCCATCTACCGGCGACACCATAGACGAGGTTGTGGTTACCTTCTTCAGGGCGCAGCACTCATATACAACGGAAGATCTGGTTGAAATTAGCTGTCATGGAGGCGAATACGTACAGAGTCAAATTCTATATTTGAGCACCAATGCCGGGGCAAGAATCGCCGAACCGGGTGAATTTACAAAAAGAGCATTTCTTGGAGGGAGGATAGATCTATCACAAGCGGAGGCTGTAGCGGATCTGATTTCCGCCAAAGTTAAGTCCGCTCACAGGTTTTCTATTCTACAAATGCAGGGAGCTTTAAAGGAGAGAACATCCTCCCTTAGAAGCAAAATTGTGGAGTTATCGGCTCTTATCGAGGCTGAGTTGGATTTTTCCGACGATGAAATTACTCCGACTCCGAAGAATGTAATCGCAGAGAAGATAGATCAAGTGTTGATTGGCATTCAGCAGGTTTCAGGAAATTATGGTTACGGCAAAATCATTAGAACTGGGGCTATCGTGCCCATTATTGGCAAACCCAATGCCGGCAAGTCGAGCCTTCTAAATGCACTGTTGGCAGAGGAAAGGGCTATCGTGACAGAAACACCAGGTACGACCACAGATATAATCGAATGCCCCGTCGATATTGAAGGATTTCTTGTCCGGCTTATTGATACCGCGGGTATTAGGAGTACAAGCGAATCGGTAGAAAAACTTGGCGTTGATAAAACTTTTGAACAGATCCGATCTGCAGACCTAATACTTTGGCTTATAGACAAAAGTTCGCCAATAGAGGAAGATGATCTGAACATTTATGCTGAATTGAAAAACAGAAATTATATCGTATTAGAGAGCAAGTCAGACCTCTCACGACACAAATCTTTTAATCCGGAGAGGCACGATATTAAGCCCGATTTAGCCATATCAAGCCAAACGGGAGATGGACTTCATGAACTTTCTTCTGATATAGCAACAAAACTGAGAAGCTTGGATGCTGGTGAGGATGCTCTCATTACCAATGCGAGGCAGGCGGCAGCTTTTTCTAAAAGCGAAAAAGCTCTAAAAAGAGCGCTTTCGAGTACTTTGGACGGCGCGGGAAATGAATTTATTTCCGTTGATATAAGAGATGCCATGATATATTTGGGTGAAATAACGGGTGAAATAACCACAGATGATGTATTAAATGAGATCTTTAGTCGATTTTGCATCGGGAAATAGCATGTTTCACGTGAAACAAGTCCGCTCTAATTTGCAAATCATTTACATTTATACTAATATTGAATTGATATGACCGATAGTTACGATATTATAGTCGTTGGAGCCGGTCACGCAGGAATTGAAGCGGCTCTCTCCTCGGCCCGGATGGGAAATAGTGTTGCTATTATTACAATGGACACTAATGCTATCGGTAGAATGTCATGTAATCCTGCTATCGGAGGACTAGCCAAGGGTCACCTCGTGCGAGAAATTGACGCACTTGGAGGGGAGATGGGCAAAGCGGCCGATGCAACAGGAATCCAATTTAAAATGCTTAACCGCTCAAAGGGGCGCGCTGTCTGGTCTCCAAGATGCCAAAGCGATAAATACGCATATGCCGATTACATGGACGCTGTTGTCAATTCAGAAGAAAACATAACACTTATCGGAGACTCCGTAATCGGTGTATCTGTTCTATCTAAGAAGGTAGAAGGCGTTTATACAACGAATCGCGGTACTATCGCAGCAAAAGCCGTCATTCTCACCTGTGGAACATTCTTGAACGGACTAATGCATACAGGTCTAAAATCAACATCAGGGGGGAGGGTTGGAGAAGAAAAATCGGGGGGGCTAACAGAAAACCTAACTGAATTAGGATTCAAAACAGGAAGGTTAAAAACCGGAACACCGCCAAGATTAAAAAAAGAGACCATAAACTTTGATCTGACCGAACCACAGTATGGTGACGAAGAGCCAAGAGCATTCTCGTTTAGTACAAAGAATTTTAATCCGCCCAATATTCCTGCATACATAACTCACACAAACGAAAAAACCCACCGAATTATCGAGTCGGGACTTGATAAATCACCTATGTTTACAGGATTAATAAAAGGTATCGGTCCGCGCTATTGCCCATCGATAGAGGATAAGATAATCCGGTTTTCCGACAAGCCGTCTCACCAACTTTTTCTTGAGATCGAGGGAATAGGAAGGGGAGATATATATGTTAACGGCTTCTCGACAAGTCTTCCCGAGGATGTGCAGACCGAAGCAATCAGAACGGTACCCGGCTTGGAAGAAGTTGAACTCGTTCGTCCCGGCTATGCAGTTGAATACGACTATTTCCCTCCGCATCAGCTTTATCACACAATGGAAACTAAATTAGTAAAAAGTCTATATTTCGCGGGTCAGATAAACGGCACGAGCGGCTATGAAGAGGCGGCGGCTCAAGGGCTTGTTGCCGGGATCAACGCAGCCCTAAAACTTTTAGGAAAAGATAAATTCCATACGGACAGAGCAGAGAGTTACATAGGGGTTCTCGTCGACGATCTTGTATCGAAAGGAACCCAAGAACCTTATAGAATGTTCACGTCGCGAGCTGAATATAGAATTCTCCTGCGTCATGATAATGCTGACATTCGTTTGTCTGAAAAGGGTTACAATTTTGGATTGGCCTCCAAGAAAGTATATGATCGAGCCAAATATAAAAAATCACTTTTAGAAGAATCTGTGTCCGCTTTGAGAGCAACCCACCTGTCCGTAAAAAAGATAAACGAGCGACTTGGGCACATTATCAGTCGACCAGCCGATAAACCTTCTTCGCTATTGCAGTTATTGAGGCGACCGGAAGTAAAGCTGCTCGACATTCTACCCATATTTGAAATAACGTCTTCAGCCCTTGCGAAGAAGATCCAATCAGATCCCGAGTCGGCGGAGCAGATCGAATTGGAAGTGAAATACGAAGGTTATATGAAGAGGCAAAACGAACAAGTGGCTCGCTTTCGAAAAATGGAACATAAGAATATACCCCCAACCTTTGACTATAGCGCTATTCGTTCCCTCTCCTCTGAGGGCAGGGAAAAGCTCTCGACCATGAAGCCGGAATCGCTTGGCCACGCTTCCCGTATCTCAGGGATAACACCATCGGATCTGTCTCTTGTTGCTATAGCCCTTAGGGCATATGACACCAGGGTCTAAACGAATATCACCGACAGCTTCCATCAGGGACGTTGAAATGATCGAAGAGCTTATCTCGTCCGGAGACGTTCATAAAAAATTCATACAAAAACTATCCACCCATGCTCGAATTGATATTTCCGGCGTTTCGGGCTCACTCACATCTTTCTTAATTAAAAGCGCTTTTCACCAGACAGGCGAATGCACATTAGTCGCTGCGCCAACATTGAAAGATGCCGAAGCGATTAGAGACGATCTTGAGCTTCTCGTTGGAAAAGAGTTTGTTTATTTCTTGCCCGAATCGGGTAAATCAGTCGGACAGGAAGCTCTTACACTGCTTTCATTTCGATCTCAAGCGCTTAACTCGATACAGAAAGGAACGCCTGTTATTCTGGTGACAACATTCGGCGGGCTCACAGAATTTGTTACACCGCCCGAAAAAATTATCGAATCGTCAATTGATATATTAGTTGGCAAAGAGATTAATTTGCATGATCTTAAATTGAAGCTTACTGACATCGGCTACGAATCGGAGAAGATGGTATCAAGACCATTCGATTTTAGCATACGCGGTGGAATTGTGGATATTTTTCCCATCTCATTTGAACATCCCGTGCGTATCGAGTTTTTTGGAGACAAAATTGAGTCTATGAGAGAATTCGATGTTGTCACACAAATATCACGTAAACACATAAAAAACATACGGATACTGCCTGATTTACGGTTAGCTATTTTCGCAAACGATGGAGCTTCCGGAGGAATTTTATCTGTTCTACCCGAGCAATCATTGGTCTGGATCGAACAGGAAGAGAAGCTCGAATTGCTGAATGAAAAAAAGAGTAGTCTTGATCTTGGGCTTCTCAGAAAAGAGATCGCTCGGTTCCGCGGCATAAATGTAAAATCTTTTTCGTCTAAAGACGCTTTGGATTTCTGCAGTCTGCCGCAATCCGGATACGGCAGATCGGTCAACGCCCTTTCAGCCGACTTACGCAAGTGGTCTAACTTAAACGATTCCATTATTATATCTTGCGAAAATGAAATTCATATGGAACGTATGAACAATTTAATTGGAGAGAAAGATGTTCTTCTTCTGCCAATTCCCATGTCCGGAGGATTTCATCTGCCTTCTGCAAATTTTCACTTATTAACAGACCATCAGATCTTTGACAGACATCGAAAGCGGCGTTCGTTTTTAAGTTTTTCATCTTTTAGCGCGCCCATCCGGCATGTAGCCGGTATTAAGATTGGTGACTATCTCGTTCACATTGAGCACGGGATTGGGAAATATCGCGGCATGGAAAAAATAAATATACAAGGTGCCATGAGAGAGTGTCTGAAGATTGTTTATGCGGGAGACGATAAGATCTATCTTCCTGTTGAAAATTTTCATCGAATACAAAAATATAAAACCGCGGAGGGAATAACACCAAAGTTAAATAAGATAGGAACCGGTGAATGGGAGAGGCTTAAAAAGAATACTAAGTCATCCATATCAAAGATCGCCCGTGACTTAGTAGAGCTTTATGCTAAAAGATTAAACTCGAAGGGTTTCTCATTCAGCGGCGATGAAGATATGCAGTGGGCATTAGAATCCAGTTTTCCTTACAGTGAAACCGAGGACCAATTGCAGGCAATTGAAGAGGTCAAATCCGATATGGAAAAAAACTATCCGATGGACAGGCTTCTCTGCGGAGATGTGGGATTTGGAAAAACGGAAGTTGCTCTCCGTGCCGCCTTTAAGTGTGCGATTAACGGCAAACAGACCGCTATTTTAGTGCCGACAACAATATTAGCTGAGCAGCATTTTATGACATTCAAAGAAAGGCTCATTCCGTTTCCGGTTAATGTCGAATCGATAAGCAGGTTCAGGAGCAAGAAAGAGCAATCCAAAATCCTCTCAAGACTTGCGGCCGGCAGTGTTGATATATTGATCGGAACTCATCGCCTATTAAGCAAGGATGTTATTTTTAAAGACCTTGGGCTTCTCATCATAGACGAGGAGCATCGCTTCGGAGTGAGACAGAAAGAACGATTAAAAGAGATGAGGCTTTCGGTCGATACTCTTTCCATGTCGGCGACGCCGATTCCAAGAACCTTAAATTTCTCGCTTTTAGGCGCCCGTGATCTTTCGAACATCAACACGGCTCCAAAGAACCGTTTACCAATTTATACAGAAATAACCTCCCTTGAAGAGGGCTTGGTACGTGATGCCATTCTCAAAGAGGTAGAAAGGGGCGGTCAAGTCTTTTTTGTTCACAATGAGGTCAAAACTATAGATAAAATATATAACATTCTTAGGAAATGGGTTCCTCAAGTAAGAATATGTGTTGCTCACGGTCAGATGAGACCCAAAGAGCTTGAGGCTATAATGTCTAAGTTCATGGCGGGAGAATACGAAGTTTTATTAAGTACCATGATAATCGAAAGCGGGCTTGATATCCCAAATGTGAACACGATCCTTGTTAACAGGGCAGACAAGTTTGGATTATCTCAGCTTTACCAACTCCGCGGCAGGGTGGGACGTTCTGACCGTCGCGCATTTGCTTATCTCTTGATACCTCCGGCTCACAAATTAACCGAGACTGCTATTAAAAGACTGAAAACGCTCGAAAATTTTACGCAGCTAGGTGTCGGTTTTAATATTGCCATGCAAGATCTCGAAATCAGGGGCGCCGGAAATTTATTAGGAACCAAGCAGAGCGGGTTTATGGAGGCTGTTGGATATGATATGTACAACAGACTCATAAACGAAGCAGTGGAGGAAATGAAAAAAAGCTACGGGATAGAAACTACTTCCACGTTCAAGGTGATGACAGAAATTGATTGCGACATTGATGCCTATTTCCCCGAAACTTACATAGAGGATGGAGAGACAAGAATAGATCTATACAGGCGAATGTCTTCTTCAATTACAGTTTCGGTAGTTAGTTCAATTTCCTCCGAGCTGTTAGACCGGTTTGGCCCAATGCCGAACGAGGCAAGAAATTTATTAGAATTAACTAATATAAAAATCTTAGCCTCTGCCCTGCAAATAAAATCTATTTCTATTAAGCGCTCAACACTAACGGGTCTGATAGGAAATTCTGATAATATTTCATCCAACGACGAGTTTTTCAAAATTCTATCCCGTACAAATGGAATAGAACAATATAATATATCAATAAAAGCAGGGGAAAAGACCTATCTTCAAGCTGAATTAGATACTAATAATACACTCGAATCAGCCAGTTCGTTGTTGAAACTTTTATCATCATCAATTAACTTGAATAGATAGACAATAATAAATAATAAATTGAAGGAACAAAATTAATGTATCAACTTCGTTCGATAACTATACTGATGCTCCTGGTATCTATCATCGCCGGCTGTTCAAAGAAACATCCATCAGACATGGGGCCCATTGTCGCCAAAATTGGCAATGAATACATATACTTATATGATATTATTAGCCCTAAGGACAGCGCAACTTTCTTCCAAGGGGGGCTTGAGTTTCGCAAGAAACGCTTAACAAGTTATGTCATGCGTGACATGTATATCAGAGAGGGCTATAAAAAGGGTTTTCATAAAAATGACACTATCATAGAAAAGATGGATGCATATACTAAAAGCGGAATGGTTAATTTAGTTTATAGCGGAGAGATATTGGACAGGTTTGCAGGCGAAAAAGCACGGAGAGAGCTTTATGAGAATCTAAAAAAACAGGTTTCCGGTCGCCATATATTGATTACATATCAAGGATCGTTAGCGCCGCCATCAGAGATCACACGGTCAAAAACCGACGCCCTTCTCTTAATAACGGAGATTGGAGCAAAGATAAAAAACAATGAAGATTTTATTTCGTTTGCCGACAGCCTATCGGAGGATCCGACCTCCGTTAATGGTGGCGATCTTGGATTTTTCGAATGGGGTCAAATGGAAGATTCGTTCCAAGAGGTTGCATTTTCCCTTCCGATAAACACATTGTCAAGCGCGGTTGAAAGTTCTTACGGGTATCATCTTATTTGGGTAGACAGCGTTAAGTCCGTTGAATTGGGTTCATTTAACAGAATGGAGGGCCAACTAAGAAACAAGCTTTATACCCTAAAAAATGTTGATATGGTAAATGCCGCAGAAGCTCTTGTCGATTCATTGAATACTATCGCCAGTACATTGATAAATTCCGACAGAATCGACATATTGGTAAAAAATATATTTACATTCATACAAACAAAAAGTTCCGGCTCATTGCGTAATAGTCCGGTAGGATTTTTGCAAGAACAAATGCAATTCGGCCCACTTGCAACATATTCCGACAAAGAGATCACAACACAGATATTAATTGATCTGTTAAAAAATCCTACTGGCGGCCGGACGCTTAACACCCTTGCTGACACCTCATTGATTAAGAAAATTGTCGTTGGAGAAGTTAATAAAGCAATCATTACAAAACTCGGGTTCGATTCCGGTTACGACAAAAGACCGGAATTCAGAAATGATTTCAAGAAAAAAGAGAGGGCTTTTGTTTGGCAAGAGATGCGTGAATTTGTAATAACAGATAAGCTGAACAGTTCAGATGGTAATATTCAAAAATATTATGATGAGCATAAAGACAACTATCTTACAAAAAGAAAATCTGATATAGTCGAGATTCTTGTAACTGAAAAAAATCTTGCGGACTCCCTTTATGCTCTTGCGCAAAACGGCGCCGACATGACAGAGCTGGCGGTTAAGTTCAGCAATAGAAAAAATGTTGAAAAAAGCTTGGGTATAATAAAGGAGGTCACCCGGTTTCAAATGGGAAAAATCGGCAAGAAAATTTCTTCAATGAATGTTGACGAAATTTCTAAGCCGCTCAAGGTTGGTAAGAACTGGTCTTTCTTCAAAGTTATTTCTGTCAAAGAACCTCAATATCGACCCTTGGAGGATGTACGAAGCAAGATTCTTGTTGATTTCCGTAATTACGAGAAACGCCGACACGCTAAAATATTCTCGAGTTACCTTACTGACACATATAAGCCTCAATACTACTACGAGAATTTAGATAATACAGTCGCCGAAGGAACCGTTGAATAAGAAATTAATATTTAGTCTATTTGTTATTCTCTTTGGTTCTCTGATAACCATAATGATTGTGTCAGCAGACAGAGAAAATGAAACCACCGTTGGAAATATTCTGATTGCAAGTGTTAAAAATTCTAAATTAACGGATCACGGTCTTTCGTATATGATTTCCAATCCTGAAGTTGATAAATACAGGCTAAAAATCTTAGCAGAAGATTGGGTCAATAGAGAGATCCTTGCTCAAGTTGCCGAGCAAAAGGATATTGTTGACTCT
Source organism: Fidelibacterota bacterium MT.SAG.2 (assembly GCA_004402915.1). Classification (GTDB taxonomy): domain Bacteria; phylum Fidelibacterota; class SORT01; order SORT01; family SORT01; genus SORT01. The sequence continues at coordinate 9,894 of SORU01000011.1, forward strand.
GAAATGCTAAACAATAATTTACAAAATTACAAAAGAGAGTTGCTTGCAAACAGCTATTTAGAACACAGATACCGTCAAATTCCACTTGTTACAGATGCCGAAATATTGTCTTTTTATAACGACAATATTGAAAGTTTTATTAGAGATAAGCGGCAAATAAGGGCGTATCATTATTTATTTGCTAATAAAGAATCTGCCATGGATCTGAAGAACGCACTGCTGACGAGCAATGAAGAAAAAATGGCAAATCTATTAAACAGATTCCACGGCACGCTTAGAACATTTAGTAGAGATGATGTCATAGAAGAAATTTCATCAGCTGCATTTGGATCTCGATCTAATTTAGTCGGACCGATCGAGACTGAATATGGCTACCATCTTCTTCAAATAATAGATAGATTTGAGGAAGAATCTTTGATACCTGCTCATGAGGTGAGAGATGAAATAATTCAAAAAATTAAAGTTAAGAAACAAAATATTTTATATTATCAAATCATAGACAGCCTAAGGCTTTCAACAGGGTATTACATTAATGAATCGTATTTTGAATAAATATATTTTAAATATCATACTATTATTCTCGCTGGTAATTAGCTCAAGTTCATTAAAGTCACAAATAGTTGACGGAATAGCAGCAATTGTTGGCGATGAAATTATTCTCAAAAGCGAAGTAGATCAATTTGCTCAAACTCAAGCGCTGCGCATGAGAATCGATCCTTCAAGAAATCCGAATAGATATCAAAGTATATGGAGGAAAACTCTTGAGACAATGATCGATCAGAAAATTCTTCTTGACCGCGCAGAACTCGACAGCATAGAGGTTAGCGAAAAAGAGGTTGAACAAGCTCTAAACGAACAGATCGATGGTATAATTGAAAGGGTGGGTTCGAGAGAAAAAGCCGAAGAAATATTAGGTTATCCGATTAGTAAATTAAGAAGAAATTATCGAGAGGAAATTCGAAAACAGAGATTAGTGGAAAAAATTCAACAGCAGAAATTTAATGATATAACCGTTGGAAGAAGAGAGGTTGAAGAATTTTTCAGTCAATATACCGACAGCCTTCCCGAGATAAATCCAGGTGTTAAGATCAGTCATATTCTCATCGAGATAAAAGCCGGTTCCAATGCTGACAGCTTAGCTCTAAATAAGATAGACAGTATTCTAACAACGATAAAATCGGGAGAAGATTTTTCCGAATTAGCCTCTCTATATTCTGATGATACTAACTCTGCATTAAACGGCGGAGAACTTGGATTTATGAAACGGGGAACTCTTGTTCCTGAATTTGAAGAAGCGGCATATTCCCTTTCTCCAGGTGATATAAGTGAAATTGTAAGAACAGAATTCGGCTATCATATTATAAAACTTATTGAAAGGCGCGGTGAGAGGATAAACGTCAAGCATATTTTGATCATGCCTAAAACAGGTAAATATGATGAGGACAAAGTTGTTATATTACTTAAAGATTTACGCGCTCGAATTATATCCGGAGAATCGTTCGAAGATGTAGCCGGTGAATACAGTGATGATCCTGAAGTTGCAATAAATAATGGAAATTTAGGCTGGTATGATCTGACGTCATTAAGCATTCCTCAGTTTGCAGAAGTATTGGACACATTAAAAGTTGGAAATATAAGTAAGCCCATTAAAACCGATTATGGATATCATATTATTAAATCAATTGATATTAGAGAAGGTGGAAAACTTACACTCGAAGATAACTGGTATGAATTGGAGTCAATTGTAATAAGAAATAAAAGATTACAAGTTTATAATGAATGGCTCGATTCCATAAGAGATGAAGTTTATATAGATATAAAAATGTGAAAAACTTCTTGATAATGTGTGTGTAATCATGTTGATATTTTGTTATATCCATAGTGACAGAATCAATTGTGATACACATGTGTAAAAGTATAAAATTATTTCTTGATAAGGTTGGTATTTATTAACATTATTATAGATATATTAACATAGTCTAAACATAGATTATTATTATACTTATATAGTACTATTATACAATGTTAACACTATTAATATAATTATATTAATATCTCTGTTTTATTACTAATCTTTAATTAATTAGTTGTCAATTTCTGAGAAATTCGTAAATTATAAGTCTATAAATAATAGTTGTATTCAATTAAATTAAGATGACCTTAAAAGGAATTAATTAATGAAGTTTTCAATCGAGAGAGAGATAATTCATAAGGAGCTTCAGAGGGCAAATAGGGTAGTGCCTGTCAGATCTACTCTTCCAATTTTAACTTGTGTGTTATTAAGCGTTGAAAACTCAAAACTTAGAGTCTTGGCAACGGATATTGAAGTTACTATTAGTAGTGAAGTAGACGTAACTGATTCTGAGAATGGAACTGTTGCAATTCAATCAAAATTATTGAATGACCTGATTGGTGTTTTACCACAAGGAGAATTAACGATTAGTTCGGATGACAAGAATTTTGTAACAATTAAATCTTCAAGTGGTAGTTATAGTATTGCAGGTAAGTCGTCTGAAGATTTTCCAGCTGTGCCTACTTTGGAAAATGGTGAATCAATAAATATTGATAACGAAACGATGCACAGAATTATTGATAAGACCTCATTTGCTGTTAGCGCTGATATGCTTAGACCTGCGTTAACAGGAGTACTATTTGAATTTAATGATGAGAACTTAACGACAGTAGCTACTGACGGTCATAGGCTTGCAAAACTTACTATAAACAAGAATACAGGAATTAAAGAAGATAAAAGGATAATAATTCCTAAAAAGTTTTTGAGTCTTATCTTAAATGCGCTGTCAGGGAATGAAGAAAACAGCTTCACTGCCACAGAAAATCATGTTATGATAACAATAGGAAGCACAAAATTCTACACGAGGATTATTGATGAAAAGTATCCTGATTATAACAGCGTAATACCGTCTGAAAATGATAAAGAACTTAATGTTAAGGTAGAAGATTTTTTAGCGTCAGCAGTCAGGGTTTCAATTTTCGCTAACAAAACTACACAGCAAATAAAACTGACAGTTTCTAATAATAATATTAAGATTTCTTCTGCTGATCCTGAATCAGGCGGGTCCGGAGCAGAGGACATAGATTGTAAATATGGTGGAGAAGACATAGAAATAGGGTTCAATTCTGAATATTTAAAAGATATTTTAAGACAGATAGATACGGAAGAGTTAATAATGAGCTTAAAGGCGCCAATTAGCGCAGGATTGGTTTATCCAGCCGAACAGGCTGAAAATGAAGATTATACTATTCTCTTAATGCCGATTCGACTAACAGAAGAAGCGTAACATAACCACGGTGATGCATCTTGAAAATTTGCGATTGATAAATTTCCGAAGTTATGAAAAATTTGAAACAGATTTCTCCGATAAAATAAATATTATCACCGGTAATAACGGTGTAGGTAAATCTTCAGTTTTAGAAGCTGTTCACTACCTTTCATTATCAAAAAGTTTTAGATCAAATAGAGACGAAGAAGCAATACATTTCAATTCCGATCACTTTGTCTCTAAGGGAACGTTTGTCTCGGATGACGGGGTAAGGGAAAATATTTCGATCTCATTTTCCAAGAACGGTGGAAAGGCGATAAAAAGTCATGGAAAATTATTGGAAAATTCGAGAGATCTGATCGGAAGACATCCTGTTGTTTTGCTTTCACCGGAGGATATTATAACTACAATAGGTTCCCCATCAGGACAAAGAAAATTTATGAACATGACAATGTCTCAGGTAAATAAAAATCATCTTAGCCGGTTAATGTCGTATCGTGGTGTCCTTAAGCAACGGAACGCCGCCATCAACATGGCAGCTTCCGGAAGACAATCTTACGAGAACACTCTCGATGCCTTAGAAGAGCAATTAGGCGAGCTATGCAGTTCTATATGGGAGGATCGGGTAAATTTTATTAACGAGATCTTCCCGGAATTTCAAAAGATATTCAATGACCTTAATGAAGGTAAAAAAGAAGGCACTATTGAATACCGTCCTTCGGTAAGCGGTACAAAAAACGAAATTATGGAAGTATTTAAACTAAGAAGAGCTAATGATTTTAATATGGGCTTTACTACAAAAGGGCTTCACCGCGATAAGCTTATCTTCAAGATCAATGATAGAGCGCTAAAAAAATATGGCTCTAAGGGTGAGAACAAATCATTTATGATAGCGCTGAGATTAACACAGGGCAAGTTTATAGAGAAAAAAACCGGTATTAAGCCGATATATCTGCTCGATGATGTGTTCATGGAGTTGGACAGAAAGAGAGCGATTGAAACGGTAAAATATATCAATGGAATCGGACAGGTAATCATAACTACTACAAACTATGAAGAGTGGTCGGACAAGGTGGGATTTAAAGTTAACTTGATAGGTCTGTCTTAATGCCCTGGCTCTCGGAAGCATTGGAAGAGGTGGTAGAACGAATTGGAATTAAGCAATCCGTTTTATCAGACAGGGCGAGAGACGTATGGAAAGAAGCTGTTGGAGATCTCATAAATTCAAATACGACGCTTGAAAATATAGAAAAGAACAAGATCATTGTAATCGTTTCTAATGAATCCTGGAGGAAAGAACTCTTGGACAGAAAAGAAGAAATAATTATGAAAATAAATGATCTGATAGGCGAAAATGCCATTAAAGACATAATATTCAGGTAGATATGACAAAAGAGAAAATAAACAGTTCCGAAAAATACGGCGCGGAACAAATTCAGGTGCTCAAGGGGCTTGAAGCGGTTCGGAAACGACCGGCGATGTACATCGGCGACATTGGAAAAAGGGGGATGCACCATCTCGTGAACGAGGTGGTTGACAATAGCATTGACGAGGCTCTTGCCGGGCATTGCACGAATATATCGGTCAGCATAAATAAGGATGAAAGTGTAACGGTGGAGGATAACGGCAGAGGAATTCCTGTGGACATTCATCCTGAAGAAAAAATTTCAGCACTTGAAGTTGTAATGACGATCCTCCACGCCGGCGGTAAATTTGAGAAAGATTCATATAAAATTTCAGGCGGTCTTCATGGCGTTGGTGTCTCTGTAGTGAACGCGCTGTCGGAATGGTGTGAAGTGGAGGTCGCCCGCGATGGACAAATACATTATCAAAAATATGTGCGTGGAGATGCCGAGGCTAAATTAAAGGTAACCGGCAAGACCCCAAAAACCGGCACAAAAACGACTTTTATGCCCGACAAAGAAATTTTCACCAATATATATTTTGATTATCAGGTAATAGCCGAAAGATTGCATAAACTTGCTTTTTTAAACAAAGGCTTGGAGATAACGCTCACAGACGAACGAGATGGTAAATCAGAAACATTTCTTGCTAAAAAAGGATTGATAGAATTCGTCGATTATCTGAATGAAAGCAGGCATCCCATTCATAATAAAGTTATCTGGTTCGAAGCGGAGCGTGACGGTGTCCCGGTTGAGATGGCCTTGCAATATACGGATAATTACACGGAGAACGTATTCACGTTCGTCAACAACATAGATACTATTGAGGGAGGTACGCATCTTTCCGGATTCAAGGCAGCGGTGACCCGCGTTCTCAACAATTTTGCCATTAAGGACAGGCAGATAAAAGACGGGTCAAGTGGATTATCGGGGGATGATTGCCGGGAGGGTCTCACGGCGGTTCTTTCCATCAAGGTTTCTGAGCCACAATTTGAAGGTCAAACAAAGACAAAGCTTGGAAACAGTGAAATTAAAGGAATTGTTGACAGCGTTGTTTATGAACAGCTAACAGAATTTTTTGAGCAAAATCCGCCTATCAGAAAAAAAATCATCGAAAAAGCGCTCCTGTCTGCAAGAAGCAGAGACGCGGCACGGAAGGCAAGGGAACTCATACGAAGAAAGTCGGCGCTCGATTCCGGTAATCTTCCCGGAAAACTTGCCGATTGTTCTACGAGAGATCCGGAATTCACCGAGCTCTATATCGTAGAAGGTGATTCGGCGGGCGGGTCTGCCAAACAGGGAAGAGATCGGCGGTATCAGGCGATACTTCCGCTTAGGGGAAAGATACTTAACGTTGAAAAGGCAAGATTAGAAAAAATCCTCGGAAACAATGAAATACGGACTCTTATCACAGCGCTTGGCACCGGCATAAGCGGGGAAGATTTTGATATAGAGAAACTCCGTTATGGAAAAATAATAATAATGACAGATGCCGATGTTGATGGCGCCCATATCAGGACACTACTGCTGACGTTTTTCTTCAGACACATGAGAGAGCTTATACATGGAGGACATATATATATCGCGCAACCCCCTCTCTACAGGATCAAAAGCGGGAAAAAACAAGAATACGCCTATAATGAAGAAGAGCGGGAAGCTATTACAAAGAGATTTAAAAGCAATGGAAAGCAAAAAATAGACATACAGAGGTATAAGGGGCTTGGAGAGATGAATCCTGATCAGCTGTGGAAAACAACGATGGACCCTGAAGTCAGAACGATATTGCAGGTTATGATGGAAGATACAGCGATCGCTGATAAAACATTTTCAGAGTTAATGGGTGAAGTCGTTGAGCATAGAAGGGTGTTTATTGAGGAAAACGCAAAATATGTAAAGAACTTAGACGTTTAGGGGATAAATTTTAAGAATGGCAGTAAATAGAGATAAGATATTACCAGTTGAGATAGTTGATGAAATGCGAAACTCGTATCTCGACTATTCTATGTCAGTAATCGTTTCAAGGGCACTTCCGGATGCGAGGGACGGGTTGAAGCCTGTTCATAGAAGAATACTTTACGGCATGGATGAATTGGGATTAAGAGCGAATAAATCCTTTAAAAAATGCGCAAGAATTGTCGGGGAAGTCTTGGGTAAGTTTCATCCGCATGGTGACACCGCGATCTATGACTCTCTCGTAAGGATGGCGCAAGATTTTTCACTTAGATATCCTTTGGTGAAAGGGCAGGGGAATTTCGGGTCTGTTGATGGAGACGGCGCGGCGGCGATGAGGTATACAGAAGCCAAGATGCACAAGATAGCCGAAGAGATGCTGCAAGACATTGATAAAGATACGGTAAAGTTTATTCCGAATTTCGACGATACGCTTGAAGAGCCGACTGTGCTCCCGACGCGATTGCCCCAGCTCCATATGAATGGAACAAGCGGGATAGCCGTAGGAATGGCAACAAATATCCCACCGCATAATTTGAGAGAAATTTCTAATGCAATAATAGCTATTATAGATAATCCGGATATAGAGATAGAAGAATTACTGAAATTTGTAAGCGGGCCGGACTTCCCGACAGGCGGGATAATCTACGGCAAAAAAGGAATTAGGGATGCATTTTTAACAGGCAGGGGAAGCATAAAAGTTCGTTCAAGGGTTAGCGTTGAAGTGTCGAAAAACGGCAGGGAATCAATTATTATCTCTGAAATACCATTTCAGGTGAATAAATCAAATTTGATTATAAAAACAGCAGACTTAGTGCGGGATAAGGTGATTGAAGGCATACGTGACATCAGAGACGAATCTGACAGAGACGGTATCAGGGTTGTAATGGATCTTAAAAGGGACGTTATTCCAGATGTTGTCATAAATCAGCTTTTCAAACACACCCAACTTCAGGATACCTTTTCGGTAAACTTTATTGCCCTGGTGAACGGCGAACCAAAATTATTGAATCTTAAAGAATCGCTTCTTCCCTTCATAGGGTTTAGGCATGAGGTCGTATTAAGAAGAACAAAATTTGAGAAAAATAAAGCAGAAAACAGGGCGCACATACTTGAAGGATTGAAGATAGCTCTTGATAATATTGACGAAATTATAAAAATAATAAAGAAATCCGAGTCTCCCGAACTTGCCAGAACTAAATTGATGAAATCTTTCGATCTCTCAGAGCGTCAAGCGAAAGCGATTCTTGAAATGAGACTGTCCGCCCTAACCGGGTTAGAGCAGAAAAAAATTGTGGACGAGCTTAGTGCTCTGCTCAAGCTGATAGAAAAGCTCACTTCCATTCTTTCTAATAAAGAATTGCGTATGGAGATAGTAAAAGAGGAGCTCATTGAAATAACTGAAAAATACGGTGACGATAGAAGGACGGATATCGTTGAAGATGAGGGTGAATTCTCTATCGAAGACATGATCGCCCAGGAAGATATGGTGATCACCATTTCTCACAACGGATTCATTAAGAGATTCCCGGTCAGCGGCTTCAAAAGACAGGGGCGCGGAGGAAGAGGCCTTAAGGGGGCGTCAACAAAAGAAGACGATTATGTTGAACATCTATTCGTTGCTTCAACGCATCACCATCTTCTTATTTTTACGGATAGAGGAAAATGTCATTGGCTGAAAGTGCATGAAGTCCCTCAGGCTGGCAGGGCATCAAGGGGGCGTGCTATAATTAACATTCTTCAGTTAGAAAAAGATGAAAATCCACAGGCTTTTCTCGCTGTCAGTGAATTTGATGACGACCACTACATTTTGATGGCTACAGAACGCGGACTCGTGAAGAAAACGGTTTTATCCGCCTATAAGAGACCGATGAAGGGCGGTATATACGCGATAGATATCAGAGAGGGCGACAAGCTGATCGAAGCTCGATTGACCGACGGTTCAAACGATGTGATCCTTGGCTCCTTATACGGTAAGGCGATACGGTTCAATGAATCTGACGCTCGACCCATGGGTCGGAAAACGAGAGGCGTTCGCGGAATGAGGCTCCAGGATGACGTGGATAGGGTTATTGGGATGATAGTGATAAAACGATCCGGGACAGTTCTCGCCGTCAGTGAAAATGGATTTGGCAAAAGAACGGGGATTGATGCCTATCCGCTGAGAAAAAGAGGTGGAAAGGGAGTTCTCACTATTCGTACAACGGAAAAAGTAGGAAAAATGCTTTCTATTAAAGAGGTGGTGGATACGGACGACCTGATGATTATTACACAAAGAGGAATTATGATTCGTCAATCGGTATCCAAGATTAGATCTATCGGCAGGGCGACACAGGGTGTAAAACTTATAAGGCTTGACGAAAATGATTCTATTGCATCTGTCACCCGGGTTATGGAAAAGGTTGGGAATAATGAAGATGAGAACAGCGAAGAAGCGCCTGATGCAGAACTCGAAGAATGATCTGAAATTCTTCTTCACAAATTAACGAGTTATATTGGCCTAAAAGAATAACGCCCGACTCATATGAGCGTCGGCTGAAATTTATGCTCGAAACCAACGGAGCTTACAAGTGGCTATCGGCACTTTCCGGAATGCTGACCATGCAAGATGAACAGCGGGCTAATCTGAACCAAGCCCTAGGGGTTACAAAGGCGCTAATAATTGCAACGGCAAAACAGTTTCCCGCCAAAACAGGTGGATTTGGACTGAATTGGATCTGTTCAGCGGAGAAGATTTAATATGAGAGAAAGTGAATGATAGAAATTATTTTAAGAAGTAATATGCAGCGCCTGCCGCTACTAATGATACGCCGGAGATAGTTAATAAAAGCTTAATTCGCTTAGACCGCCTTTTGTCAGCTTCATCTTTTCTATCAGCTTCGGACTTTTTGCTTTTTATATCACTCAGAATTTCTGAAAGATTTCAGGACGACTTTACAATCTCTTTTACCTAATCTCTATCCGAAAAATGTAGTGTGCCTCTTGAATAATGAGACTTTGCGTTACTAATGATATTCATAAATTCATTAAAATATTCCACAGCCATCTCATACTCTTGAGAGTGTTCGGATATTTTTTTAAATGAAGGAAGATGACTCAAAAATAGTTCCGTTAATGCAACGGAGATCGCCAGAAGGTTTGCGTGTTCATTTTCAACCGTATTGATCAAATCTGAAATTGAAGCGCTGTGATCCATGTTTTTAAGACGAGTGTCAATGTCATCGAGAGCGCCGGTGATTTTATTATGTCTTTCAGAATATTGATTTATTAGTGCCGCCCTCTCTTCAAAAAGGGCAGTTGTTTTATCAAATTTCTGCTCCAATTCGGGAATAGCGGTTTCAATTTCTTGTAAAAATTCATGATTGCTTTCTTTTTGAATCGAAATCAATGTATCATCAAGTTTTGACAAAAGCTCTAATTCTAGTTTAGAAATTTTATCCGATTCGAGTTTAGAAAGAAATCGGGTAGAAAAAAATTGTGTGTCAAAGTTATTTAGGTAGAATTTTTCATTTCTGCAAATATCTTTAAATAATCAACTCGTCTAACCTTGCCGAATCGGGTCTCAATCTTTTCGGCATATATTGAAATTGGTGATAATTTTTTTTGAGCTTCGTTAGTAAATACCGTGGTGCTATTCTTTCTGATTTTAATTTCAAAATAGCCATGATAGCCGTCCAGGGATTTTTTGAGTATTTCCCCCGAATTATTTTCTTGTTTGTCACCCATCAACATATGTAACAGTCCTTAATTCTTTTAAATAATCAGTGTTGATAATAATATAGCGATCTCCGTGAGGTCAACTTATAAGTATTCTTAAAACGATAGTTTTTTGTATTGGGCTAAAATTTAATTTATTCCCAATCTTTGGAGTACCGAAAGGGTTGGTTTTGAATTGTTTAAAGTGAAAAAATGGATTCCTGGAACACCGCTATCAAGCAATTCACGGCATTGCTTAACGGCTTGTTCAACACCCAATTTTGTAGATCTCTTCCGATCATCACCAGCTTCAAACATTTGTTCTTTAAGTAAATCGGGAATATATGTGCCGTTAATTTTAGCAAATTTCATGACATGATTGGAATTAATAAACGGAATTATACCAGGTATAATCGGTTTGTCAATTCCGATATTTCGCGCCATTTCAAGAAACTTGAAATAGAATTCGTTATCGAAAAAGAACTGTGTAATCGCGAAATCCGCCCCCGCGTCCAGCTTAATTTTTAGATATTGTATATCTTCTTCAAGTGAGGTTGAGTCAGGATGTCCCTCTGGATGAGCGGCAACACCGATACAGAAATGGTTCAATTCTCCCACAAGACCAACGACGTCGGCGGCAAACCTTAAACCCTCAGGATGAGGCACAAAGCCATCACTGTCTGGCATATCGCCTCTTAGAGCCAGAATATTATTTATTCCATTCTCTTTCAGCTCCAGGACATAGTTTATCAGATATTCTTTTGAATGATTTACGCACGTGAGGTGCGGCATGGACGTTATTCCGAATTCATCCTGAATTTTGCATACGAGTTCAAGCGTAGGGCGAGCCGTTCCACCTCCCGCGCCATATGTTACAGAGTAAAATGCAGGGGATGCTTGTTTAAGTTTCTCAAAAACTTTGTTGAGAGATTGAAATCCGCGCTCGGTCTTCGGGGCAAAAAACTCACATGATATTACAGGCTTATCGCTATTTAGATATAAATCAGAAATCTTCAAATAATCGATCGATCTGATTATATATCTTCAAGCGTGTGAACTCTCCCCGTATTTTGCTCTTGCAGCCAAGCCATTAATGGTTGAAAATATTCAAGCATGGCATTTGCCGAAAGATCGCTGCCGGTTTTTTCCCGGAGAAGTTCACGCCAGTCACCGCTTGCGCCTTTTTCGAGTATAGACCAAAGAAAACTGCCCACCTCTTTGCTGCCAAAATAGTTGGTTGCATGGGGATCTTGATTCAATATATTTTTCGCAATGTGATTGTGCAGCTGAAAGAGAAGCATATTCGAAATAGCGTAATCATAGTATTGAGCGGCATCATTATTTATATGGGTTTTAGACGCTGCATCGTTATACTCTTCTCCCCTCTTGCCTGGCGGTACGATTCCTTGATACTTCTGTTTGAAATCCCACCATTTGGCATTGTAGTTATCCGGTGTGATTTCCCCGTTATACAGCCCCATTTCAAACATGGTCATTACACCACAAGACCAGGGGATAAATACTACATAATTAAGAGCCTCATACATCAGCGCTTCAATTTCGTTTATTTCACCACCTTCGGGAAGGAGCCCAATTGCTTCTACAAAAGGTTTCTGCATCGATGCTAAGCCGATAAGGCTGCCGATCGCTTCATGGTATCCTCTGTTCGCTCCGCCCCTCAGAAGCGGCGGAACGTTTTCATTGGTGTATGCCATGTAGTAATAAATATGTCCAAGTTCATGGTGAGTTGTTTCATACCATGATGGATTCGGCTCAACACTCATAAGCGACCTGATATCGTTTTGGAGGTCTAAGTGCCAGGCAGATGCATGATTGTTTTTCTTGTATGTCGCATCCTCCGGAAGGGGATAAAGAGACGATTTCTCATAAAAACTTGCCGGCAAAGTATCATATCCGAGACTTACGAAAAACTCTTCAGCCTGTCTAACTACCCACTCCGCGTCTTTATCAGCAAGCGCCGAAGTCAGGTCTAAGCCTTCGACCGTTACGAGCGCGGTCCAATCCTGTCCCCATCTGTTAGGAAGCCACTGAGCGGGAATCATCTCCGGTACCGGCTGACCGTATTTTTCGGCTAATTCGTATCTCCAATAAGTGTGAAGCTCCCGATACAAGGGTCTTAGTTCTCTGTTGAATTTATTCATTAGATCGGTCATCTCTTCAACTGTCATATCATAGTCGCTGACCTGATATTGAAAATAGTCATCATATCCGAGCGCTTGAACTGTAGAGTTCCGTAGATAAACGAGATTGGTTAAGCCATCCCGTAACTCGACACCTACCTCTTTTGAAGATGACCAGGCAGCGAGCCTCTCATCCATGTCGGTTGAAGATCTTAGAGTCTCGTCTATTTGGTTTGTTGTTACAGTTTTACCGTCGATCTTAAAGTCAAAACCATACAAGGTTTCAACTTGTGCCGTTTGAGCAGCGATCCGTTGCTTCACAAGCCCCGGTACTGTCTGCGGTGAATCAGCGGCGCCGTATAAAATAACTTCAAGTTGTTTTACCTGAAGTGGTTCAAGGTCTGTTTTTCTTTCAAGAAATTTCCTTGAGCGTTCTATATTTTCTATGCTTCCCGTGAAACTTGCCATTTTCTCGTTTGCCACATTTGTTCTATGAGAGTTAACGGTATCTCCCTCAATTATCAAAGTATTAGACTGCCATTGAGCTTCGGCGGCCTCATAATAAAGAACCAATAGTGTTTCTGTATACGAGTCAATGTATTCTTGAGCTTCTTCGACAATAGCCGGAGAAGACATATTATCTTTTGTGTCAGCCCTATATTTGTCCGAACAAGAGATAAGGGCAATTGAAACAGCAAAAAGTATAAATATTTTTTTCATAACATTTTCCTCTGGAGTAATGAAACGGTTTCAAGTATTAATTTCCTTAATTTATTTACAAAGTTCCTATTATTCAACCTAAAAGTAAGCCGATGACAAATCGAGAGGCCTTACCATTTTTAAAGAGATTTTGTAGTACGCAAATTTAGATTACTCACGATTCTGTTTGGAGGAAAACATAGCGACTGGTAATCCTACAAGAAAACCAATCGTCAGGCTCCCCGCAGCTAGGGCTATAGTTGTAATTAAAAATATGATTAATATATTACGAGTTCTTTTTTGGTCTTTCACGGTTGAGCATAGTTCAATTCCCGCTACAATAAGCATAACCCCAAGAATGCTTTCGGGAAACGCGGAAATCAGTTGGACGATGGATGCGCCAAATAGCATAGCAATTAAAATTTTAAAAGTACCTAGCATAAGGATACTGCCGTTTGTTCGGGCTCCGAATCTACTTTGAGCAGCCAAGCCGCCTGAACCGTGACACATCGGCATTGCACCGAATAAACAAGTTAGATTCATCAGTCCGACACTAAGAGAAATCTTTCTAGTTTGGGCTCCATGCTTAGGAAACAAATTGAAAGAAAGAGCTGACACGGCGATGACTGAATTGAGTAAGGTCAACGGAAGCTGCGGAATGGCGCCGTTGAACAAACCGCCGCGGAAACTATCGAAATCTATACCAACGAATTTCGGAAGATAGAACTGAAAACGTAAAGAATGTAAAAGAGTCTGATCGGCAACAAATGCAATCGCACCGCCCGTAAGAAACAATATCAGGGCTGTAGGAACTCTGTTGCTGTTATAAAATAATAGGGCAAAACCGATTCCGGCGAGTCCGATTATAATGCCGTCGAGAGCAATGAACTCCTTCGCATAGATCATTTGGGCGCCCTTTACGAACAATTTCAAACCGATAGTGAATTGGATTCCCCTCACCACTACTTTTGGCATTATTCTCTCAAGATACTTGGTGAAATTGGTTGACCAGATCAGTAACATGAAAACAGCCATTATCAAACCGGAAGCATAAACTTCACCACTGTTCATTCCTTCCGAGATGGCAACCGCGGCGATCGCTTTCATCGGCTGAACGGGCATTGGAATGGCAAATATCAATCCAGTTGCTATGTTTGAAGCCCCAGCCCAAAAAAGCATCGCAGGAAACGACAAGCCCGCTACCGCGGATAAACCGAGAATTAGTGGTAAAAAAGTGCCTAAATCTCCAAGAGAACCGGAAAGTTCTTGTCTGTCAAATCGGGCAAACGAAAAATTCTCGCGTATTTTATGGAAACCAAATAATTTCAATAGTCTGTTATTCCAATGTTAATTTTAAGCAACAATTGGAATTTACTTGGAGAATCGGCTTAATTCAAGGAATCAAAAAAGAAACAAAAATAGTTGACTTAATATTGCTGTATTACATAAATTTCTAACTAATTCGTTAGATAATAGATTATAAAACCCATGACAAAGTGGGATAGACCTTTTAATCGTTTATACACTTGGTATTATAAAGGAGATAAAAATGATGAGTCGAGTAATTAGAATCAGCATAATGAGCCTTATTCTATTTGCGCCGTTTACAGAGTTGAGTGCGAGCGGCATAGGCTTGAAATTAGTCGGTTCAAGGGCATTTTCGCTCGGGGGCGCTTTTAGGGGGGTGGCAAATGATTTTAGCGCTGCATATTGGAACCCCGCCGGCATGACACGGCTAAATGGATTTCAAATAGGCTTTGGAGCTGTTGGGGTAATACCGGTTGCGACACTTACGCCCAAAAATCTTACACCTGACATATTTAACCCGGTTCCGGCTGACGGCGGATTGTATGGTCTTAACAATGGCTATACTACCAGTGCCACATCATTAACGGAAAAAACTCATGTTATACCATCTATTGCATTCGGCTACCGCGCCGAGGGTTCAAAGATTGCCTATGGTTTTTCCCTTTCGGTTCCATTCGGATTGGGAACAGATTGGAATTTATTTAATTTGGGACAGATCAACAATTATGGTAATTGGGTATCGTCTCAATATCCTGAATTTGATACTGTAAGCGATATTGCTATCATAGCTTTTCAGCCGACCGTGGCAATTGAATTATCAGAGAAATTGTCATTAGGGCTTGGATTTATCTATACAAAAGCAGACATAAGTTTCCGCCAACCCTCCTTCAGCAATAATTCAACATTGGAAACACCATTCGGCACATATCAATATCCGTATTGGGTAACAGATACGTTCTTGGATGGGTCGGGAACAGGAATCGGTTTCAACTTTGGCGTTATGTTCGAGGCATCAGAAAAGCTGTCTATTGGTGTTGATGTGCAATGGTTCGGCGATGTTGATATCGATGGTGATGTAACAGCAACAACATATTTCCCCTACAACCAAGATAAGCTAAATTTTATCGGCGGGCTGCTTACAAACACAGCCCTTGATTCCGCAACGAGAGGTGATTATGAACGTGCTTTTTTTGCGTATTCCGGACAATCAGTCACAAATTCATCAGATGTTGTCACCACAACACTTCCGCTGCCATTGGAAATCGGTTTTGGAATAGGATATCAGCTAAGCGAAAAATTATTGATAACGTGGGATATTATGATGACTCAATGGTCGGTATGGGATAAAATTCCGATAAACATTAATAAAGATTTTAACGGTGACGGAAATAATGATGTGATCTATCTTGTAGAGCAATGGGATGATGTAAAAAAATATATGATCGGGTTGGAATATCTGATTATGGACAGCGACGAGAGGCAGGCATTTCTGCGTTTCGGTTTTGCGTCCGACGGTTCTCCGATACCGGATGAAACACTCGGTCCCTTTATTCCGGATATAGGCACCAAAAACTCCGTTTTTGCAGGACTTGGTCTTAATATGGGCAGCATCACGATTGACCTTGCAGCTCAGACATTGTTTGTTGATGATAAAACAATTGTTAATATCGCGCTTGTTGACGGAGACCCGACAGAAAGCACTAACATTCCGGGAGTATGGAGTTTAGAGGAATCGGCGTTTGTACTCGGTCTTGCATACTCGTTTTAAATAAATTTATAGGAGCAAAAAATGAAAATTCTAAAATATAGTTTGTTGTTTATAATAGCGATAGCTCTGTCGGGTTGTGGCGAATCAGAAACAGTGACTAATTTCGTAACGGATCTGCCACCGGCAGGGACAGTAACAGAATTGACCTACGATGCTTCGCCTGCATTGGGTCCGGGAGCAGTAAGGACGGCGAATGTATACCTCCCACCCGGCTACGATGCGACAAGAGCAGGGGGTTACCCTGTTGTATACCAACTTCACGGTGTTGGCGGCGATGAAAATTCATGGCCTACTGGTTTTGATCTGGCGCAAATTCTTGACAGGATGATCGACGAAGGAGTTCTCGAGCCTACAATCGTCGTGATGCCGAGTGCGGCTAACGCGCTTGGAGGAGGTTTCTATACCAATTCATTCGATCACGATCCTGTCAGAAATCCTGGGCCAAACCCCGCATTAGGATTCGGAGCCTATGAGGCGTTGATTATATCTGTATTGATGCCAACAGCCGAGGCGACATATAATATAGATGGAGCAAAACGCGGTATAATGGGACATTCGATGGGAGGATACGGCGCCATGAAATTGGCTCTATTATATCCAACGATGTTCGTCTCTGTAGCGTCTCATTCGGGACCGCTTGCCCTGTCTCAACTTTTTGAAGCGACAGACAGTAGACTATTGGAACGGATTGCAGCGGAAAAAATGGCGATAGATTCGACTTCAGTTGTGCTTGATTTGGCGGCAGCGGCGGCTGATAGGGCGGCAAATCCGCTCACGCTGACACTGTTTGGAATGGCGAGCTCATTCTCACCTCATTACGGCGCATTTTCTACATTTGATAATTTCTGGCTTGGCGCCGGTGTAGATACCAACCCTACAGATAATTTTCAATATCCTGTAGCGTTTCTTGATTCTGCCGTTATAGCGGACTCTACAGATGATATCTGGCTTGGTGTTGACATGCCATTGGTGTTCGACGCAAGCGGCGTTGCCACTGTCAAGCTGGATATATTTGGTTTATGGCTACTTCAGGATGTCTATACGATTTTAAAAACGGGCAGTTCGCCATTTAATTTAGGATTTGGCGCTCAACAAATTACTGATTTTAGCGCTCTGAATATATACTTCGATACAGGCTTGAATGACGACTTCGACCCGGCTGATGATGTTGTTGGCTTCGGTATAATTGCTCAACACGAGAAATTTGCTGAACTATTAGGTGAATTGGGAATTACGCATACATCAGCCACTTATACCGGCGCTCATTCCGATGGAGTATATACACGGATAGATGAGGCGTTCGGAGCGTTTAACACCGCTATCGGTAATTAAAATATAGCAGTAGCAGAAACCCAAAGCCCCCCCCGCCCAAGTACAAGCGGGAGGGCTTCCTTTGAGGATCCCATCCTTAGAGAAATTGTTTATATCTTTATTCGATCATATCCGATTCTAAGATATCCGCCATATTGATCTTACCTTCCTTCTGAAGCTCTTTAACTTTATCGACGATAGCCTGTTGGGCATTCTGCACCAACCTGCGCGGTTGAGGTCCCTCGACAAGCCTCAATTCGTCTTCGAGAATTATCTGAGCGCGTTCCGGTAGGTTATTATAAAGTTTATCTTTGAATTCCTGCGGTTGTCCCTTAAGAGCTAATGCTATATCAGACGCCTCTATACTGCGAAGCAGTTCGCGCATAAGATTATCCGGTATCAACGAAAGGTCTTCAAATGTGAAGTGGCTTTTTTTCACATCCATTGCCAGCTGCGGATCTTCTTTTGAAAGCATATCCAAGACCTGCTTTTCGCTTTTCACATCAAGGTGATCGAGTAGCTCCGCTAATGATTCGCTTCCGCCTGTTGAGATTTTGTGGAATTTCGGCAGCCCGAGAGCTTTTTCCGCAAGATCGCTCGCAATACTTTCGATTCCTTCTAGCGGGATATCGACTAAATGACCCATTTCTATCATTACCTGACCCTGCGTTTCCGGATCTAAGCGCGTAATAATTTTCGCTACCCTGTCGGCGGGGAGTTGAGCAAGCGCTATCGCAGATATTTTTGCAGTTTCCTCCCTCAACAATAGAAGAATTTGCTCATCCATTAAGTCGTTGAGGAAAGCGAAAGGATTTGCAAGATGCTCCTTACTCTTGACCATCTTTTCGGACATAAAATTGAAATAAAATTCTTCAAGGACCTTCTTTCTGCTTTCAAAGCTAACATTGCCAATCTCATCCATCTTAGAACGAATTTTCATAATATCGGTTTCGTTCAGTGACTTGAAAAGTGGGCGCGCTAAATTGGGCCCCAATACCTTAAAAAGTATTGCTGCTTTTTCAAGACCGGAAAGTTTCGTTTCTTCAGCCATTATAATTCCTCCGCGCTCTCTTCTTCAGAGCTGATCCAATTGTTCAATATTTTAGTAGCAGTATCAGGCTTCCCGACGCTAAGCGTAATTATGGCTTGCCTTGTGTTTTTAAGATCTGCTCTATGTACATCACGTTCGAGTGCCGCTGCTCGCTGTTGAGCCTGCGAGGATTGAAGCGCAGCCAGTTTTTCTTCTTTAGCCGCAATGATTTCTGCCGGTGTTCCGAGCATTTGAACCTCGTCACTGCCGTTAGTAGGCTCTGCCGGGAGAGTGGGTTGATTTTTACTACTTCTTCCCCAGAAATAAGCTAATACAAGCAATACGATAAGTCCAAGAACCGCTCCTCCTATATATAGGGGTAGCAATCCTTCCGATTCACGTTGTTTATCTTCCAATTCCAGCATCCTGGCGGCGAGATCGCTCTCTGTTGTAATCGATATCGTGTCAGACATAGAAGCTTCAACGGCTAATTGCGCAATTGCCTCACTTTGAACAAATGAGGTTGTAACGATATCCAAAATGTCGCCGCGCTGATAATCTAATCCCGTTGCCACTTGCACGACAGGTCTTACAGAATCCAATACTTTTTGACTAACGCCGTCTTCGAGCATGACGGTAACCTCAAGTCTCAATATCTCCGGTATTGCCGGGGAAGTTCGTTCGATAGAAAAACTACGCAAAGTCGAAGGTCTTTCATCTGATATAGATTCATCTAATTCAATTGTTGAAGGTTCTTCCTTTTCTGCATCGGTCTTAATTGGTGTGGATCTTTCTTCCTGCTCCTGTGTATCGCCCAATATTTCAATGTCCGGAAAACCGGGAAGAACAGGATCAAATTTACTGATTGGAGGAAGCAGGTCTTTCTCCGGAATTCCGGTTGGAGCTGAATCGGCTGTTCCCATCTGAGAAATATCAGTGTCTTTTGCGTTTTTCGCGGGCTCCCAAATTTGTTCAGAGCGGTGAGCGGGTGTAAAGCTGATGTCCGCCTTTACGCTTACAAAAAATCGCTCATCTCCTAAGGCTTGTTTTAAGGCGTTTTCAGCCTGCGTGCGCAGGTGATTTTCAAGCATGATCCTTTGAGCGAGCTGAGATTGCGCATTTTGCGGCTGCACAATCGATAGCGGTGCAAGAGTAATTGTCAATAACGCCGTTAACAAACTATGTTTAAAAAGTATTTTCATTGGATTTACCCTATTGTTAGAAAGATTATTTCAATTCTTCTGTTTGCGGCTCGACCCTCTGCTGTATCGTTTGAATATCCGGGTTTGGGCCAGGTGTCGGCATAGCCGATAGCTGAAAGCTTTCCTTGTCCTTCAGGCGGAACAACTCCCCCAATATTGATAAGATATCTGACAGTAGCGCTTGCTCTTGCAGTCGAAAGTTCCCAGTTGGATTTAAATAGGCCGCCTTCACGAAGCGGAACATTGTCGGTGTGCCCCTCAATCGCTATTGGAAACGGTATATCATTTTGAAGCGCAGCATTTATTTCGGGAGCCAACTTATTAAGCAGATTTTTTGCCAGATCGGATAATTCAGCCGACCCGGTTTTAAAGGCAACATCACCCTTAAAGCTGATATTTACCCCCCTTTTGCTGGAACTCACCGTGACATTTTCCTGCATATTCTGTTCAAGAACGATATCAGTAACTTTTTCCATAATAGCTGCAAGATCAAGTTGGTCTCTTTCAACAGGAGAAGCTCCCATAACCTCAGAGACGGCATCTGCGAATGCCCTGATCTTCACCGGATCTAAAGTCGACATCGAGAAGAGCAGGATAAAAAATGTCATCATTAGAGTAACCATATCACCATATGTAAGAAGCCACTGTTCTGTTTCGTCGGCGGGCGGTATTTTTTTGGGCCGCTTCTTCCTGATAAGTTCAGGATTGATATTTGAAGTATCTGCCATGGTCAATTTTAGCCGTTATTACGGGTTACTCTCCTCCACCTTCAGCATCACGTTCCCATTCACTCGGAGGAATGAATGAATTGAGCTTCTCACGCACAACAAGGGGATGCTTTTTATTGTACAGCATTGCCACGCCTTCAATTACCATATTCTGAAGAACTGTCTGTTGTTCAATTCTTGATTTGAATTTTTCAGCCATTGGATTAAAGAATAAATTTGCCAATAGAACGCCATAAAAGGTAGTTACAAGAGCAACTGCCATGTTCGGACCGATAGTTTTGGATGGATCGCTATCTCCGCCCATACTGACAAGCATACCGATCAGACCTATAAGAGTTCCCATCATACCGAATCCGGGAGCGAATTTCGCCATAGTTCTTAATATGTTTTCTTCCCACTTTTCACGAATCTCTCTATTATCAATACGTGATTCCATTATATCACGAATTTCAGGTTCTGTATAACCATTAATGATCATCTGAATACCATCTTTCAAAAAGGGGTTGCTGACAGAGTCTTTACTCTTTTCAAGTTCAGATACACCCATACGGGCAGTGCGGGAAATCTCCACAATTTCGTTAACATAAGGTCCTAATGTATCAGTTCCGCCCTTTTTAAAAATAATAAGAGTAACGTTCATTATTCTCAATATTTCCTTCAGCGGAAATGCTAAAAGCGTAGCCGCAATAGTGCCTCCGAGTACGATTTCGATACTCGGTAAATTGTAAAATGATATCATAGGCGCTGCACCTGTTGCAAGTGCGTGTACGATAACCCCTACGCCGGCAAGTATTCCTATTAAAGATGCAATATCCATTTTGTTATCCTCTCACCTCCTGAATGAAGTTACTCGTAAGCGATTTTCGCCCATAGCTCGTAATATATTTCTGATGTCATCATACTCCGGGTCCAGCTGAAGCGCCACATTCCAGTTCATTACGGCTCTTTCTGTATCCCCTAATTTATAAAAAATTGAGCCGCGTCTCGCATAGGCTAATGCAAGATTCGGATTAAATTCTATCGCCGTCTCAACTTCCTCCAGTGCAGACCGGTATTGACTTGAGTAAAAATACCTTAGTGAACGTGAAAGATGTTTTAGCGCGGAATTTATGTTTTGCTCAAGAGCAAACCTCTCAGTTTTTACTATCTGTACCGAATCTTGCAGAACATTAACTCTCTGCCTGAGCATTGACGCCAGATCGTTTAAGGTCTCAATCTGTTTGCCGGCAAAATTAATCGAGTCACGCAAAGACTGTACCTCTTCCGGAGACATGTAGCCTGATGGAACCAACAGCCCCGGCTCTCCTTTGATCCCGGGTGGCAAGTCTACTCTGCCAGCTGCCGGTAAGCCTATGGGTCTCTCAAGGATCTCTTCGGGTATCTTTCTCGGAAAGTTTATTGATAGCCCCATTGCGATTCCCGGAAATTCCGCCTCGGTTGTTTTTCCAAAATTAATAATTTTCTCAATCTGCATAATTCCGAGATTTACGGTATAGTCGCGAGTTAACGGAAGTTTCGTGCCAATGTTCATACCCTTCCCGTCATATTCGCCAAGAATTCTGAGTCCGCCGATCTGGGGAAGAAAAGCTGTCTTGAGATCAAAGCCGGCAAAAATGCCTATTGCCGAGGATGAAGCAGTGGCAACGTCTGCTGCAAACTTATCAGTTCCAATTCCGATGTGCCACCGGAGGCGATAGAGCTCAAATTCCTGTTCTCGGCTAACAATTCCATAGAACGAAAAATCACCCAGCTTCGACGTTAATATTTGCTCAGACGATGGGTCTGTAGGATTGAGTTTTGATTCTGTAAATATTATGTTGGTTACACCGGCTGCGACAGACATGTTTTCGTATGTAAAAATGTTCCTCTGTAGGGATATTCCGAATTCCGGAGGAGCTTCCACAACTGCTGCTGCGCCGGCTGTTGTATCTGCCTCAGGCGTAAATTTTTTCAGAGCGGTAATTCCAAATCGGTACTTTGAAGATGGTTCAAAATCAAAATATATTCCTTGCGATGATTGAAAAGGAGAAAAATTGTTCAATTCTACACCAAAACCGAATTTTAAAAAATCTGGACCTATGAGATGGCTCGATGTTGGAATGTTTATCATCTCCCCAAATGTTGAAAAGCCAACCCTGGTTTGACCCAAGGCGGTAGATGGCGCTACTACGATCATCGCGATAACAACTATAAATAGTAATCTTTTCATAACAATTCCATTAAGCTAACGAGATCGTTAACCTTTTTCCATGGTTGAAATCAGTTCTCTTGCCCGCTTTGTATATGCGCTTCGCGGGTATTGAGCGATCAATGTTTTAAATTGCTCTATGGCGTCTTTTTTCAAGCCTAAATGTTTTAAGGCTTTGCCCTTCATAAGGATCGCAGAGTCCTTCTTGTTTGAATTATCAAAAGCCAAAACTTTTTCAAACGCCGAGGCTGCTTTGCTGTAAAACTTCAAATGGTAATAACACTCACCTATCCAATATTGAGCATTGTCGGAGAGGCTGTTACTCTTATCTTCGGCCAGCAGGGAATTGAATTTCCTTATTGCCGAATCGAACTTTTTAAGGCGGTAATTCGTAAGGGCGGAATCATATCTTTCTTTATACGAAAGCTTTGCCGGCGAAGGTTTTGTAATAATCTTTCTCTTCTGCGATGGCTTATTAGGCTTTTTCACTCGGGTATTACCGGTGTTGACTTTTCTTTCCAAATCTTGAAGCCTGCTGACGAGCATTAAATTTTCACTTCTCAGCGCAGCAAGATCGCCCTTCATGCTGTTTTCAATTTTTGATATTTTGGATTCTATATCCGCTATCGTCTTTGATTTAGTGTTATTCTCTTTGATTACCGGTTCGTCTATACCCCATTTTATCATGAGATCCTGACGAATACTCTCGAGCATCGGATCGGCGACATACAACGTACTCGGATTGATCCTTCGATTATCCTTTTGTTCGATCCCTACACCAAGGTCGTGCATCGATTCGGCATACAATGAGCTATTGGAAGAGGTTTTGCGGTTAAAATTCGATATTTCCTCAAGGGGTATCAGCGGGTGCGGAATGAATTCATCATCTTCTAAAAACGAATCCTCGTTGCCGCCCTTCCCGGTCTCTTCGTAAATTTCAGTGTTTTCCGGCGCAATAAAATTATAAGGAGTTGCAATAAGTTCTTTTTTTAGCGACTGGGCGCCACCGCATCCGAGGAAAATGAGCAATCCAAAAAGAACAGAAATAAATTTGTATGTCATATTATTGTATCCCGTTTCTTAAATCAATTACACGGCTGATAAGTTCGCTTTCCGGATAACTGTCAATGAATGACTGAAAAGCCGCATATGCCTGGGGCTCTTTTTTCAATTTTAACAGACAAAGTCCGATTTTGAACTGAGCATAATCATTTTTATTGCTTTGAGGGTAAGTCAAAACGATTTCGAATGCACTAAGCGCTCTTTTGTAATTTCCTAAGCCGAAATATGCCTCTCCGATCCAGTATTGAGAATTATCTGAAAGATTATGCGAGTCATCAACGTTGATCAGCTGCTCAAATCTTCTGATAGATTCTTCATAATTGCTGTCAAAATAATATGTCAAGGCCGTTTTGTATAGACCCTCTATATTTTCGGAGTTTAACTCGGCAGAAGCTGTTTCGGTCGAGTTGGTCGTGATATATCTGTTGGAATAATTTTCTAATGTGCTTAATCGAGAGCTTCTCTCTTCAATTCTCTTTTGAAGGGTTTGATTTAATTGTCCTGCAAGTTTTAGATTTTCCTTCAACCCTATTATCTCCGATTGGAGTATGATCACAGAAGAGCGGAGATCCATAATCTCTACATTTTGAGAGACCAAATCGTTTTGCGATGTTTGCGGTTTGGCGCTTGGGTTTGAACTACCACAACCGAGTAATGATGCTGAAAACAGGAATATTGTAATTATCTTACTCATATTCCTCCCAATCTATAGCATAAGAATAGCCAATAAATGTTCCTATAGTTCGAGGAATATAAATCTCAAATGTTCCCGTAGCGCCCGGAGGAAGGGTGGTGTCAGTAGTTACGCCGCTTGCATAGGTATATTGAGCTCCATTTACAAATGTAGTAAAAGTTTCGGTGTTTCCCGACCAATCTTTTCTGATGATGAAATTTATTTTCACAAAGTCAGCGCGTTTGTTGCCTGTGTTTTTAAGAATACCGTTGAAAATTGTATTACCGCTTCTGTCTTTTTTCTCTTTGATCGGGCTTTCTATAACAACGTTAGCCAGTCCCCTCTCAGTAGATGAGGGTGAATAACCACCCGTGGTCGACCTTGCCGCGTTTGGGCTGCTCGATAGCGGAATCGGTTTTGAAATTAGTGGATCGGTCGCCGAAAATTCAGGCCTATTTTCTAATATTCTGCTTATTGAATTCCTTTGGAGAACCAAACTTCCGATAAGAGTTTCGATCTTAACAAGCCGTTCGTCCTGGTAAACAACATTTCCGTTGAAGATCGTCCCGTTAGTCAGAACAATTTTCTTATTGAAGATACTTTGCGGGTCACGCCACATCTCGGAGCGATTATTAAGATTAGTAATTTCTGAATTTAAATGAGCTATTTCTGCCCGGAGTCTTTTAACTTCAAATCGTATTTCAGATATATCTTGTGCCGTTGATCTGGCGCCGACGCGTTGTGTTACTAAACCACCGCTCGAAGAAGGTTGAATTGCTCCTGTTTGTTGACCAGCAGCTCCCCCTTGAGTCTGCCCCGCAACTACTTGAACATCGCCGCTTCCCTGCTCGGTTTGAAATAGAGGAGTTACTTCCTGCCCGTCTCCATTATCATCGCCACTTATTCCGAATGGCTTTAATATAGCGCCGCACGCTGTCAAAGTGAGAACAAGATAGATCGTAAAGAGAGTTGATGCGATTTTTTGTGTGTACTTGGTTTTGTTCATATTTATCCTCAAAGTCGTAAACATATTCCGGTTAGAAATTTTTACTGTTTGGAATATATTTAGTTGGACAAGGGGAAGTCAAGAGAAAATCAACAAATAAATAAAGAGACAGAAGAAAAAATGCAAAAATAAGTTGCACCTATACAATATAATGTGTTTAATAAAATAATATATCCATATCATGCAATGGTGCATTTAATTAATTGTTGGGGAATTGACCGATTTTTAAAGAAATTGACTTTTAAACATACTTCCGATCAGCTTAATGAAAGATAAAGATGAGTAAAAATATTTTACTTATATCATAATATCTGACAATAAAGTAAAACATTTATCACTTAAACGGAGTCTAATTCAATGACAATGTGAAACTCTTTGTAACTGTTAACGTAAGTAAGTTGTTACAGAAAAAATGCCCCTGCATATCTTAAAACCCAGTCAGTAGGGGCATTTTTATTTAATTGTTAATTGCTCCCAAGATAAGTAAATTTAACAATCATGACAAATCATTTATTTCTGCCACTGATGTTATTGATATTATTTATTATTAGTTGCAGCGGAGATATCATTAAGGAAAAACAGGTACTTACGCCTGTTTTTCCTTTGAAATTCGGCGAATCTCATTTGTTTACTAAATATGGACTCTCTGTTGAATTTAAAAAAATGGATACAGACTCTTTTGCCTTAATATTTCTATTGCGGAATGACTCGACAGAAACTGATTCTCTGCCGGCGAATATAAATGAGATAATTTTAGGCATCTCGCTTCGATCAGAGGGAGTGGATTCAGGATTTAAGCTAATTTTTACGGATAATTATACCCAGCTGGCAATCAGATCCGTAAAATCCCGATTTGAGCCTGTTTTTCATCAGACAATCGGAATAATATTTAATCAATCCTTCAATTCCGCTTTAAATACGGTTGATGGAATAAATCCGGAGGATCTACAGCGGCATAGTTCAGATAAATTCGTTACATCAAGGATGGCATTTAAAATTGTTGGAAATTTTGAAGCGGAGCAGATCGAATCACTTATTGAGAGATATTTTCATGATAGAACCGTTGGAACCGGTTTAAAAATCGGTTTTAACTATTCTTTGGACAATATATTTTTTAAAAATATAGGAATTGATTCCATAGATTCCGACAGCTTAAGTTCAGGATAAAATATGATAAATATGTGTGTATTGCCGGCAAGAAGAAGATTTTATACGATATTTACTTTAATTTTTCTGTTAGGATGCAGTTCTGAGCAAGAGGAGATAAACACGATGAAACATGCGATTCAAAACAGGCTTGTATCAGCTCCTTCGGGCGCAGAAGTCTCCGTAGCTTATGAAAATCTGCAAACAGATATCAAGATGTTCATTAATGCAAAAAAACAGATGCACGCTGCGAGTACCTATAAGACAGCGCTGATGGTTGAAGTATACAAGCAGGCAGCAGAGGGAAAGATCTCTTTAACAGATTCGATAGATGTAATTAATTCATTCAAGAGTATAGTCGATAATTCTGAATATGCGATGGATATCGGCGAAGATTCCGATGATTCTGTTTACGAGCTTATAGGTAAAAGGGCATCCTACTACGATTTAACATACCAGATGATAACGGTCTCGAGCAATTTGGCGACCAATCTGTTGATTAATGAGGTTGGGGCTAAGAATATAATGAAAACACTTAAAAGTATTGGCATTAAAGAGATGCAGGTACTTCGTGGTGTCGAGGATTTAAAAGCTTATGAGTTAGGATTGAATAATACAACGAATGCGGAGGATATACTTAGATTGATGATAGCGATAGCAAAAGATGAAGTAGTTTCACCGTCAGCATGTGCGGAGATGAGAAAGATACTCTTAGCGCAGGTTCACAATTCAAAGATTCCGGCTAAACTTCCCAAAGAGGTGAAGGTGGCACATAAGACAGGAAGTATCACGAAAATAGATCACGACGTTGCAATTATTTATCCCCCGAAAGGCCCTGTTTACGCACTTGTCGTTCTCACCAGGGGTATTAAAGAACATAAGGATGCTGAAGAACTGATTGCGGATATTTCTAAAATAGTTTATGACAGAGTGGCAAAAAAATGAAATTATCTATTGAATCGGAAGTGTTTAAGTCATAAAATTATTGTTCATTAAAAACAATGAATAAATTATGAAAGAAGGTCGCGTGAATACGGAAAACAGTACGACAGAACCACGCAGCAAATTGAGCATATGGGTACAAGCGGTCAGAGCATTTTCATTTACCGCCTCAATGGTTCCGGTGATTGTCGGGGCTGTTTTAGCGCTGTATTACGAAAGAACAGTCAAGTGGGAGCTGCTTCCAGTCATTTTGGTCTGTTCAATTCTATTTCATGCAGCAACCAACCTTATGAGCGATTATTTCGATCATGCTAAGGGTGTCGACAAAGATTATACATTCGGCTCAAGCCGTGTGATCCAAGAGGGATTACTCTCACCGCGGAGTTTGTTATTAGGGGGGTGGCTTCTCTTCGGGATTGCTACAATATTGGGTCTATTATTGATTTTGGTGAGGGGAGAAACAATGTTTTGGATAGGAGTAACCGGATTAATCGGTGGATACGCTTACACCGGAAAGCCTATCGCATATAAGTATAAAGCGTTAGGAGACATTCTTGTATTTATGCTTATGGGGCCTTTAATGGTCTTCGGTTCATATTTTGCATTGACGGGTGATGCCTCTCAAACGGTAATTATAATATCATTGCCGATAGGATTTTTAGTAACAGCAATTTTACACGCTAACAATCATAGAGATATAATACATGATGCTGAAGCCGGCGCAAGAACAATAGCTGGATTATTAGGGCACACCGGATCCAAATTTTTTTACTATTTTCTTATATTGGGAGCATATAGCGCCATTATTTATATGGTTACCGATGGAATACTTTCGCGGTGGTCGTTCATAGTATTCTTAAGTTTAATACCGGCGTTCAAACTCATAAGAACAATATCAAGTAATGGACCCGGCGATACCGAATCAATTGCGATGATAGATGTCCAAACCGCTCAATTGCATCTGCTCTTTGGCGTTTTATTGATACTGTCATTACTCATAATCGTTTTCACTGCTTGAGAAAGGTTCATTTATTAACGTTAACGGCGGCTTTGATGTGGTTCGTGCTATTTTCGCCATGGACGAAATCATTGATCAATTTCTGGATAGGGATGACATCGTTTTCAGCTTCTCTTGCACTGACCTCCCTTGTGCTCGCAAGAGATAAAACCGCTGAAATATTTGAATTCAAACGATCCTATATTTGGATCGGAATAATATCGGCAGCGATTCTATACTTGATTTTCTTTATCGGCGACATGGCGGTCAGATCACTTTTTGATTTTGCAAAAGTAGAAATTAAAAACATTTACTCGACCAAATCTCAGGCATCGACGATTAAGATAGGCTTATTATTGCTGTTTGTCATTGCACCAGCAGAAGAAATTTTCTGGAGAGGATTCGTGCAGAGAAGGTATTCCGAGCGATGGGGCAAGTGGCGTGGACTTGTGCTTGCTGTTACGCTTTATTCTTTAGTGCACATTTGGTCGTTTAATCTAATGCTAATAGCTGCAGCGATGGTAGCGGGTATTTTTTGGAGTTTGCTGTATTTAAAGTATAACTCAATAGTTCCCGGAATCATCTCGCATGCGGTTTGGGATCTGTTCATTTTTGTAATATATCCTATTAAATAAAAAAAGAAAGAGAGGTAGAAAACAGATGAAAGCCATTATAATTCCAGAGCATGGAGGAGTGGAAGTTCTTAGATATGACAGTGATTATCCGACTCCTTCGCCGGAAAAAGGCGAAGTATTGATAAAAGTTTCCGCAACAGGGTTAAATCGGGTAGATACTTTCGTACGAATGGGTTATCCGGGAATAGAAATCACATTACCACACATTCCGGGCGGAGATATTGCAGGAACAGTCGCCGAAATAGGCAGCGGTGTAGAAGGTGTGGAAATAGGCTCAAGAGTAATGGTATATTCGCTTCTGACATGTGGAGAATGCATCTTCTGTCTTGAGGGAAAGAGAAATCTCTGCCTTAATTGGGAATGTATAGGAATGCAGAAAAAAGGAGGCTATGCAGAATACGCTGTGGCTCCGGCGGAAAACATCATTCCGTTACCCGATTCCGTTTCATTTGAAGATGCTGCAGCTTGTTCCATTGCCGGGCTAACGGCATATCATGGAATTAAAACGGTCGGCGAATTACAGAACGGTCAATCCTTCTTTATCTGGGGAGGATCAGGCGGACTTGGAACGCTTGCAATACAAATAGCCAAGCATCTCGGAGCAACGGTTTATACGACTGGAAGTTCGGACGAGAAGGTAGAAATTATGAGAAATTTGGGCGCCGATCATGCATTCAACAGATTAACTCAAGATGTTCCCGCAGAAATACGAAAAACAGCTCCCATAGGTCTTGATCTTATAATGGATTATGTCGGACCTGAAACATTTACAACCAGCTGGGAGTTGTTGAAAAAGGGCGGAACAATGCTATTATGCGGTATTCTAACTGGTCGGGAAACAAATTTGAATATTCAATTCACATATTTGAGGCATCTGAGTATTAAGGGGCTGAATCTTGGTACGATGGATGAGCTGAAAGAGCTGCTTGATTTAGTAGCCGACGGAACTCTCAAACCATATATCGGTGAGCGGTTTCCCCTTGAAGAAGCCGCTGAGGCTCAGAAAATGATGGAAGAAAATCGCCATATAGGTAAAATTATACTTAAGCCGTAAAATGGCCGAAAAAATCGGTCAGCATGTCGTTGGAATGTCTTAGTCGATCGCTTAAAGCTCTGGCAATATTGAGGGATATAGTAGCGAGAACCTTCGGATCTTTGTCAAATATATCAGCCAACGATTCTCTGCTTATGCTCACCATTTTCAAATCAGAATCGGCCCTGACAGTTGCGGATCTTGGCTTCATGTCCACAAGCGACATCTCTCCCAACATCATGCCGCGCTGCTCGGACTGAGCAATTTTAATAGTAGATCCTTCGCCGGCGCTCTTCTCAATTTGAACCTTTCCTTCAATGACAACATAAAGTTCTCCCCCCTCTTCGCCCTCCGTCATAATTACATCGCCTTCAGAAAACGAAACCTCTTCAGCTACATCGAGAACGCCGGAGAGCTGTTCAGTCGAAAGTCCTGAAAAAATGGAAGCGCTGAACAGTAGCTTTTTATTTTCTTCGCTTATCATTTATGGAACTCCTCAAATAATCTTATCGCAAAATATATACGAATGTTAAGCAATTTCGTTTAAAATCCAAAGTATTAACGAACGAAGGTTGAGTATATAATACTATAAATGTCTTTTATCTACTCACTGATTTCTGACAAGAGATTATCTATGTCTAAAGACTTAGTGAACATATCCAGCTCGCCGTTCTGTTTTCGAGGCCAAAGCTCTTCGGGTTTATCATAATAAAGCTCGACGCCGTTTCCGTCAGGATCCGCAAGATAGATAGCTTCCGAAACGCCATGATCCGCGGCTCCCTGCAGGGGATAGTCGGCATTCAACAATGTTTTTAATGCTTTGGCAAGCTCCTTTCTGTTCGGATAGAGTATTGCCGTATGATATAATCCTGTGTGTCCGGGCGGTGGCGGCGTTCCTCCTTTGCTCTCCCAGATGTTTAAACCGATATGATGGTGGTAACCGCCCGCAGAAATAAAAGCAGCCTGATCTCCTATCTTCTGAATCAGTTCAAACCCGAGAAGATCACGGTAAAAAGAAAGCGCTCTCTCGAGATCCGCGACTTTAAGATGGACGTGCCCGATCCGTGTATCGGGATGAATGCTCAATTTAATTTTCTGAGAATAATTGATCTGTCTTGGCAGCCATAATAAAATCGTTTTTATGAAGACCTTTGATTTTATGCGTCCACCAAGAAATTTTTACTTTCCCCCACTCGGTCAATATCGCCGGATGATGTCCTTCCTCTTCGGAAATTATACCGACTTGTATAGAAAAAGCCATTGCATCGACAAAATTACCGAATCTATAAGAATTTTCGAGCCTGTTGATTCCATCAACTTCAAGCAGTTCCCAATCAGGGATTGTGGGTTTAAGCTCTGATATTTCTTCATCTGTTACAATTGGTGAGTCTTTATTGCATGCGACGCATTTCATCTCTGTCAACTTTGTCATTTTATATCCTTTCAAGGTAGAATATTAATAAACATCTGTAGTTAGATAATATTTTACGAAAAGCAAATGCTAATACAAAAGAAAAATTTACTGAATGGAAAATCTTATTTATCGATTTCTGATTACATTACCTCTAATTCGGCACGACTGATTTTTTCCTATTTACCTCTTTCGCCAAAACCTAAACATTTCTATCCCGTCATCGGTGGTTTAGATTTAAACGGGCTGAGGAATTTAGGTTTCCTGATTCCGAGTTTGACTAAATCAGCGTCTTCTCTAAACTGACATCTTCTCCAATTCTTTATAACGAAAACAACTCTTAATATGGTCGTTGACGATCCCTACACTCTGCATGTGAGCGTAACAGGTTATGGGACCGACGAATTGAAATCCTAACTTTTTCAACTCCTTTGACATAGCTTCCGATTCAGGGGTCACCGCGGGCATATTTTCTATGGTTTTATAAACGATTTTTCGTTTAGGTTTAAACTGTTGCAAAAAATTGTTATAGCTGCCGTGGGTTTCAGCCAGCTCAAGAAATTTACCTGCATTGTTGATAGCTGCACGAATTTTTAGATTATTGCGAATAATTCCCTCGTCTTTGAGCAATCTTTTTACATCTTTCTCGTCGAAGGCGGTAACTTTTTTCGGATCGAAACCGGCGAACGCCTTCCGGAAACCCTCCCTCCGGTGAAGTATCGTTCGCCAGCTCAAACCAGCCTGAAAGACCTCCATGAGATGATGCTCGAATTGAGTTCTGTCGTCGCTGACAGGAACGCCCCACTCGGTGTCGTGATACTTTATCATCAGAGGGTCGTTCGCGTTCCAAGGACAACGGGCTTTTTCTTTCACGAAAAAGCCCGATAAAAATTAGTTTTATAAAAATGAAAAGCTATAATTTTTCTTCTTTGTCACCCGACTCCTTTTCATCGGAGCTTGAATCATCTTCGTCGCCCTCTGCTGATTCTCCTCCTTCGTCGGAACCGCTATCATCTTCCGGACTTGATGCTTCCTCTGCCGGTGATTCGGGCTCCGGCGCGGGAGTAGGTTCAGGTTCAGGGACAGGTTCCGGTTCGGAATCTTCCTCTGCCGGAGCTTCGGGTTCCGGTGTCGGCTCTGGAGTAGGTTCGGGTTCGGAAACAGGCGCTGCGGCGGCGGCCGAGGCTACAGGCTCGGCTGCAGAACCGTCATCTGTAGCTGCATCGGTAGAGGCTTCACCGGTGTAGATAGCGCCCATCACTCCGCCATACGCAAAGTGCGCTACAACCGTTCCCACGATCACCATCATTCCACCCGAAAAGATCCCCATCCCCATCATAGGCATAGCCATAAAATTCATCACAGCCCAAGGGATAAGACTGTAGATCATCCCCCGCTTCCAACCGTCGGTGGGAAGCCTGTCAATAAGAAATGCGGCATAGATCCAGGTAAGAATAATACCGTTAACGAAGTGCATTATCCATCCCGCCATTTCGGGCATTCCCATCTGCATACTAAGCATTTTACCGATATTCATCTCGGGCATTCCCATCATCGGCGCCATGAACATAAATGCCGTCATAGCAGCCGTTCCGGCAACCGCCGCAATAATCAGTTTTTTGAAGTCAACTTTACCCATTGGAATTCCTCCTGTAGGTTTTTCTCGGTTTAGAATCGTGTTTTTCGGCTCTCGCCATTTTTTTGTTATTAATTACTTAAGGTAGATACGATAAGTTACGGAAAATTCACTTAACGGCAAGGGGATTATGAGAGGTGTTCCATGAAGGATATTTGAACTTCCTTCTTGCATTTTCAGATATAAATCGTATCTTTTCTCCCTTCTTTTGGAGAGGAATGTTAGATTTGAAGGTTATGGAAATAGAGAATAAATAATGGCGGGAAGGATACTTATTATAGGATTAGACTGCGCTCCGCCGGAGCTTATGTTCGACCAGTTTGTCGACGATATGCCGAACTTCAAGAAGCTCATGAGTGAGGGTGTATACGGTGAGCTCGAGAGTGTGATCCCCCCCATCACCGTGCCTGCGTGGATGTGCATGATGACGAGTAAAACTCCAGGTCAGCTCGGCTATTACGGTTTCCGCAACCGGAAAGACCATTCGTACGATGCTCTCTATTTCGCAACGTCAACTGCGGTAAAAGAACCGCTGCTTTGGGAGATATTGAACAGACAGGGATGGAAAACGATAACTGTCGGTGTACCGCAGACATATCCGCCCCGCCAGGTGAACGGAATTCAGGTCAGTTCATTTCTTACACCGAGTATTGAGAGTCAATACACATACCCTCCCCATATAAAAGAAGAGATCGCCGAGCTCGTCGGCGAGTATATGGTTGACGTGCCGAATTTCAGAACGGACGATAAGGCGTATCTGCTGAAACAGATTTACGAGATGACGGAGAAGCGATTCAAGGTCATACGCAGTTTCATGGATAAAAAGGAGTGGCGATTCTTTATGTTCGTGGAGATGGGAACCGACCGCATACATCACGGAATTTGGAAATATTTCGATAAAACACACCGCGCGTTCATCGAAGATGAAGAGTTGAATCCCGCGATGCTTGAATACTACAAATATATAGACAGAGAGATCGGCACACTTCTTAAACGGGTAGATGAGGACGATACCGTTATGGTCGTTTCAGACCACGGCGTTAAAAAGATGGACGGCGGTATCTGTTTCAATGAATGGTTGATAAAAGAGGGTTATTTGACGGTGAAGGAATATCCCTCAGAGCCGACCCGAATGACTTTCGATATGATAGATTGGTCTAAGACCAAGGCATGGGGCGACGGCGGTTATTATGGACGGCTGTTTATCAATGTTGAGGGACGTGAGCCGGAGGGAATCGTAAAGCAGTCGGAATATGAAGCCCTGCGAAACGAATTACAGGAAAAGATAGCGGCTATCACCGATCCGGACGGAGTCAACATCAACTCGGTAGCGCACAAACCGGAAGAGTTGTATCCGGTTGTAAATGGGGTCGCGCCCGATCTGATCGTCCTCTTCGGCGATCTATACTGGCGTTCGGTGGGAACCATAGGAAGCGGCAATATACATACGTTTGAGAACGATACCGGTCCTGACGACGCCAATCATGCGATGAACGGAATGTTTTTGATAAAGCATCCCGGTGTCGAGGGCGGAAGAAAAATCGAAGGAGCGAAATTGTTGGACATATCGCCTACACTGTTGAAATTACATGGAATAGAAATTCCCTCCGATATGGTGGGAAAACCAATTATATAAATAAGGAATAGAGTTAATGGCATCAACAGGTTTTTATAAGCAGGGAACGACACTCTGGATGACAGGGCTATCGGGAGCGGGGAAGACTACAATCGCTAATCTTTTGGCGGAAAAGCTGATCCGCCGCGGAGAAAAGGTGGAGATATTGGACGGCGATGTTATCCGCACCAATCTGAGCAAGGGATTAGGCTTCAGTAAAGAGGACAGAGAGACAAATCTTATGCGTATCGGTTTCGTTTGCAGGCTGCTCTCACGAAACGGCGCAATCGCAATAGCGGCGGCGATAAGCCCATATGACTATATCAGAAAGAATCTCCGAAAAGAGGATGAAAATTTTATTGAGGTATATGTTAACGCTCCGATTGAAAAATGTATAGAAAGAGACGTAAAGGGGCTTTACAAAAAAGCGTTGGCAGGAGAGATAAAGCAGTTTACGGGAATTGACGACCCTTATGAGGCTCCGGAAGACGCAGAAATTGAAGTGCATACGGATAAAGAAACCGTTGAAGAGTCGGTAGAATTCATCCTTCGCCGGATGGAAGAATTAGGAAGAATAGAACCAGACAGATCGGATGAAGGATATTCGTCTGAGGAAGAAGCATTTATACAGAAACGTTTAGAGGCGCTCGGCTACATTTAAATTGATAGACTTGCACACACATACATCGGCTTCGGACGGGACATTGAGCCCCGAAGAGCTTATAACCCTTGCAAACAAGCAGGGAATAGAAGCAATCGCGGTTACCGATCATGATACTATTGAGGGACTGCCGGAGGCGTTGGAGACCGGTAAACGATTAGGCATTGAAGTAATTCCCGGTATGGAATTGAGCGTAGAATATG
>SORU01000012.1 GCA_004402915.1 Fidelibacterota bacterium MT.SAG.2
ACGCTTTTGAGGAAAGAATTATGAAAGTAGCGATAACCGATAAAACTTTAGACCCTACCGAGATCTCCTCATCGGTAAAAAATATCGAGGCAGGCGCCGTTCTTACTTTTCTCGGGACCGCAAGAAAAACATCACGAGGTAGAGAAGTGACTTATTTGGAATATGATGCCTATCCCGAGATGGCGGAGAAAAAGATGACCGTTATATTGAACGAGCTGAAAGAAAAATACAACATAACAGATGGAGTGTTTATCCACCGGATCGGCAGAGTAGAGTTGGGAGAGAATATTGTCGTGATCGCAGTCAGCGCTCCGCACAGCAATGAGGCGTTTGATGCCTGTAGATATGCGGTTAAACGGTTAAAATCCATAGTGCCGATATGGAAAAAAGAGGTGTGGGCGGATGGTGATGAATGGATCGGCTACGAGGGCGAGCCTGATGAATAGATATTCGTTTCGGAACAATTTTCATAAATTCATCAAGAAGAATCAACTGCTGAAAAAAGGTGATAAAGTTCTTGCTGCCGTCTCAGGGGGAGTGGATTCAACTCTGATGCTTCATTTACTTTGTGACAATATTGGAAAATACGGGATAGAGTTATCTGTGATACATTTCAATCATCAGCTGCGGGGTAAAGAGGCGGAACGCGACGCGAAATTTGTTGAGAAATTGACAACGGAACTAAATATTCCTTTTTATTTCGAGAAGTTGAACGTTAAGGGTGAGGCGAAGAAACTCGGCACATCAATTCAAGATGCAGGACATATTTTAAGGCGTAAAAAGTATGCCGATTATGTCGAGAAATATAAATTCAATAAAATTGCGACTGCGCATCACAGGGACGATCAGCTTGAGACGCTCCTCATGCGGCTGATCGGGGGAGCGGGTCCGGTCGGAATGTCGGGCATAAGCATAAAAGACGGCTATTATATACGGCC
Organism: Fidelibacterota bacterium MT.SAG.2; assembly: GCA_004402915.1. Taxonomy (GTDB): domain Bacteria; phylum Fidelibacterota; class SORT01; order SORT01; family SORT01; genus SORT01. The sequence goes on from SORU01000012.1 coordinate 939, forward strand.
TTTATTATTCTGCGACAGATCAGAGATAGAAGAGTATGCAAAATCCCAAAAGATCGAATGGGTGGAAGACAGCTCGAACAAAAAAGGCAATTACGTGCGAAACAGACTCAGAAATGATGTTATTCCTGTATTGAAACTGCTGAACCCATCTGCGGCGGATGTAGCATCAAGATCAGCCCGGATGTTCGGACAACTTTCTGAGGAGCTGCAAAAGTTCTCTAAGGAGATTTTTGATAAATCTCTGATTTCCAAGAAGAAGTCGGAAATTATTCTTGCTATTCCTCCGATGAGCAATTATTTTAATATGATAGGGTATTATGTGATAGATAACGCTCTTAAATGCATTGATAAGGAGTCACCTACAGTTTTAAGCCGACAATTCGACGATTTATTCGATTTAGTTCAAACCGGTGATACCGGAATGGAAATTTCCCTCTCAAACGGATTTAAAGTGTTAAAGGACAGAAGCAGTATTGTAATCTATAAGGATTTGGATGTTTCAGAAGCAATCCCTCTGTGTATAGGCGATTCTGTAGAATTTGGAGATATGATATTAGAGACAAGCGTTACCGGTTGGAAGAAAAACTCCAAGTTACCGGAAGGAAACGATCATGAAGTCGTCGATCACAAATTGATCTACGGGAATCTGCTTAAGATTCGTTCGTGGAAAGATGGTGATAGATTCCAGCCTTTAGGATTTAACGGTACGAAAAATATAAGTGATTTGCTGACTGAAAAGAAAATTCGTCTCAATAAAAAAAGAAGAATTTCTGTTTTGGAATGTGGTGACGAAATTATCTGGGTATGCGGTGTTAGATTGAGCGAAAAATTTAAGGTTAGTGAAACTACTAAAGAGGTGGTTCATCTTAAAATTAAAAGCATAAATTTGAATTAGGTTGATGGATAAGAAAGAAACAATAAAATATTTTTCCAGAATGGAAAATCTCGAGATGGTAATCACTAAAGAAGAAATACAGACGAAAATTACTGATATAGCTACTGTAATAAACAATGATTACGCTGATAAAGATCCGATATTTATCGGAGTTTTGAACGGTTCATTCATGTTTATGGCTGATTTGTTAAGAAAGATCAAACTCAATTGCGAAGTTGATTTTATAAAGATATCAAGCTATGCGGATGCAACAAGAACAAGCGGAACTGTGAGATTGATAAAAGATATTTCAGCGGATATCAATGGAAGACATGTTATCATAGTTGAGGATATTGTCGATACGGGACTCACTGTTAGATTTTTAAAAAGAAGGATGCAAGACAGTGGAACACTGTCCGTTGAATTTATCTCATTACTATTCAAGGAAACCGAAGCAAGCGTGGGCGTGAAAATAAAATATGTCGGATTTAATATACCTAATAAGTATGTTGTAGGGTATGGACTGGATTACGCGCAGAAATTAAGGAGCTTAGAGTCTATTTATACAATGAGGGAACTTCCTCCTGAATAAATAGCGTATAATAGAAAAAGATGAATGCAAAAGATAAAAATGAAAACGATGACAAAATGAAACGAAAGATGGGCAGCGGCAAAAATCCGCTAAAAAAACTAAAACTCCGTCCGAAGGGATCCTCGAACGGTGCAAAATCTCCCGATGGAGAGAACCAGCCGGGCAAAAAAGCTGTCCGGAACTTAATGCTTTGGTTGATGATTGCAGTAGGATTCATCATTCTCGCACAAATATTGGCTTTTGACCAAAAAGAAGAAATTGAAATAAGCTTTTCCGAATTCAGATCATTTTTGCTTGGCGGGATCATACAACAAGCTACCATCATTGAAAATGAGTTTCACGGTGAACTGTATTCTCCTGTCACTGTGATGAGGCTATCGAAAAGAGGCGGGGCAGGGGATTCCACTACTGTCGTAATAGAAGAGAAATTTAAAGTGATCCTGCCCGAAAATTACGCTGATCCTGAAGTTCTTGCAGAGTGGGACGGGGTGGGTCTAAAATATAATTTCAAAGTTAAATCGATGGATTGGGTTGGATATCTTCTACAGTTAAGCCCCTGGATACTGATATTTGCTTTTTGGTTCATAATGATGAGAAGGATGCAAGGGGGCGGTCAAAAGGGAATATTCTCGTTTGGGAAGAGTAAAGCGCGCATTATAACAGACAAAGATAAAAAAGTGACTTTTGATGATATTGCAGGAGCTGACGAAGCGAAGCATGAGCTTCAAGAGGTGATAGGATTTTTAAAGAACCCGGATAAATTCGGTCGCCTTGGAGGTAGGATACCAAGAGGAGTTCTTCTAACCGGACCTCCCGGTACAGGGAAAACTCTGCTTGCCAAAGCGGTAGCCGGAGAAGCGGGAGTGCCGTTCTACAGTATCAGCGGCGCAGATTTTGTCGAAATGTTTGTAGGTGTCGGGGCTTCAAGAGTCAGGGACCTTTTTGAACAAGGTAGAAAGAACGCGCCGTGTATTATATTTATCGATGAACTTGATGCGGTCGGAAGAACGAGAGGAGCGGGACTTGGCGGAGGTCATGACGAAAGAGAACAGACTCTAAATCAATTGTTGGTTGAAATGGACGGATTTGAATCTACCGAAGGCGTAATTCTACTCTCAGCTACAAATCGAGCGGATGTCTTGGATAAAGCTCTGCTTCGGCCGGGAAGATTTGACAGATTAGTGGTTGTTGGAAATCCCGATGTTCGGGGCAGAAAAGGGATATTGGAGATCCATACTCGTAATATTGAGATGGCTAAAAATATAGATCTATCTGTTCTTGCGAAAGGAACGCCGGGTTTGTCAGGCGCAGATTTGGCTAATCTGGTCAACGAAGCGGCGCTTTTGGCGGCAAGCAAAGACAAGGATGTGGTCGAAGTCGAAGATTTTGAAGACGCTAAGGACAAGGTAATGATGGGGGTTGCCCGAACGAGTATGATAATTAGCGACACTGAACGGATGATCACTGCCTACCATGAAGCGGGACATGCTTTAGTTGCGAGGTCTATTCCGGAAGCCGATCCGATTCATAAGGTAACTATAATACCGAGAGGGGGAGCGTTAGGAGTGACCCACCAACTGCCTATTGATGAAAGACACAACTATTCCAGAACACTGATAAACATTCAACTTGCTATACTGCTCGGTGGAAGAGCTGCGGAAAAACTTATCTATAATGATTATACGACGGGCGCCGGAAACGACATCGAACGAGCGACCGAACTGGCAAGAAGAATGGTTTGCGAATGGGGAATGAGCGATAAACTCGGACCGCTCACATTCGGCAAAAAAGCCGAAGAAATATTTCTCGCCAGGGAGATATCGCAGCATAGGGACTATAGTGAACAGACGGCGAAGGAGATTGACAGCGAAGTGCGCGCAATCGTCTTGAAAGCCGAAGAGAGAGCAACAACTATCCTGAAGAAGAGGACACCTGCTCTCAAACGGATTGCCGCAGGATTGTTAGAAAGAGAAATTATAGACAGCAAAGAGCTTGACGCTCTCATAGCGGGTAAAAAACTTGCACCCTTGAACAGAGGGAATGGAAAACAAAAAACTAAACGTAAGAAGGTAACTTCGGCAAGCAAAAAAGCGAAAGAGGGGAAAGAAAAGTAAAACAAATGACGGACTGTCTGCCGTACCGGGAATAAGAAATTGAGCGAACAGAAGGTAAGCCCACTCGCAATTCAAACGGGTGATTATCTTCTCAAATTTAACGGGCGAACACTTGTGATGGGAATTCTCAACGTGACGCCCGATTCTTTTTCTGATGGCGGTATGTTCCTCGAAAAAGATAAAGCCGTTGCAAGAGGAATAGCTTTGGCAAATGAGGGAGCTGATATTATCGACATTGGCGGCGAATCCACTCGTCCGGGGGCTGACCCTGTATCGCTTCAAGAAGAGCTCGATAGAGTTATTCCGGTTATCAGTGAATTAACCAACTCAATTGACGTTCCGATTTCTGTAGATACATACAAATCAGACGTAGCAAGGGAAGCAATCAGCGCGGGAGCGTCGATGATTAATGATATCAGCGGGTTAAGGTTCGACAAGGAAATGGCGAACTTAGCTGCCGAGAAGGAGGTTCCGGTCGTTCTGATGCATATCAAAGGGTCTCCACGAGATATGCAATCAGATCCTCAGTATGATGATATGCTTGAAGAAATCAAAAATTATCTGTCAGAATCTATAGATATCGGGATTCAGGCAGGAATTGACGAGAGTAAGATCATAGTCGATCCGGGGATCGGATTCGGGAAGAAGATCGAAGACAACTTTGAACTGATAAAAAATCTCGGTTTTTTCCGCTCATTGGGTCACCCGATCTTGGTAGGTCCCTCGCGGAAATCGTTTTTGTGGAAAACGCTGTCACGCGCGCCAAGCGATACGCTCGAAGCGACTACGGCCGCTGTTACGGCAAGTATTCTGTTTGGGGCTGATATCGTTCGTGTGCACGATGTAAAGGAGATTTCCGGCGCGATAAAGATAGCCGATCTGATATCTAATTCTCCGGAGCTGAATTAAGTTGGAACTATTTAAGATAGGTTTTCTCACGGTATCTCTCATCGACGTATTGGATGTTTTAGCCGTTAGCTTCATCTTTTATAAGCTATATCAAGCGCTGAGCGGGTCACGCGCAGCTCAGATGATGATCGGATTAGCAGTTATACTCATGGTATCGGTCATAGTTCAATTCCTGAATATGAGTGGAATGTCATGGCTGATAGAAAACATCAGGACGGTATGGGTAATAGCATTCGTTATACTCTTTCAGCCTGAATTAAGGCGTATTCTTCTGACGCTCGGGCAGAGCAGATTGGCTCGAAAGCTTTTTCAGGTGGAGGGAATACGAGCCATCGATACGGTCATAGAAACAGTATTTGAATTGTCGAAGAGACGGTATGGCGGGCTTATTGTCATCCAACGGGATGCCGGGTTGAAATCAATTGTTGAAAACGGAGTTCGCTTGAATGCGCGCGCCGCGCCGGAACTGTTAGTATCGATCTTTAATCCGCAATCGCCTCTACATGATGGAGCCGTGGTAATCTCGGGAGAAACGATCGAGGCGGCAAAATGTATTCTCCCTCTCTCTGAAAACCCGACTATTGATAAAAGGATGGGAACGCGTCATTTAGCGGCGTTGGGATTATCAGAAGAATCAGATGCCGTGGTCGTGGTCGTATCGGAAGAAACGGGAAGAGTCGCGCTTGCGCATAAGGGAGTCTTTCAAAGAGGATTGGAAGAGAGCACGTTAAGGGGATTCCTGAATAAGCTGTTACTGCCGGCTGTGTAAGGATATAAGAGAATGAAAAAACTTGAGGCTATAATAAAGCCGTTCAAACTTGATGAAGTCAAAAACGCTTTGGTTGAAATCGGAGTAAGTGGGATGACAGTTACCGAGGTAAAAGGGTACGGCAGGCAAAAGGGTCAGTCCGAGCTGTACCGGGGCAGAGAATATCATATAGACTTTTTACCCAAGGTAAAAATAGAAATAGTTATCACTGATGACAAGGTTGAAGAAGCTGTTCGTAAAATTCTAATGGTAGCAAAAACGGGTCAGATCGGAGACGGAAAATTATTTATTAGCGATGTAAATGACGCAATCAGGATTCGGACGGAAGAATCCGGAGATGACGCCCTAAACTAACAAAAAAGGAGGTAATTAATGGCAGACAGTCGCGCTGAAGTTTACAAATTAGCCAAAGAATCGGGAGCGGAATTGGTGGACCTGAAATTTATGGATTTCCCCGGCATATGGCAGCATTTCACAGTTCCTATAAGTCAATTAGGCGATGAAATGTTTGAAGAGGGGCTCGGATTTGATGGTTCGAGTATAAGAGGTTGGCAGAAGATCAATGAATCTGATATGCTCGTAATTCCCGACCCGTCAACCGCAATCATCGATCCCATTTTAAGCGATCCGACTATCAGCATGGTTTGCGATGTGCACGATCCGATTACGAGAGAGAGGTACAGCAGATGCCCGCGTTTTGTCGCTCAGAAAGCAGAAAATTATCTTAAGTCTACCGGCATAGCCGATATCGTATATGTTGGTCCCGAAGCGGAATTTTTTATTTTTGATGATGTTCGGTTCGACCAAACTGAAAATTCAAGTTTTTATATAGTGGATTCTATAGAAGGAAGGTGGAATTCGGGAAGTGATGAAGGTCCTAATCTTGGGCATAAGCCACGATATAAAGAGGGATATTTCCCGGTGCCGCCGACTGATTCTTTAGTGGATCTTCGTAGCGAAATGATGTTGACCATGATAGAATGCGGTCTTCATCCTGAAACGCAGCATCATGAAGTTGCCTCAGGAGGGCAGTCGGAAATTGACCTCAAATATGATTCTCTCGTGAAAATGGCTGACGGCATTCTATTATTCAAGTATATCGTCAAAAATATTGCGAAAAAACATAACAAAACGGTTACTTTCATGCCGAAACCTATCTATGGGGACAACGGGTCCGGTATGCATACTCATTTTAGCCTGTGGAAGAGTGATGAAAACCTATTCGCAGGGACTGAATATGCCGGTTTGAGTGAGATGGGGATGCATTTTATGGGCGGAATATTGAAACACGCACCGGCTGTTGTGGCGTTCACAAATCCCACTACAAACTCCTTCAAACGATTGGTACCGGGATTTGAAGCGCCTGTAAATTTAGCATACTCTCAACGGAATAGAAGCGCGGTCATTCGAATTCCGATGTACTCTTCAAATCCGAAATCAAAGAGGATTGAGTTCAGGGTACCTGATTCGGCATGCAATCCGTACCTCGCTTTCACGGCGATATTGATGGCAGGTCTCGACGGAATACAGAATAAGATCGATCCGGGCGAGCCTCTCGACAGGAATATTTATGATCTGGAACCGGAAGAATTGGCTAAAGTACCTTCAACTCCCGGTTCGTTAGAAGAGGCGTTGAACGCGCTGCAAGACGATCATGAATTTCTTCTTAAAGGGGATGTGATGACGGAGGACGTTTTAACAACCTGGATAGAATATAAGATGGAGAATGAGGTAAATGAAATGCGAATGAGACCTCATCCGTATGAGTTCGCGTTATACTACGATATTTAGCGGTGTAATATATTCGGCAGTCGGGGATGTAGCCGAATAAATATTTTGATAGATCTCAGGGTAACCGCTGACACTGTTACGCAAGCATTGACATGGTAGTAAATTATAATTAAGTTTACATTTCAATTTAATTTTAAGGAATAAGATGCTCGATTTAGAAAAAGATAAAGCAAAAGAACTTACCAAACGGTTGGAAGACCTTCGGGGGTATCTTTGATATATCCTCAAAAAACACTGAACTCGACAAATTAAGAGAATTTACGGCTGACACTAATTTCTGGAATAACAGCGAGAATGCTCAATCAACTCTGAAAAAGATCTCTAACCTCGAAAAAGCGATCAAATCGATAGAAAAAATTGACCGATTGAAAGATGACACGAATACCCTCATCGAGCTTACGGAAGAGGATGGAAGCGGGGAGTTCAGCGCCGAGTTAAAATCTATACTTGAAGAGTTTTCAAATGACGTAGAGGATCTCGAATTCAAACGGATGCTCGGTAAAGAGGAAGACGTTAAGGATGCTATTCTCGCTATCAATCCGGGCGCCGGCGGGACTGAGGCTCAGGATTGGGTTGAGATGCTGCTGAGGATGTACGAACGTTGGGCTTCCGACAGTGGTTTTGAGACGGGAATTTTGGATTATCAGTCAGGCGACGAAGCTGGAATCAAATCTGTTACTATCGAAGTTAAGGGAGAATACGCATATGGCTACTTGAAAGCGGAAGCGGGCGTTCACAGGTTAGTGAGATTGTCTCCGTTTGATTCAGCGAATCGGCGGCACACGTCGTTCGCATCCGTATTCGTGTATCCTCAGGTTGACGAAGATATTGAAATAGAGATAGACGTTTCAGACCTTCGGATCGATACTTACAGAGCCAGCGGAGCGGGTGGTCAGCATGTAAATAAGACCGACTCCGCAATAAGGATAACTCACCTGCCGACAGGCATAGTGGTTCAATGCCAGAACGAGCGTTCGCAGCATAAGAACAAAGCCACTGCAATGAAGATGCTGAAAGCACGGCTATATACATTAAAATTAGAAGAGAAAGCAAGTAAAATGAAAGAGATGGAGTCTACCAAACAGGAGATCGGTTTCGGGAGTCAGATTCGTTCGTATGTTTTTCATCCGTATAATATGGTCAAAGACCATCGGACAGGAACGGAGACAGGGAATATCCAGGCTGTGATGAACGGCAAAATAGACGAATTTATTAAATCTTATTTGTTGAATAATGCGGGACAATAATGGCAGAAGAGAGCAAACATAAAACACTCGAGCAGTTAAGACAGACTCGTATAGACAAAATAGATGAGTTACGCGAAAAAGGGATAAATCCTTATCCGTACGAATTTGACGTATCTAAGCATGTGAACGATCTTTTAAAAGAATTTGACACACTCACTGAATCAAAAGAGATAGTCTCCGTTGCGGGACGGTTAATGTCAAATCGACGAATGGGAAAAGTAGCCTTCTCGCATCTCCAGGATCAAACCGGACGAATACAGATTCACATCAGGAAAGACGGAATAGGTGATGACAGTTATGATCTGTTCAAGCTTTTAGACATAGGTGATTTCATTGGTGTAAAAGGTTATCTCTTTACTACCAAAACGGGTGAAAAGACCATATGGGTCAATGAACTTACGCTGCTGTCCAAATCAATTCGTCCGCTTCCGGTGATAAAATCTAAAGAAGAAGAGGGTGAGACGAAGGTATTTCAAGAATTCACCGATAAGGAGCAGCGATACCGACAGCGTTATGCCGATCTTGCCGTTCATCCTGATGTAAGAGAAATATTCCTAAAACGAACGAAGATCGTATCAACGATGAGGAAATTTCTTGACGATAATTCCTGCTTAGAAGTTGATACGCCTGTATTACAGCCTATGTACGGCGGCGCTATGGCAGAACCGTTCGTTACTCACCATAATGCTCTGGATCGGAAATTATATCTCCGGATAGCCGACGAGCTGTATTTGAAAAGGCTGCTCGTTGGCGGATTTGAACGCGTATATGAATTTTCCAAAGATTTCAGAAACGAGGGGATGGACCGGTCCCACAACCCCGAGTTCACAATGCTTGAATTGTATGTTGCTTACTGGGATTATAACGATATGCTAAAATTTGTCGAAGAGATGATCTCGCATATTGCGTTGGAATTGAACGGGACGACCGAGGTGACGTATAGAGGGGTCAAAATCGATCTGAAAGCTCCCTGGAAGGTGCAAGGTTATTACGATGCGCTGAAAGAATATGGCGGAATTGACCTCTACGGCGCCTCTAAAGATGAGATAATTAAGGCAATAGACAAAAAAGACGTGGATGTGGACAGAAAACTGCCCGAAGGGAAGCTGCTTGATAAGTATTTCGGCGCCGTAGTTGAGCCTCATCTCGATGGTCCTATATTCATTAAGGATTATCCGTTAGTTCTTTCTCCATTAGCAAAAAAACATCGGGATGATCCCAATTTGGTCGAACGATTTGAACCCTTTCTTTTCGGAATGGAGATAGGAAACGCATTCACCGAGCTCAATGATCCGATAGATCAGCGGGAGCGGTTCGAAATGCAATCCGTTGCGCGCGCTGAAGGGGATGTTGAAGCGCAGCAATTAGATGAGGATTACATCAGAGCAATGGAGTATGGAATGCCGCCGAATGCCGGTCTTGGAGTAGGCATCGAGCGGTTGGTAATGATATTAACAGACTCTCCTTCCATAAAAGACGTGATACTCTTCCCGCTTCTAAAATCGGAAGATTAATTTGTCGGTTGAACTTTTCATCGCTCGACGGCATCTCCTCTCTCATAAAAAAGTCGGCTTCATTTCATTTATTTCCATACTGAGCATAGTAGGAATCGCGATCGGTGTCGCTTCACTGATACTTACGCTTTCAGTCGTCAACGGTTTTGAAACCGAAATTGTTGAACGGATCATCGGTTTCGATTCGCATATACGGATAAGACAGTACCATTTCCAACCGATGCAGGATTATGAGGCTGTCGATAAAAAGATCGAGCAAGTTGACGGGGTACGCGTTTCATACCCGTATATTCTGCACGAAGCGATTATCCGGTCCAAAACGAACCTTGATGGAATTATAGTGGAAGGCGTGGTCAGTGAGGATGAAACATTCAGAAAACAGGTAGGTGAAGAATTTAATCGGATCGGTTTTACCTCTTCAGCAATAGAAGAAGGTTTCCCGGCAATAGTATTGGGTTCGAAATTGGCAGCGCGATTAGAGGTTGAGACCGGAGACAGTCTGACTCTAATGGTGTTCAAAGGGATTCCGGGTCCGTTCAACTCTCCTTATCTGAAGCGGTTCAGACTAACGGGAACATTTGAAACAGGGATGGTGGAATACGACGATGTGTTCGCATATATACCTCTTAGTTCTGCTCAGCGATTGTTCGATATGTCATCTGCAGTTACGGGAATGAAAGTCTTTATCAATGAATTTGAGGATGCGGGTCTGCTCTCAGAAGAGATCGAAGAGCGGCTCGGCGGTTATCCGTTCTTTCCTCTTACATGGAAGGAACGACATCGAAATCTATTTAAATGGCTCGACACGCAACGGCTTCCAATGGTGTTGGTATTCGGTTTGATCGCTATCGTAGCGATATTCAACATCACGAGCACGCTTGTTATGATCGTTATGGATAAGAAGCGGGATATCGGATTATTGAAAGCCTTGGGATTCAGGACGAAGCAGATATTACGGATTTTTCTCATCGAAGGAGCGTTAATCGGGATTACCGGAACGTTGTTCGGCGTGATGATAGCCTACGGTTTAGGCAGTTTGCAGCAAAATATGAAACTTATATCGATTCCGCCGGATGTTTACTTTATGGATTCGCTGCCTGTTTCCATGCAACCGGAATATTTTATACTGATAGGAGGCGCTGCCGTCTTATTATGTGTACTCGCGACTCTCTATCCTTCCCTGAAAGCATCAGTGTTAGAGCCCGCGACCGCATTACGGGAAGAATAAAATGGCAGGTGAATTCTTTATAGCAAAAAAGTATTTTTTCTCCAAGAAGAAAGTGGGATTGATATCCGCAACGGCGTTTATTTCTATTTCGGGATTTGCCATAGGGGTCTGGGCGCTGATAATAGCTCTGTCTGTCTTGGGTGGATTTGAACGTGAAGTCAGAGATAAAATATTGAGCTTCGACTCCCACATTAAAATCGAAAGTTCTCTTGGGGAAGGAATTTCGGATTGGGAAGAACTTGAAACCGAACTGTCCGGGTTGGCGAACCCGATCGCCATCGCTCCGTATGTAATGGGGAAAGCCATTATCTTAAAAGATGAAAAGCAGAGTGTGGTCGTATTAAAAGGGACAAACGAAACGGGACTGTCTGAGGTGTCCAAATTATCTTCAAGCCTGATAGAAGGTAATATAGAGCTGGAGCATAAGGATATCGGCGGAATAGTCGTCGGACGAAATATTGCTGAACGGTTATTGGTAGGTATAGGAGACACAGTAGTGGTGCTGAACCCGCTTATTGCGAGTTCACCCTTTAGCGTGCCTTATTCGACGAGGTTTGTAGTTACGGGGATCTTCTCCGCCAATATTTTTAATTATGATGACGTGTATACATATGTACATTATAAATATGCGCAGAAATTCAGACGAATGGCAGATAAAGTGACAGGAATTGAAATGAGTTTCGAAGATTTTAATGAATCGTTTCAAACCGCAGAACTACTCCGAGAAAGCGGTTTGGACGGGATAAAGGTTCTGACCTGGTTCGATATTCACAGAGACCTCTTAGGCGCCATGAAATTAGAAAAATTGGGCGCATTTGTGGTTCTAAGTCTTATAATACTTGTAGCGGCTTTCAATGTTGTAAGTTCATTGGTTATGATGGTCATGGAGAAACGAAGAGAGATAGGTATACTTAAAGCAATTGGCGCTAAGGACCGAAGCGTAGCTAAAATTTTTATTTTATCGGGTATGTTCTCGGGGATAATCGGAATATCGCTTGGAGCAGTCTCGGGACTACTCATAATTTGGATACAGAAAAGTTACGGTTTAGTGAAATTGCCTTCCGATATTTATTTTATCGACGTGCTTCCCGTGGAACTCGATGCATTTGAGTTATTGGCTGTGATACTGGTATCGCTGACTTTGGCTTTTTTGGCGACTCTCTATCCGGCGCTTAAAGCCGCAGATCTTCAACCCGTAGAATCAATCCGAAATGACTGAAAATAATATACTGCTCAACGCACGGGACTTGACTAAAACATACTTCTCTACGGTAGGTGAGGTGCAGGTGCTTCACGGGATCACGATGCAGGTCTTCAGTAAGGAGATTGTGGCTATAGTCGGCGCCTCAGGAGTGGGTAAAAGTACTCTTTTGAATATATTGGGGACGCTTGATAAGCCGACTTCAGGCACGATAGAGATTGAGGGGACAGATTTGTCTACTATGGATGACAGTGAATTATCGGAATTTCGTAACAAAACGATGGGCTTTATATTTCAATTCCATCACCTTTTACCGGAATTGAGCGCGACAGAAAATGTGATGCTTCCTGCTCTGCTGAAAGGGGAATCAAAAAAAATCATCGTGAGTAGAGCATCTATGCTGCTGAGCGATGTCGGATTATCTCATAGGCTGAATCATAAGCCTTCGGAGCTGTCAGGGGGAGAAAGGCAGCGAGTGGCCGTGGCGCGCTCCTTGATGAACGAACCAAAACTGATTTTGGCCGATGAACCGGCAGGAAACCTTGACAGCGGCAATGCCGAAGCGTTGTATGAATCGATGTGGAAGCTCAAAGAAGAGAGAGGACAATCGTTCGTGATCGTTACTCATAATGAAGAACTTGCAAAAAGAGCCGACCGGACGATTCGCATGGAAGATGGACTGATAGTAGACTGATTTTCGCTCAATACGTAACAGAACTCACATTCTTTTTAATTTTCACTGAACTTATTGCAGCTAACAGCCGTTATATATAGTACAGAGATGAATGAAAATATGGGAAAATAAAATGAAATATCGCTCTATTCGGTTATTTAAAGCCTGTTTTGGCTTGACTATTCATCCTAATCTACTTAACTTTCAGGCGCACAGATGAGCAAAATAATATTTAAGCTAACTGATAAGGAGCAGAACAGCTATTGAAAAATAATTTTTCCAAACGAGTACAAATGGTCATCCAGTTTTCCCGTGAAGAAGCCCTAAGGCTTGGGCATAATTACATCGGCGCCGAACACCTGATGCTTGGAATTATCAGACAGGGAGATGGTCTTGCCATTGAAATTTTAAACAACCTCGGAATTGAGATGAATGAACTCAAACGTTCGATAGAGGATGCTGTTAGAACTTCTGGCGGGACGATGACTCTCGGGAATTTACCATTGACCAAACGCGCGGAAAAGATATTAAAATCCACTTATACAGAGGCAAAGAATTTTAAATCTGATATTATCGATACAGAGCATTTACTCCTTTCTATTACGGAAGAAGTTGACAGTGTCGCTGCTGAGGTTTTAGGCACTTTAGGAGTTGATTACGATCTCATCTACACGGAACTCGAACGTATTCTTGATGGAGTGGACGATGAAACCACTCCCCGAAGCAAAAAGGGAGCCAAGACTCCGGCTCTTGATCATTTTGGAAGAGACATCACTAAGATGGCGGCGGATGGCGAACTCGACCCTGTCATCGGCAGAGAGATGGAGATAGAACGCGTCGCTCAGATATTATCACGGAGAAAGAAAAATAATCCGGTATTGATCGGTGAACCGGGTGTCGGAAAAACGGCAATTGCCGAAGGACTTGCTATAAGGATCATCGAAAAAACGGTTCCGAGAGTCCTATTCGGTAAAAAGATAGTTACGTTGGATCTTTCGTCTATGGTAGCAGGCACAAAATATCGTGGGCAGTTCGAAGAGCGGATGAAAGCGATAATGACGGAACTTGAGAAAAATGAAGAGATAATAATTTTCATTGATGAGTTGCATACTATTGTCGGCGCAGGAGCCGCTTCAGGTTCTTTGGATGCATCCAACATGTTCAAACCGGCGCTGGCGAGAGGGGAGATTCAATGTATCGGCGCTACAACCCTTGATGAGTACAGAAAGTATATCGAAAAAGACGGCGCCCTTGAAAGACGGTTTCAGAAGATTATGGTAAATCCGCCTTCGGTGGAAGAGTCGATAAAGATTCTTGAAGGTCTCCAATCCCGTTATGAAGATCACCATCGTGTGAAGTACACGCAAGAGGCGATAGAGGCGGCAGTTAAGCTGAGTGAACGGTATATCACAGATAAGTTTTTACCCGATAAGGCGATAGATGTGATGGACGAAACCGGATCACGGGTTCACCTTTCAAATATCGTGGTGCCTGATGAGGTAGTTCGGCTTGAAGGAGAGATAGACGACCTGCGCAAAAACAAAGATGAAGTCGTTAAGAGCCAAAACTTTGAGAAAGCGGCCGAAATTAGAGATAAAGAACGCAAACTTACTAATGAGCTGGAGACGCACAGGAACACCTGGAATAAGGAACAAGAAGAGAAGATGGTGGTGGTCAAGGTAGAGGACATTGCCGATGTTGTCGCCATAATGACGGGTATCCCCGTGAACAGAGTTGCCGAATCGGAGACACATAAGTTCAATAAGATCGATGAAGAATTAAAGAAAAAGATCGTTGGACAAGACGAAGTTATTGCTCATCTCTCAAAATCGATCAGAAGGGCGAGAGCGGGGCTTAAAGACCCTAAACGACCTATCGGATCATTTATCTTTCTCGGACCGACAGGAGTGGGTAAAACTGAATTAGCAAAAGTGCTGGCTAATTACTTATTCGAAGACAAAGAATCCTTCATCAGAATCGACATGTCCGAGTACATGGAAAAATTCAGCGTTTCGAGACTTGTAGGAGCTCCTCCCGGTTATGTAGGGTATGAAGAAGGCGGCGATCTCACTGAAAAAGTACGGCGCAGACCTTACTCTGTGGTTCTCTTTGACGAAATAGAGAAGGCACATTATGATATATTTAATATACTTCTGCAAATATTGGATGATGGTTCACTGACAGACAGTTTTGGCAGGCGAGTAGATTTCAGAAATACCATTCTAATTTTGACCTCCAATATCGGAGCGCGTATGCTGAGGTCAAAGAATCTTGGATTCGGAAATAATGATAAAAATTCGCGTAATGAAGAGATTAAAAAGAAGGTGGAAGAGGAAGCAAAGAAGATATTTAATCCTGAATTTCTTAACAGAATCGATGAAATAGTATCTTTTAAAGAACTTGATAAGAAAAGTGTTCTCCAAATAGTAGATATTATGATGGAACAAGTGCGTGGCAGGTTGAAGGAAAGGCATATTGAGCTGAAGATGTCGAGCGCTGCCAAAAACCTGCTATTGGAAAAAGGCTATAACAGAGAGATGGGCGCAAGACCGATGAGGCGAACAATTGAAAAAGAGATCGAGGATGCAATTGCCGAGCGGCTATTATCGGGGAAATTTGGAGAGGGAAGCGTTATTAAAGTTGCGGTTTCTAAAGGTGAACTTACCTTTAATGAGGTTGATCGAAAGAAAGTAGCGTCTGAAAAGATTAAATCGGCGCCGAAGAAAGATACCAAAGTCAAAGAAGATCCTGTAACATAAACCGCAGTTTTACGTAGATTAACCCGATGACGAAATAGTTATCGGGTTTTTGATTTAAATTTAAAAGCAGAGGAGTGTATATATGCCGTTTTTCTTTTGGGATTCGACTATGTTATTGCTTATACCTGCCCTGTTATTTGGAATATGGGCTCAATGGAAGGTGAAGAGTACATTTAAAAGGTATAGTAAAATTCCTTCTAATTCAGGTATGACAGGGTATCAAGTCGCTAAAAACCTCCTTGAACGGAACAATATTTTCGATGTTGAGGTAGAAGAAATTCAAGGGAGCTTGACCGACCATTATGATTCTAAAGAGAAAAAGTTACGATTATCCGAACAGAATTTTAGAGGCAGTTCTGTGGCGTCCATAGGAGTCGCCGCCCATGAAGTCGGACATGCGATACAAGACAACAGAGGTTATGCCCCTCTAAGATGGAGGCTGGCTTTCTATCCTGTTGCGCGGCTTGGATCCGGTTTGTGGTTTTGGCTCTTTTTAGCGGGAATGATCCTTACGATACCGGCTCTCATTGATGTAGGAATAATTTTCTTTGCAACAACACTGGTGTTTCAAATTGTGACACTGCCGGTAGAGTTCAACGCGAGCAGCAGAGCGCTTGCCCAATTGAGCAGCGGGGGATTCATAACGAAAGATGATTCTGACGGCGCAAAAGCTGTTCTTAACGCGGCTGCCATGACGTATCTTGCAGCGGCGGCAATGGCGCTGTCCCAATTAGTAAGATTATTGATACTTAGAGGAAGAAATTAAAAATAGATGAATCGAGTGACGAGATAATAGGAGATATGCTGAACATGGATAGAGTAAGAATTCGAGGCGGTACAAATTATTTAGTTATAGGATTGATGATGCTGTTTTTGTCCGCAGCTGAACCCCTTCGGGCACAAATGTCTAAAGAATTTTCATTTTCTACTACAGTAGAAAAAACGATGGCATCAGTTGTGAGCATTGAAGCAATAAAGATAATAAAAGCGAGGGATATGCGTCAATTCCACTTGTTCAGAGATTTCGATGATAGCGAGATAGACGAAGATATTCCCAGTATCGGCGGCGGTTCAGGTTTTGTAGTGACTAAGGACGGTTACATTCTCACTAATTTCCACGTTGTAGCGGGAGCTCATCAACTGAAGGTAACGTTTTCCAATCATAAAGCATACGATGCAAAAATAATGGGTCTTGATTCATTAACAGATATAGCTTTGATAAAGATCGATGCTAAAGGATTGAAGCCGGTAAAATTTGCAGATTCGGAAAAAGCCAAGATTGGAGATTGGGTCATAGCTTTAGGAAACCCGCTTGGATTGGAAGCCACTGTTACGGCAGGAATCATCAGTGCAAAGGGAAGGGACATAAATATAGTAGGCAGAGATCTCAGCGCATCGACCCGCGGATATGCCGTGGAAAATTTCATCCAAACGGATGCGGTCATCAATCCGGGAAATAGCGGCGGACCATTGATAAATACAAGCGGAGAAGTTGTAGGAATCAATACAGCGATTGCGAGTCGAACGGGAGTATATGCCGGCTATGGCTTTGCAATACCTTCAAACCTTGCTCATCATGTCATGGAAGATCTTATGACTTATGGAGAGGTAAAGCGTGGATATATCGGTATCAATATTGGAAACGTTGACGAGGATCTTGCCGAATATTTAAGATTAGACGGCGTAAAAGGAGTAATAGTTAATAATTTTGTACCGGGCGGAGCGGCTGAAAGTTCCGATCTCGAGATCGGGGATGTGATAACTCATGTAGATAAAAAAAGAGTTGACAGAGCCAATGAACTGCAAGCGATCATAGCGGGTTTCGGTCCCGATGAAAAAATTATTCTTACGGTCGTTCGAAGAGGAAATACACGGAAAATACCGGTTACTTTAAAGGAAAGGGAAGTGCAGCGTAAGCCAATTATGCGCAGCACGGAAAGGAGCGTTAATAAACCTCGTTTAGGGCTTTTACTTGAGGACAGGATAAAAGAACAGGAAAGCTGGAACCCGTTCGGTGCGAGTCGAAATAACGCCGCATTGGGCGTGGAAGTGGTTGGTGTGAAAAGGCGGAGCGCCGCCGCAGAAAAATTTATCCAAAAAGGAAGTATTATAGAGTCTCTAAATAATAAACCTATTCACAGCGTCCGCGATTTTCGAAATGAATTGGATAAAATCAATGAGGGTGATATTCTCCTTTTAAGAGTAACATCAAGGGGAAACAGCAGATTTGTAGCGCTTCGCTATTGGGGTGAATAATAGGCAGATATTACAGACATAATGTCAGGTATCGTTGTCCCCGCTAAATCGTTTTAACAACTCCTAACTCGATAAATATCAAATAGATAAAGCATATTAGTTCAATGCTGGTATGCTTCTTGCATTATAATAAGAAAATAGACTAAAACACTGACTTTTGAATTAAGAAGAAGGAGATATAAATGGGTAAAATTATTGGAATCGATCTTGGAACTACAAATTCATGTGTAGCCGTAATGGAGGGGAGCGAAGCTACCGTCATAACAAATTCTGAGGGAGGTCGAACTACTCCATCCGTAGTTGGATTTACTAAAGACGGCGAACGCTTGGTCGGACAAGCTGCGAAGCGGCAGGCTATCACAAATCCCGAGCACACTCTCTTTTCAATTAAGCGGTTTATGGGTAGAGACCATAAAGAGGTTACAGATGAAATGAAGCAGGTGCCTTATAAAGTTATTAAGGGTAAAGGCGGAATCGCGCGAATAAAAATTGATGAGAAACAATACTCGCCGCCGGAAATTAGCGCGATGGTTTTGCAGAAAATGAAACAAACTGCTGAAGATTATCTCGGCGAAAAGGTTACTGAAGCTGTTATAACAGTACCCGCTTATTTTAACGATTCGCAGCGTCAGGCAACAAAGGACGCCGGCAAAATAGCCGGACTTAAAGTAAAACGAATCATAAATGAACCGACAGCAGCAGCTTTAGCATACGGTCTCGATAAAGGGAAGGAAAACAGAAAAGACGAAAAGATCGCGGTATTCGACCTTGGCGGTGGAACATTCGATGTATCAATCCTTCAATTAGATCCCGAAATAGGAACGTTTGAAGTTCTCGCCACTAATGGCGATACGCATCTCGGTGGAGACGATTTTGACCAAAAGATAATTCTTTGGTTAGTTGCCGAGTTTAAAAAACAGGAAGGGATCGACCTTTCTGCAGATCCGATGGCTTTGCAGCGCTTAAAAGAAGCTGCCGAAAAAGCTAAGGTTGAGTTGTCGAATACTCCGAAGACGACTTTGAACCTGCCTTTCATTACCGCAGACGCCGCCGGACCGAAACACCTTAATCTTGATTTAACAAGAGCTAAGTTTGAGGAGTTGGTTGATGAAGATATTGAAAGGCTAAAAGCTCCTTCTCTCAATGCTTTAAAAGACGCTAAACTGAAAGCTTCTGATATCGATCAGGTAGTGCTTGTGGGAGGTTCTTCACGTATTCCGAAGGTTCAGGAGGTTGTGAAGGAGTTGTTCGGGAAGGAGCCGAGCAAAGGGGTTAATGCCGATGAAGTAGTGGCGATCGGTGCAGCCATTCAAGGAGGCATTCTTGCAGGAGATGTAACAGATGTGCTGCTGATGGACGTAACACCTCTGTCATTAGGCATAGAGACTCTTGGCGGGGTTTTTACAAAATTAATAGAGAAGAACACAACTATTCCCACGCAGAAATCGGAAATATTCTCTACGGCGACAGATAATCAATCCAGCGTTGAGATCCATGTTCTTCAGGGCGAAAGGGATATGGCTGTTCATAACCGGACGATAGGGAGATTTCATTTGGAGGGGATGCCGCCTGCTCCGAGAGGCATACCTCAAATAGACGTAGCGTTTGATATTGACGCTAACGGTATTTTGCATGTCTCGGCGGCAGATAAAGCAACCGGAAAAGAACAAAGTATCAAGATCGAGGCATCCAGCGGATTATCTGATGAAGAGATCGCTAAAATGGTTGATGACGCCAAGGTTCATGAATCGGAAGATAAGAAAACTCGCGAGGAAATTAATATCAGGAACAATGCTGATCAACTTATCTATCAAACAGAAAAAAATATAAAAGAGATGGAATCAAAATTAGACGAAGATTCCAAAGCGAAATTGGAGGCGGGACGCGATCGTCTGAAGAAAGCGCTCGAAGGCAGCGAGATAGACGAATTGAAATCTGCTTCAGATGATCTGAACACGATTTGGAACGAAGTATCGGCTGCTATGTATGACAAGTATAAAGATGAAGAAGCTTCGGCTGAGCAGGATACGGGTCCGGACAGCGCTGATAAAGGTGCTGAAAAGGGCGAAGAAGAAGTAGAAGAAGCGGATTTTGAGGAGGTTGATCCTAAAAAGTAATTTTTTTCGCAACTTTTTGTGTTTAAAGTAGTTAAAAGGCGAGAGGTATGACCTCTCGCCTTTCGCAATTAATGCCTCGACGAGATCGAGTGAAGGGCGTTATACACTTGCGACAAAAGGAAAAATATGATAATATGTATAAAATGGGAGTATGCGCCAAATAAAAGATGAAAAAGCATCTTAAACTGTTTTTTACTTCATTAAGTTTGGTTCTATTAGTAGGACTCATAGGATCGCTGTTTTTTATATTTCAACCGAATTTATATAAGAGTCAGATCTTAACAACATTGAACCAAGAATTCGCTCTTGAAAGAGGTTCACAAATCTTTATTGAAAGCATTTCAGGAAATCTATTAAAGGGTTTTTCATTAAATGGATTGAGCTTTTCAGACTCGGCAAAATCATATGAAATCTATTCTGAAAATCTGAGATTGAGCTATAGTATAAAAAATCTTTTGATGGGAGATTTTGAGCTGCACGAACTGAATTTGAACAAGCCGTACATATATTTGAATCTTAATAAGAAAATAATTTCTGAAACCAAGCCGGACAGTTCCGGGAAGAGAGATAGAGTATTCGAATTATCATCTATGAACATCGTAGACGGTACAATAGAGATTGTTGAGGGTAAATTCAAATATCTCATAAATAATTTGAATATCAGCGGTTCATTTCTCTTGGAAGGAAAGGATATGACGATCGGAGTGAGAAAGGGCGAATTTTATTATCCTTCAAGAGATCTGTACCTGGAAGCTCTCTCCGGTAAGATAAGTCATACAGAAAACGGCTGGAGTTTTGAATCACTTCAATTTACGGCGCTTGATTGTGATGTCTTTGCCACCGGTTGGATGGAGACGACAGATAATTTTCAAATGGGTTTTGATATGGCGGCGGATATCAATTCGTTTGGTAAAATATTCAAATTTTTGGGTCAGAATGCCCGTCTTGAAGGGAAGGTTTCTATCGTGGGAAACGTCGGTGGCTCATTATCGGATCTTGGTTTCAACTTCTCCGCATATGGAGAGGCAGGCGGAAGAAAATTCAATGAATTGAATCTATCCGGAGGATATACAGGCGACCTCCTTGAATTGGTCAATATTGATGGAAATATAGCGGGTACATCACTTGAAGGAAGAGCCAGTGTTACAAGAGAAGGTAATTTCGATGTCTCAATAAAGGTGAGAGATCTTGACTTACATGAATTATCTTTAAGCGATTTTCCAACCGATATCAACGGAGCTATTCGATTTAGAGGTAAAGGCTACACGAAAGAGAAATTGGTCATGGAGGGAGAAATCGAAGTGACATCCTCCGAGATAAACAATTTGCAGATAGAAAGCGCTTTAGGCGTTTTTAACATTAAAAACGAAAAATTGGTGGTTGATTCCGTCACGGTGAAAATGAAGGAATCGAGCTTAGTCGCGACAGGAACATTTGGTTTTGACGGATCAGTAAATTCAGCTGTTAAAGCTGAATCAAATAATTTGAATGAAATTACCTCTTTGTTCAACGTGAGAGAGATCAACGGAAATATATCTGCTAATCTAACTCTGAGCGGAAATTTAAGAGATCTCAACGTGGCAGGAAATTTCGAGATCAATGATCTCGTCGGGAGAAGAGGCAATTTTGAAAGCGCAAAAGGAATATTTGTATTGAATAATATCAGTTCCCGTCAGCAAGGCAACGGATACTTCCACCTTGTAAATGGAACGGTAGGTAAGTTGAAAATCGAATCCGTAGATCTTTCTACAATCTTAGAAGACGGAAAGCTGACGATTCAAAATTTCAGCGCGGAAAATGGCAAAGATTACGTGAAATTTATCGGTTGGATCAATGAAGACGGTCAATTTGAGATTGATTCATTAACGGGTGAATTTAGGAATTACAAGATAAGCAGCAATGACGTTCTGAGAGGTTCAAGAGAGGGCAACGTTTTCTCCATAAGACCTGTTTCGTTAAATTTAATCGGTGGAAGTATAGATATTTCAGCTGAATGGAATAAACAAACGGATAGCTTAACGAGTACATTCCTCTTAAAGTCCGTAGATCTTGCGCCAATTTCCGATCTTATCGACTATAATACATCATTCGGAGGAAAAGTGAGTGGAGCGCTTATACTTTCGAATACTTTATCCAAGCCGAATTTAAAAGCAGTTATCAACATCAATGAAGCTTCACACGGAAATTACGCATTAAAAGAAATATCTACTAACCTGTTCTATGAAAACGGTCTTTTGATCATTGACAAATTACACATACTTGAAAAAGAGAATTCCTGGGTAAACCTACATGGCTCAGTGGAGTTGACGCTGAGTAATCTCAATAAGAGAGAAAGTGTTTTAACACCGGATAATGAAATTGAGCTGTTTATCGGACTCAATAATGTAAATTTATTCACATATAAAAAATTCAATCCGTTTAAACAGGAAATAGGTGGGATCGCTTCGGGCAGTATAAATATTTCTAAAACTTTTTCCGACCCTGAAATGAGTTTCGATTTGGATATTACTGACGGATGGTTTGACAAGATCTTATTCGATAGAATTCAAACAATTGCCAGTTATGCCGATACTCTGCTTCAATTTGAAAGTATCGCCGCAACCGTAGAAAAGGGTGAATATACGGGTTCGGGATATTTGCCGTTTAATATGGCTCTTTGGAAGGTTGAAGGGAGAAAGCTTGACCGGGAGATGTTATTGAATGTGAAGGGCGAGAGTCGGGATATTCAATTTTTCACGGTATATTTTGCGGATATTGATGATATACAAGGTGATTTTAATATAGAATTAAATCTCTCCGGCAAATTTCATAATCCGATCCGAGATGGTTATATAAGGGTGAAAAACGGTCGGATTGACAGCAATTTACTGCAAAACTCTGCCACTGAGATTGAAGGCGAATTGGTAGTTGTAGAGAACATGGGAAGAATCGAATTATTGACCGGTATGATGAAAGGGGGAAAGAAAAAGGGACTGCTTGATAAGGTTTTAGACAAATTTTCCGGTTTCAGCGATATTTTTGCAAAAGATGATAATGCAAATCCACGGCATTTCACAATGTCAGGGGAGGTAGATATAACTTCCTTCTTCAGACCTATATTCAATATGACGTTCAAAGGAGAGCAGTTGTACGTACTGAGTATTTTAGGAGAATTGGAATCTGTGACTGATGTAGACCTCAAGATTACAGGACAGGATACTATTGTTATCACGGGAGAGCTTTTGCCCGATTTCGTTACGATAAGATCGGAGTTTGTCGAGGAGCTCGAAGAGGAAATTATCGTAGAGACTGTTCCATACTTTGACTATAATATTCACGCGGTGATGACGGATAAGTTTTATCTGAAAAACAGTCAAGCGGACATAGAATTTAGCGCGGACATATGGATCATAAAAATTCCTCAGGAAGAATATAATTTTTCCGGCAATATTTCATCTATCAAAGGTAAATTCTTTTATATCAACGATACATTCGTCATAGAAAGAGCGGATATTGAATTCGATCCGTATGAATTCAATCCCAGATTTGACATATTGGCGACCACCTCGATAGGAATTGGAGATGATCCAATTGAGATCATAGTCGAAATGGGTGGAACTTTGGAAAAACCTACTTTCATTTTTTCGGATGCTAATGGTGACTTCAGCGAAAGCGATATACTTGCTTTAATTAACTTTAAGCAAACTGGCAGCAATTTAACAGCCACCGGGATCACTAAGGGAGTGCAGTATATGGCTGAAAGCTATCTCGAAAAAAGTTTTGAAGATATAGGCAGCGAATTGGCGGGTTTAGACATTTTCGATCTTCAAACAGAATCGGGGACCTTCCAGGATATTAAAAATGTAGAATTGCTGGTAGGCAGACAGATCTCAAGAAGCTTCTATGTTACCTATCAGAGAGGATTACAGCGGCTTGCCGCATCCCAGAAAGTGGGAGTGGAATATAAAATAAATCAAAATAGCTCACTTACAGGTAACGTGGATACAGCAGAGGGATTGTTAAACGTTAGCTATAAATTGCGGCTGCAATACTGATAGGAGCTGTTCATATTTAATTTGAATAATTATCATCCTTTTAATTTCAGTCATACTTTGAAATGTCTTGCAGTTCTTCTGATTTTTTTCGGTATTCTCGGAAATGGAAATGCCCAAACTCTTTTGAAGGTCAAGGAGATCAAGATACAGGGTAATGAAAATATTTCTGACGGAAAGCTCAAATCTCAAATGAATCTGAGGGAACCGGGTTTTCTCTCTTTTTTCAAAAGCGGTTCCGAGTTCAATGCGAGAATCCTGAAACTTGACCGCACAGCTGTTCGCAAATACTATGAGAGTAAAGGATACGTTTATGCGGTTGTAAAGGATTCCTTTGAGATAGTTAATAAGAAGGAAATTATTATTCATTTGACCGTTTCGGAAGGCAAGCGGGTAACGATCAAAGAGATAAATATAAGGGGAAACGATCTTATAGCGGATACGGAAATCCTTAGAATGTTTGAATCAAAATTAGGCGAACCTCTAAATCCCTACCTGTTAAGAAAAGATTTGGCGGCAGTGAGAACGGCTTACCAAAACAGAGGAAAACCTTTTGCCCAAATACAAAATAATCTGATCGGCGACGAGGATGTCATAGTATTAATAGATGTGAAAGAAAATGATACGGTCTTTATAGACAGTATCATTGTACAGGGGGCGAGTAAAGTAATTCCGAATCTTGTAAGGCGTGAATTATCATTCAAGCCAAGCGAAAAATATAGTATCAGCAAGATCGAAGAGAGTCAGAAACGGTTATTTGAAACGGGATTGTTCTCTAACGTGCTGATCACCGCCGTACGAACAGACACAGTCAACAGAAGACTGAATCTCATCGTCAGTGTGCGGGAACGCCGTATGAAACAGATCGGCGGTGAGCTCGGGTTCAAACAAAGAAAAATTGCCAACTCAACTGCAACAACAACCGATTTTAACATAGTTGCCGAATGGTACAACAGGAATCTGTTTTCTACCGGACGTCTTATTAGGTTTAAGGGGAATATATCCGCCGGTATCAGCGATATTTCGAGTGGGGAAACGGGTTTCGAGATAAGCTATACGGAACCATGGATATTCGGTCAAAGAGCTCCGACAACATTCAGAACATTTATTGAACGGGAGCAGCTGAAAGAACCTGATATTCCTTTGACACGGTTTGGAGCTGATATCGCCGTATATAAAAAATATAGTGAACAGTTCTCCACCCGATTGTCTCAAGGAATAACTATAACACAAGTAGATGTGTCCAAAATCCCCGCTACCGTGATCGAATCTCTTAAATTATTCGAGAGCAGGCAACGTTCAATTAATCTGCTCATCATCAATGACAAGCGTAAAAATATCTTCTTCCCGACAAATGGTTCGCTACTCTCTCTTGATTTTAAGTATGCGGGAGGAATTTTAGGAGGAAACAGTGATCTATACAGAGCTGAATTATCGTGGAGCAGGTATCAGCCGTTTCTGTTTAATAAATCATGGACACTCTCAACGCGGATAAAAAGCGGATTTATCAAATCATTCGGAGATACGGAAGAAATTCCGTTTTTTGATTGGTTCTTCCTCGGGGGAGGTACATCTGTAAGGGGATATAAAGACCAGGAATTAAGAGATTTCAATATTAGTCAAACAGTTACAGAAATATATGAATTAACGACAAATATGGAGCTGAGAATTCCAATGTTCTGGCGGTTCGGCGCTGAACTGTTTTTGGATGGCGGTAATCTATGGCAGGAGCTCGGGCAGCTGTCGCCGGCAAAGATGCTATATGCCGGAGGAGCCGGATTATACTTCATGACTCCGATGGGACCCGCAAGGTTAGATTACGGTTATAAATTAAATCCTTCGGAGAGTGATATTACCTCTCGCGGGAGGCTGCATTTCGGATTCCTTTTCGCATTTTAATTACGATGAGTGAATTTAAATGATATCCTTCGATAAATTTACAATAAGAGCGCAGGAATCGTTCAGGCGGGCTCAGGAGCTTGCGGCAGAATTCAGAAACCCCGAGCTGAAGAGTGGGCATCTGCTCATGGCAATGCTTACTGATGAAAAAAACACGGCTATTGCCATTATCAGTAAATTGGGAATTTCGGTGAAGGAAGTTAACGAATCGATTGAAGGTGTATTATCCAAGTTACCTAAGGCTACCGGTGGCGGTATCGGTGAACCGCAGCTGTCAAAAGAGCTTGATGGTATAATAAATTCGGCGTTAGAAGAATCGAAAGCGCTTAAAGACGAATATATCAGTAACGAACATCTGATCATTGCCATGGCTGAATCGAATTCCAGCAGTGTGAAGTCGGAGTTGAATCGTCTCGGAATAACCAAGGAATCTATTCTGAGCGTATTGCAGGATATCAGGGGGAGCCAGAGAGTGACCGACCAAAACCCTGAAGACAAGTATCAGGCTTTGGAACGATACGGAAAAGATCTGAATGAACTTGCGCGTCTCAATAAGCTAGATCCTGTGATCGGGCGGGAAGAGGAAATACGCAGGATAATGCAAATATTATCACGCCGTTCAAAAAATAATCCTGTGCTTATCGGTGACCCCGGAGTAGGTAAGACAGCAATTGTCGAGGGTTTAGCATTCAGGATAGTCAAGAGCGATGTACCGGATGGAATGAAAGATAAGCGTATAGTAGCTTTAGACATGGGTAGTCTTCTTGCAGGGGCAAAGTTTCGCGGAGAGTTTGAAGAGAGGCTGAAAGCCGTGATAAAGGAAGTTGAAGATTCCAATGGAGAAGTTATTCTTTTCATTGATGAACTTCATACGGTGGTAGGCGCAGGCGCAGCGGAAGGCGCAGTGGATGCGAGTAATATTCTCAAGCCGTCGCTCGCAAGAGGTGAGTTGAAGGTCATAGGGGCTACCACGATCGACGAGTATCGGAAATATATCGAAAAAGACGCTGCCCTTGAACGAAGATTCCAGCCGAATTACATAGCAGAGCCTTCCATCGAAGATGCGATAAGCATAATGCGTGGATTGCGTGAACGATATGAAATTCATCATGGAATTAAAATAAAAGATTCTGCCCTCGTCGCACCGGTAAATCTGTCTCACAGATATATTCCGGACCGTTTTCTGCCTGACAAGGCTATCGACCTGATAGACGAAGCCGCAAGTAAGTTACGGATCGACATCGACAGCATGCCTGCTGAGCTCGATGAATTAGAGCGCAAGATCAAGCAGTTGGAAATCGAAAAAGCGGCGATCTCGAAAGAAGAGGATTCTAACAAAAGAGTAAAAGAAATTGAAGATCAATTGAAAAAGATTGTTAAAGAGGCTGAAGCGCTTAGAGGACAATGGACGGCGGAAAAGGTGGCTATCGGAAGATTGAGGGAGGTTAAGGAGGAAATAGAAAAAACAAGGACTGCTTATGACGCAGCTGAACTCGAAAGCGATTACGAGAAAGCGGCGGAGCTGAAACACGGTAAATTGGTTGAACTCAAATTAACGGAAGAGAAGCTGGAAGAAAATCTCAAAAAACTCCAAAAGGGAAAAAGACTGCTTAAAGAAGAGATCGATGAAACGGATATTGCCGGAATCGTGGCTCAGTGGACAAATATCCCTGTGACACGAATGATGGAAGGCGAGCGGGACAAACTTCTTCAAATGGAGGAGCGGCTTAAAGAGCGAGTCATCGGTCAGCAAGAGGCGATAAAAGCGGTCTCCGATGCGGTGAAGCGTTCCCGCGCCGGACTACAGGATGAATCGCGACCGTTAGGCTCGTTTATTTTTATCGGTTCTACGGGAGTAGGTAAGACCGAGCTCGCGAAAGGCTTGGCTGAATTTCTTTTCGATGATGAAAATGCGATGATCAGAATCGATATGTCGGAATATATGGAAAAACATTCCGTATCACGCCTTATCGGCGCTCCACCCGGATATGTGGGTTATGAGGAAGGCGGGCAGCTCACCGAGGCTGTGCGAAGGAAACCTTACTCGGTGATCCTGCTCGACGAGATTGAAAAAGCTCATCACGATGTGTTCAACGTTCTCCTCCAGGTTTTGGATGACGGAAGAATGACAGACGGTCAGGGGCGAGTCGTGAATTTCAGGAATACGATAATTATCATGACTTCAAACCTCGGGTCATCGCTCGTTGTAGAAAAATCCGAAAAAATCAATCCAGAAAATGAAGCGGAGATCTATGAAGAGATAAAAAGCGAAATAAACAAGATGCTCCAATCAAACTTCAGACCGGAATTTTTGAACAGGATTGATGATATAATAGTTTTCCATCCGTTAACGCCTGAGAACGTGAAAGAGATCGTAAACCTTCAATTGAAGGAATTGATCGGTAAGGTCGATGAAAAAGGAATGAAATTGGAGCTCAGCGATGACGCAATTCTGCTGTTAGCGGAGAAAGGTTATGAACCGGCTTACGGCGCGCGTCCTTTGAAACGGTTGCTTCAAAAGGAGATAACTGACAGGATCGCCAATCTTCTGCTGAGCGGTGAGGCGAAAGAGGGAGACAGACTTGACGTTCGAGTTAACGGTTCAGGTCTTGAAGTTCTGATCGATTAATATTATCGTACTGATTAATTGATTATAGATAATATTAATTTTTTCGGATGAGGGCTTGCTTTTATTTTAAAAGGTGATAAATTTTCCACGCCAAAGAGAGCTATCAAACGTCAATATATATTGAAATGGCTGTCGAAGGTTGAATGGGAATATAAGCTATTGTAATTAAGGAGGATGAAGGTAATGAAGTCGTTTCACAAAATAGGTTTATTATTAACGATAACAGTGATTTTCGTCTCGTGCGGGACAACAGAATCCGCTGACGAACTTTGGACAAAAATCAGGACACTGCAAGGTCAGGAAAAGCTTGACGAAGCGCTGGTAACGCTCGAAAAGTTTCTTGATAATTATCCCGAGGATGAAAATGCCGCCGAGGGAAGGTTTATGTTAGCGGATGGATATGCAAATGTTAAAAAAGATTATGCCAATGCGGTAACAGAATACAGGCGCGTTATCCTTTTATATCCCGATTTGCCGTTGGCGTCAAAAGCGCAATTCATGATCGGGTATATTTACGCCAATTATGTTAAGGAGTACGATAAGGCGCGGGCGGCGTATCTTGAATTTCAGGAAAAGTATAAAGATAACAGCCTCTCACAAGCCGTCGCGTTCGAATTACAATATCTCGGAAAAGATTTGGATGAGATAACTGAATTGAAAGGAATTACGAATCCGGACGGAATTTAAAAACGGAGTCAGTGGTGAATCCGAGGAGGTAGTCAATGGCGGTTGACCTTGAAATATTACAAGCGAAGATCGAGTCTGAAAGTCAATTCATCGATAAGATCATCAAGGAGATGGATAAGGTCATTGTCGGTCAGAAACCGCTTATCAGGCGGCTGCTTATAGGGATATTGGCTGATGGTCATATCCTCCTCGAGGGTGTTCCCGGGTTAGCCAAAACTCTGACCGTAAGTACATTGGCGAAGATACTGGATATCGATTTCCAACGGATACAGTTCACTCCAGACCTGCTTCCCGCAGATCTGTTAGGCACTTTGATCTTCAATCAGAAGGACGGTAAATTCACCACGAGGAAGGGTCCTATATTTTCAAATCTCATTCTCGCCGATGAAATCAACAGGTCACCCGCAAAGGTGCAGAGCGCCTTATTAGAAGCCATGCAGGAGAGGCAGGTGACTATAGGTTCCGAGACTTTTCCGCTTGATAAACCGTTTTTAGTTTTAGCGACACAAAATCCTATAGAGCAGGAAGGAACTTATCCACTACCCGAGGCGCAGGTGGACAGGTTTATGCTCAAGGTCATCGTCGATTATCCGGAGAAGGCTGAAGAATTGGAAATTATGCAGAGGATGGCAACGACCGGTGATTTACCTGAGGTAAAAGCGGTAGTCGGCGCGAAAGAGATTCTATCCGCCCGGAAGGTAGTGGATGAAGTTTATATGGATGAGAAAGTGCAGAGATATATCGTTGACCTGATTTTCGCAACGAGAGATCCGGAATCAGTGGGATTGAAAGAATTGAAGGGGTTAATTTCCTTCGGAGCTTCCCCGAGAGCCTCAATTTACCTTTGCTTAGCGTCCAAAGCGCACGCATTTATCATGCGGCGTGGATATGTCACGCCGGAAGATATAAGGGCAATAGGCATGGATGTTTTGAGGCACAGAATAATCCTTACCTACGAAGCCGAAGCAGAAGAGATGACAACAGAAACAATAGTCGAACGCATATTCGACAAAGTGGAAGTTCCTTAAAAACTTAGCGCCGAATTAAACCGATCAATTTATAAATATGCTGCCGAAAGAAGTACTCGAAAATGTCCGTCGTTTGGAGATAGGAACCAAAGGTCTAGTCAATGAGATCTTCAGCGGGGAATATCATACAGTTTTTAAGGGCAGGGGAATGGAATTCGCCGAAGTGCGGGAATACGTTCCCGGTGACGACATTCGCCTTATCGACTGGAACGTCAGCGCGCGAACAGGCTCTCCGTTCATAAAAGTCTTCAGCGAAGAACGGGAACTCTCCATGATGCTCGTTGTGGACATGAGCCGTTCAGGAACGTTCGGAACGTCTTACCGGATGAAAGATGAGGTAGCGATCGAGATATGCGCATTGCTGGCATTTTCCGCCATGAAAAACAATGACAAGGTCGGTCTGCTGATTTTTACTGACAGGGTGGAAAAATTCATACCGCCCCGGAAGGGACGCCAGCACGTTCTGCGGGTACTCAGAGAGATTGTTTATCACGAGCCTGAAAACAAAGGCACGAATATGAGCTCCGCGCTCGAGTATCTTCTTAGGGTTATCAGGAGAAATTCGGTTGTGTTCATTCTTTCCGACTTTATGGATGATGGATTTCAAAAATCGCTGAGAGTGGTCTCCTCCAAGCATGACGTGATAGCCATTAAGGTAACGGATAAACTCGAAATTCAGCTTCCTGATGCAGGTCTGATTTCTCTCGTGGACGCTGAAACGGGTGAAAATGTCGTGGTTGACACTTCTGATGAGAAAATAAGAAATTCTTACTCTGCTCTAAGGCAAGCTCAACAAGAGGGGCTTGAAAAGATGTTCAAGAAGATTAATCTCGATTATATTAACATCAAGACCGGAGAATCTTACGTTGAGCCTCTTTATAAGTTTTTTAGAAAGCGGGCAAAGAGGTTCCATTGATGAAACAAGGATTTCCGGTTTCAATTTTTATAATACTCTTCCTTTTCAATATAGATTACTCAAACGCTCAAAAGATGAGAGCGGAGCTGTTCGCCGAGCCTGAATCACTCCGCATCGGCGACCGCTTGACGATAACTCTTGAACTGCGATTCGATGATGACACCCAATTTCAACTCCCCGATATGCGGGTGGAGCTATTACCTATCGAACTCGGGGATGAGTCTATTTCACGGGAACGCGGCAAAAAGGGCATGACAATTGAAAGGCACAGATTCGAGAGTTTCGTTTTTGATACGGGGCAAGTCGTAATTCCCTCGCAGAAAATCGTTTATTGGCGTTCTTCGGACTCTACTACCCAGCTCAAGACCTATACGGACAGCCTCTGGTTGCATGTACGAAGCGTTCTCAGCGCTGATGCCGTGGAAATCAGAGATATAAAAGAACCGAACGAAATTCCTCAGCCGTTCGACAATTGGGGAACCGTTATAGCGATATTCGCTTTGCTGCTGGTTATTGGAATAGCCTATTATATGTGGCGTAAGAAGGCGGATAAACCGATCATCCCATTCAGAAAACCTGTTGAAATCCGTCCTGCGCATGAAATCGCAATAGAATCTCTTAAACATCTGATTAACGAAAATCTGATCGAGAAAAAACAAATAGACCGGTATTATATGGGTTTATCGAGGATATTAAGAGAATACATCGAGAACAGATACTTTTTGAAGGCTCTCGAGATGACGACGACCGAGATGTTAGCTGTTTTAGAGAAAGACGGACTTTACGAAACTATAGGTGATACGGTTCAAGAAGTGCTGACAAAAAGCGATCTCGTAAAATTCGCCCGTTATATTCCAAAGGATAGTTTTGCAAAAACTTTAATGGAAAAGACGATGAAATTTGTCGAGGATACAAAAATAGTTACACAGATAGCTGAATCGGCAGAGGAACCTGTTGCCGACATATCGGAGGAGAAGAAAGATTGATTGATGTGAAAAATTTAAGTAAAAACTACGGCTCCTTTGAAGCGGTAAAAGACGTTTCGTTTTTTATTGACAAAGGAGAAGTAGTCGGGTTTCTTGGTCCGAATGCCGCCGGCAAGACGACCACCATGAGGATATTGACCTGTTACATGCCGGCGACGCAAGGAAGTGTCTCCGTAGCGGGATTTGATGTTTTTGACAACCCGATGAGTGTCAAAAAGAGAGTAGGATATCTTCCCGAGCATCCTCCGCTCTATCCGGAGATGACAGTGGAATCATACCTCTCTTTTGTCGGGAAGATCAAAGGATTAAGCGGTAAGATTCTGAAGATGAAACTCGATAAGGTATTGGAAAGGACGAGTACGGCTGAAGTCAGAAGTAACCTGATAGCGAATCTTTCTAAGGGTTTCAAGCAAAGGGTGGGATTAGCGCAAGCGCTTATTCATGACCCTGAAGTACTTGTCTTGGATGAACCTACCGTGGGTCTCGACCCGAAACAGATAATCGAGGTGAGAGAGCTTATAAAAGAGCTCGGAGAAGATCATACTATTATATTATCCACCCACATCTTACCGGAGGTGAGCGCTACCTGCGGGCGGGTAATAATCATAAACAAAGGTAAAATTGTCGCAGAGGATACTCCTGAAAACCTTACAAGCGGTTTACAGGGACAGGAACGGATAGAAATTGAGGTCGACGGACCCTCTAAAAAAGTTTTAGCTGCTCTGTCGAAGATCAAAGGGGTCTTAAAAGTATCAGAAGATGGTGACGGATCGATCAAGCGGTATAAGATCGAATTGGAAAAAGAGCCTGATGTAAGAAAGGCGGTCGCCGCATCAGTAGTAAACAATGGATGGGGACTTCTTGAGATGAAATCATCCGGTTTGAGTTTAGAAGAGATATTCCTTCAGCTCACGACAGATGAGGGGGTGGAAGTATGAGAAACTCCTATCATATTTACATGCGGGAGCTTCGTTCATATTTCGTCTCCCCGATAGCATATGTGGTAATAGCCTTATTCCTGGCTATCAGCGGAATATTCTTCTACCTGCTGCTTCAAAGTTTTATTCAGATGAGTTTCCGGATGATGATGCAGGCTCAACAATTTCAGATGCAGGTTCCGGCGATGAACATAAATCAGATGGTGATACGCTCACTGTTTCTTAATATGAGTATCATCACGCTGTTCATGCTGCCTATGATAACGATGAAACTGTTTTCTGAAGAAAAGCGAAGCGGAACCATCGAGCTGTTGTTTACCTCGCCCATAACAAATTGGGAGATAGTGATAGGTAAATTTTTCGCCGCTCTCACGGTTTACATTGCAATGATCTTGGGAACCGTGAGTTACGTCTCGGTACTGTTCATCTACGGCAACCCCGAGCTGATGCCGGTAATTTCGGGATATTTGGGACTCATACTGATGGGCGCAATGACAGTGGCTATCGGAGGATTGATATCCGCGCTCACCGAGAATCAGATCATTGCTGCCGTGGGTTGTTTCGGGACGATGATGATACTCTGGTTCGTAGGATTCGCGTCGGGTTTTGTTGGTCCGGAGCTCGGGGCGATCATAAAATATCTCTCTGTCATGGAGCATTTCACTGATTTTGCCAAGGGAGTGATAGACAGTTCTCACATGGTTTTTTATCTTTCGTTTGCGTTCTTCAGCCTTTTCCTCACTTATCAAGCGGTAGAATCCGCCAAATGGAGGGGATAGGAGATGACTACTGTTTATAAATACCTTCCGATAACAGCTGTCGCATCTCTTTTAACAGGTCTATTCCTCTTTTTGGTGAATAATATTTGGACGACACCGAGCAAGGTATTTCTTGCTTCCGGAGCGTTGATCCTTATAATTTTAGCTCTCATTAAGCGAGACAGCGTTTTCCGGTTTTTTAGAAAGCGGTCGACAAAATACGGATTTAACGCGATTGTGTTGAGTCTTATAGTGCTGGGAATTCTCGCTCTGGCGAATTACACGCTGAACAGACACAGCTGGCGGTTTGATACCACCGCTTCAGGTCAGTATAGCATCGCCGCTCAAACCGTTAAAATTCTTGAAGCTCTTGAAGAAGAAGTCAAGGTGACCGCATTTCAAACCCAAATCGAATCAGGTAGGTTGGATGACCTGTTAAAAGAATATTCGTATTACTCGGACAATTTCAGATATGAAGTTGTAGATCCGGATAAGAATCCCGATCTCGCCAAGAGTTTAGGCGTGAAGAAATACGGCGAATTGTTTTTACAATCCCGCGGCAGAACGGAGCGAATTGAGGATGTAACGGAAGAAAAAATCACAAACGCGCTGATAAAAATCAGCAGCAGAAAAGAGCGTAATATTTACTTCCTTTCCGGGCATGGTGAGAATAGTTTCGAGATTTCAGCGGGTGAAAGAGAATCTTATTCTCTCGCAGCCGCGGAACTCCGTAAGGTAAATTACCGTCTGAGTCAATTAGAACTCTTTCAAACCGATTCCGTTCCCGAAGATGCTTCTCTTGTAGTGTTAGCAGGTCCGTCGAAGAATCTCTTACAGAGGGAGATTAACGCCCTGAATGTTTTTCTTTCAAACGGCGGCAGTCTTCTTCTACTCGTTGAACCGAGAGTAAATGATCCCGGTTTAGAGGAATTTATTTTGGGATTAGGCGTGAAACTGCAGAACGATATCATCCTTGAACAGAGCGCGTCATTTATTATTTCGGGTGGCGGATTGAAGAGAGATACACGAATCTCAATTGAACCGACCGCCGCGGCGTATGGAGTGCATCGGATCACGGAAGATTTCCGGTTAGCCAGCGTTTATCCCACCGTCCGTTCTTTGCTTGTCCGGACAGAAAACGATTCAGGCGACTATGATATTACCGAACTCATCTTTTCGAGCAAGAGTTCATGGGGCGAAACTGATTTAGCGCTGTTAGACAAAAGTCAAACGAGTTTTGATAAGAACCGTGACCATCCCGGTCCATTGGTGATCGGTGTAGTCGGTAAGATAAAAGAAGGTAAAAGAGGCGGCAGGTTTATTATAGTCGGCGATTCGGAATTCGCTTCAAATCCGTATATAGAACGCGCTCCCGGTAATAAGGATCTGTTTTTGAATATGGTTTCATGGTTGCTTGAGGATGAATCATTGATATCTATCCGTCCGAGAGACCCGGAAGATAGGCGGGTGAATATGACGCTCAAAGAGAGTCAGATCGTATTCTGGCTGTTGATCGTCACTCTTCCGATAGCGATACTCGGTTTCGGCATTACCATTTATTTCAGACGAAGAAGATAAGAAATGAAGTTTAAATCTACCTTTATTTTAGGGATATTACTCCTTGTGGGAATTGTCGCAGTTTATCTTCTCGATTACAAGGCGGGCGAAGAAAAAAAAGCTATAGAAAAGCTTTCGAGCAAACTGATTCAACTCGATACTGAAAATATTGCGGAGATAAAACTCACTTCGGAGTATGGATCGGTTTCTTTAACAAAAACCGCTAAAAACGGTTTTACAATCAGTTCTCCGGTAATTGAAAAGGGAGATAAAAACGCAATAAACAGTCTAATCAGAGCTGCTGAGAATATTAAGAAGGAACGGGAGATCGCTTCTGGGGAGAACCTGAATCTCGCGCCGTATGGATTGGAATCACCACTCGTTGAAATGCAATTTCTCCTAAAAGACGGTTCTGTGACAGGATTTTCTTTGGGCGAAGAAAGCCCAACGGGTGAATATCTGTTCGCTTCGGCGCTTATGGATAATAAGGTCTTTACAGTGCCCAAGTCTGTATTTCCTCAAACGAATAAAAAGTTATTTGATCTTAGGAATAAAAAAATCCTTTCATTCAAGCGCAATGATATCAGCAAAATATTCGTTAAAACTAAAGATTATGAGTATGAAATCAACAGGCTTGGCAGTGAATTTATGATGACGAAACCCGTTTCATTGATCCTTGAGACAAATAAAGTAAATTCTTTACTGTCAAGACTATCGAGCGAGAGAGTAAAAAAGTTTATAGACAGTGAGCAGCCTGAATCGAATGTTACCGGACTTGCCGAATCGGGAACAGAGATAACATTGGAGAGTTCCAACCCGCCGTCACAATTACGGCTGACGATAGGAAAATCGCTGAATGAAGAGGGAAAAGCCTTTAGGTATGCTAAAGAAAGCTCTCGCTCGACTATTCTGTTAATTGATTCCGGCTTCGCCGCATTCCTTGAGAAGAAACCTTTTGAGTTGATAAAGAAAGAGGTGTTCAGTTTTGATATAATCAAAGTCGATGCGTTTGATATCAGGTATGCCGGTGTAGAATTGAAATTGACTAAAGATGACACTCTGTGGCATGTGACTCATCCCGAAAATTTCATGGCAGATACCGATAAAGTGGATGATTTGTTAGAAAAATTCCACAGTCTAAAAGCAAGCGCCGTTGAAGAATATGATCCGAAGAGTTTTAAAGAGTATGTCGATCAAATTCCCGGTCTAACAATAGTGTTATATCAGAACAGTATCGAGGCAAATTCAATCAGAGTAGGGAAAAAAGTCGGTGACGAATCATTTCTCAAATCGGGAGGAAGTCCTCCTGTTTACAAGGTTTTGAGCAGCGCGATAGAAGAGTTAAAGGTAACAGCGGACTATTTCCGGAAAGAGGAGTAGTGATGAAGATTATCGTCACTGCGAGAAAAAGAGCAAACTGCCCCTCCTTTCAAAGGAGGGGATTACAGGGGTGGTTGTCTTACGCATGCCGATTAGGGCTATTCCTGAGCACCACATAGAATATTCCAAAAGCCGTCTGTTGATGACGGCTTTTTTCTTATCATTACAATTGAAGAAGTAAACGATATAGTGTATATTGCGATGACAAAAAAATGGTAGTTTGAGTAATTAGAATTAACCCGGAAAGTATTCTGAACTTGGTTTTTCTCGTAACATCGGTGGAGGTTAAAAATAGCCGTCAATAATCTGAACGAAGTCGCGAAACGGAAAGAACTTATTTTAGGTCCTACTCGGACAGGAAAAAGTGAACAGCTTCTTGATCGGATAGGATCACTCAAAAAAGCAGGTAAAAAATTCATTCTGCTCCTGCCCACAAAAGACCACGTCGATCATTACAAGCGTCAGATAGCGTTGAAACACGGCGGAATATTCGGTTCATCGATTGTCGACTTGAACGGTCTGGTGAATATGATCGATTTGCGATCTGAATCAGATTTACCACAAATTATCCCCAATTATGTAGTTACTTTTATGCTGCAGAATATAATACGTGATAGAGTCTCAAGCGGTGATTTATTGTATTTCAAGAAGGCTGCGGAACTGAAAAGCTTTGCGTCTGAATTCAGCTCTCTGATAGATGAATTAATTCAATCAAACGTAAAGCCGGAAGATCTTACCGGGTTGGAATTAGGAAGGAGTCAGGAATTGAAATTATCCGAAATCAGACTCCTATATAGCGATTATTTAGAAAACTGCGCTGATCTGAAAGGGAATAAGCACCAACGGTTAGAGTCGGCTCTGAATTTCCTGGAATCCGATAAGAATATTTTAAAAGATTTTGATACTCTTATAGTTGACGGGTTCTATGATTATACTCCGCTGCAATCGCGGCTGTTCAAAACTCTGTTTGAAAGAATAGGCAACGTTTTAACAGCGCAACTGTATGAAGAAGGACGGGGAGAAGTCTTTGATTATACAAAAAGGAGCGAAAAACTCTTTAACGGTTTTGAGCCTATCGCTCCTAAATTAGGTAAGTGGGATAGCTCTCCCATAGCGCAAATAAGAGAGAAAATATTCGATACAAGCAGCGCTGCTGAAAAGTCTCGGAAGCCTGTTCCACTCAAGATCATAGTTGAATCGGGCGCGAGAAAGTTGGTGGAGGAGATTGCGAGGCGGGTAAAATATGAGCTGGTTAAAAATAAAACTACTCCTTCCAGTATCGGTATAATGTATAAGAGAGGGGAACTGTATCCGATCTTGATCAAACGGATATTCCCTCGATTCGGGATCCCTGTCACACTCCAACAGAAGGGAACGCTGATAGATAATCCGGTGGTTGCTCTTTTTATGAAAATTTTAATGCTCAACCCTGAACGAAATTTCGGGTTTGAGTTCAGGAGTATACTCCGCTCGAATTCGGTGAGTATTATACTCGATGATGAAAAAATTGACGCTGATTCGATAGTCAGACTATTGCAGACTGCTGGCGCTAACGATGGAAAGGGGGATTGTCTTAAACGGCTTGAGGCTCATCGAATAGATTTGAATGCAGAGCCGCGATTTTCGGCGGCTGATAAAGCAGAGATGCAAAAAACATTGTCTCGAATCATCGAAATATTTGAAAAATTTACTCATCCTCAGGGAGCCGACAAACCTGAATTCTACAAAAATTATATAGAAAATCTGCTTAAATTTTCAGGAATACGAAGAGAGGTGGAGAAGGAGCCTATAGATAAAAACGCTCTGAACATGATGATGACGCAAGCAGATAAAGCGGTAACGCAAATTGGGGAAAAAGAACTCTCATTCTCAGATTTTAGAAGGATATTCAGCGATGCTGTCGGCGAACAGAAAACAGAGAGTGAATTCAACTTACCCGGAGGCGTTGTAGTAGTCGATGTTGAGAATGCAAGGTGGAGGCGATTTGACACTTTGTTTATATGTGGAATGGTTGACGGAGTTTTTCCTGAAACCGGGCGTCCGGCTCGATTGATAGACAGCGGTATAAGGGAAAAATTGGACGCCAAAATTAATTCTTCTCTGAACAGCAGCGTTGATCTGATCCAACAAAAAGAAAGGCTCTTGTATTATATCGCCTTGAGCCGGGCAGATGAAAAAATATTCCTCTGTTACCCGTCGGAGGATAGCGACGGGAGGGAGCTGATCCGTTCAAATTTTGTTGACAGAACTGAAGAAACCTACAGAATGCTCACAGGCGAAGAATTCATTCCTACATTTTACGGCGATATTAAAAAGTTTACGAGCGGCCAAATGCCTTTCACCTCGGAAGACGAATTACTAAGAGCAATGGCGCACGATGCGGTCCGGAAGTTCGGAAGTGATTCCGATTTTCAATTAAAACAATCATTTAATTTGATGAGAGAAGCTGACGGAAGACAATCCGGAAAAGCGCCGGCATACTCGGGACTGATTGAAAAACCTTCTGCTTTGACCGTATTGAATGAGCTCTTAGAGAGGAAGAACGCGTGGTCGGCTACGGAACTTGAGAGATACGGGAAGTGCCCATTTTTGTTTTTGATCGAAAAGCTGTACAAAATAGAAAAATCGGAGGAATATTCGGAACAAATTTCTCCGTTGGAGAGAGGAAGTTTTTATCATGATGTTCTTAAAAACTTTTATGAGGGATTGATAGAAGACCCGCTTTTGCAAGATAATACAAAGTATAAAAAGAGGCTTTCTAACGTTATAAAAGATGTTCTGAAAAATCCGAATTATAAAAAGCATAATATTGCTCCGATACTGTGGGAGATCGAGCTGAAAGAAGCCGGAGAAAATTTATTGCGCTACATCGAAAATGATCTCCAGCCTTCGGAGGATAAACTACTGCCGTTAGCTGTTGAAGTAGGATTCGGGGCGGCATCTGAATCTACTGAGGGGTCATATTCAACAGAACAACCGCTTATCATAGAAAAAGAGGGTATCAAGGTAATCTTAAAAGGAAGGATAGACCGTATAGACGGTAACGAGGACCGGACCGAGTTTTCCGTTATAGATTATAAATCGGGAGGAATACCGGTCAGGCGCGACGTTGAAGACGGCATAAATCTCCAATTGCCGATTTACTTAGAAGCTGTAAGGCAGTTGATACTGAATAAGCATAAGTCCAAACCGCGGACAGGCTATTATTATAGCCTGAAGAGTTCGAGAAAGCTATCGATCTACGATAATGATAAAGGGATCGACTGGGAGAGTGCATTTAAGCCGACCAAAGACTATATTATTGAGTATGTTGATAATATAGGGAAAGGACGATTCCCCGTTGAACCGAAGGATTGTAAAAAGCCATGTGATTTTTCCGATTTATGCAGGCAAAACATTGATTAATCATGAATTCATGCGGCATTAAACAGCAGTTGTAATGTGGGTTACAGAATGAAAAGGCACTTACTCGTAATATGCGCACATAAAATCAACACATAAATTAAAGGAATATAAAATGAATAAATTCAAATCAGCAGCGGTAGTGATGCTCGTAATACTTTCGGTTGTCTCGCTCTACGCTAAAGACAAGACAGTTGAAGGCGAACTTGTTGACGTCACCTGCAATATGAAGGGCGCAGGCGGTGAAAAGCATCTAATGTGCGCAATTTCATGCGCTAAGAATGGGCAGCCTATCGGCGTTGCGGCTAAAGATGGTAAGATATATACCTTATTGACAATGGCTCCGAAACTTGCGGATCTAATGCAAAAAAAGGTTAAAGTTACGGGAGCATACGATGCTGCCTCACAGTCGATCAAACCAAGCAAGATTTTTGTTAAAGAAGGCAGGAAATGGAAAGAAGTTGATGTACCTGGTTTAATGATGTAAGCTTCTATGATTTCTTAAGGCCCGTAGACAAATGTTTACGGGCTTTTTTTATAGATTTTGTGCTGCAATAAAAGCAAACACTCCTCCCGAAAGAGCACAAACGAAATTCACAACCTCGTTATCAATGAAAATTATTCCGGATTTATGTGTCGTTGGTTCGTCGCAATGGAGTCTATGTTCAGTCATAGTTGCACAAACTCCACAAACGAATTTAGACTGAAGCAGCGCGCCTACCAAACTGTCGATGATATTTCCGAACAGACCTGCGAATATTACAATGTAGATCGCTATGGAAGTATAATAAGAAAGAGAATCACCGGTGAATATCAGCATACCGCTGAGTCCGAGTAAAAGAGCGCCCCCTATTCCACCGGCGCTGCCGGTCAGTGTGATTCCTCCTGAAGCGCCTTTATCGACTCTTCTGAAAGTAGTTATCATCCGCGGTTTTCTTTTAGAGAACGAACCGATCTCAGTGCTCCATGTATCGGACGTTGCTGCAGCGAGACTTCCGAGAAACAACAGCTGCATTCCTGTCTCCGGATAAAACAGATAGCCGAGCGCCGCCGCTGCGGCTACACCGCCGTTGGCAAATACTTGTTTAGCCGTGCGGGGAGAATGCTCAACCTTTCGACTTTTTTGACTGGAAGCGGCTAAACGAGTCAGGATGCTCGACAGCAGAAAAAACAATACCAATGGCGCTATCCATCTTAGTCCGCCTGAGATGAAAATGATCGTGCCTATCATCATGGCGGCGACCAAACCGCCAAGATCAAGAAACTTGGCTTCGTAAGAGTAAACCCCTATCACCGAAGCGACGATTAGCCAGATCATGAGTTTGTATGCAAATGTAATAGTGATAAAATCCATTTTCCCCAAGTTCGCTTATCAGCGAACCTGATAATAAGTTAAATAGAAGAAATTGAAAGGGCTACTCATTTCCTGAATTCGCGTAAGGTTGAAGCAATTGCAACCAGCTACCGCACAGAGTATATTGAAACTCGATATGGAATTAGATTCTCAACAAAAAAAGGCTGTAGATAATCCGACCATTCCGATGGCAATCTCTGCCGGAGCGGGTTCCGGAAAAACAAGGGTACTCGTCGAACGATATATTAAAGTAATAATCGATGGGCTGGCGGAAACCGAAGAGATTCTCGCCATTACTTTTACCATAAAAGCCGCTGCCGAGTTGAAGCTTAGAATTCGGGAACGGTTGAATGAGATACAATTCGAGAAGCCGGAGACAGATGAGGGCTTGAACGCTCAAAAAGCGCTTTTGACCATTGAATCCGCTCCAATTTCTACAATACACAGCTTTTGTCAGTCGATTCTGAAGAAATATGCGATTGAAGCGGAAATCGAACCCGACTTTCAGATTTTAGAATCTAACGAATCAAGCTTAGTGTATAAAGAGATCATTCAGCGGGTGACAGCGCAGTTTCTTCGGACAAACAATGAAAAAGAAAAAAAGTTGATTCACACTCTTGGACTAAACGATCTGCGATCCATAGCTGAAAACATGTTGAATGACAGATACAAATTTTCAAATGCCGTCAACAGCACTCTGTTTCTTCATCGAAACGGCAAGTTTGAAGAAACGATTGAGAATATGCTCGAAGATGAGTTAAGCATTCTATTGAACAGCGTAGAAATGAAAAGCTCGATCGATGATCTGAAAAAATGCATTCCATTGGATAAGAGTGATGCAATGGCGATGATACGGGAGAACGTGCTTGATCTGTTTGACGAAATTTCAGCACAGAAGAGCAACGGAGAAAAATTATCCAAGTTGTTGGAGTTGGGGAATTCGATAGATTTAAGAGGAGGCAGAAAAACTTCATGGGATGAAGGCGAAAAAGATAGAGTCAAATCTTCTTTAAAAACAATTAGAGCGGTTATTGATGATTTATTCGGAGGCGAGAAAGAGCTCAATTTCATGAATAATGAAACCGCGGAGAAGCTGCTTGAGGGTTTAGAGCTGTATATGAGCCGGCTTTTCAAAGAATATGACTACACAATGAGCTCTTTAGGCGTTCTTGATTATGATGGTCTGCTGTTCCGGGCGATGAATCTACTAAGTGAAAGAAAGGATATTGCCGCTTTTTACAGACAACAGTATAAGCAAATTCTTGTAGATGAGTTTCAGGACACGGATGATCTTCAGATGAATATTATCAAAATTTTAACAACAGACGACGAAAATGTTCCTGTCCTTTTTCTTGTCGGAGATGAAAACCAATCGATATATAAATTCCGCGGCGCAGAGGTTTCCAATTTCCAAAAAATGATTGAAACAACCGGCATCAAAGGACCTTTATACATCACAAAGAATTATAGAAGTCAACCGGATATGATAAAGTTTTTTAATTCTTTCTTCAGTTCATTTCTCGGTGATACGGATAACGGGTATGAAGTTTCTCAAACATTCCGCGAGAAACTCGGCGACACTCCGAACGTACAATTCCTGCTGCCTATAGCAAATAACGGTAAAGGCGTCTCAAACAGAGAATTGGAAGCGGACCTGATGGCAAGACAACTGCTTTTGTTTGTGGGATCAGAAAGCATATCTGACGGCGAGGGTGGAGAAAGAATATTGAAGTTCAGCGATATCGGAATCCTATTCCAAAAAATGACTTCAGTTGCGGAATACTTGGACAAATTTGAACAATTGGGAATTCCTTATTACATGAAAACCCGCAGTGGATTCTATGACAGGCTTGAGATCCTCGATCTGCTGAATTTTTTCAGGGCAATTGAAAAGCCGAAGGATGATTATGTCCATGCCGCTTGGCTCCGCTCTCCGATAGTAGGATTATCAGATAACGCTTTATTCTTGATCGGTACGGGTGTCGGATTTTCGGCGTCACTGAGCAGCGAAATCGGCGACAACTATTCTCAGGAAGATCAAGAGCGGTTGAGTAGAGCTGGAGAATTGATGTTCAAATACCGGAAATTAAAAGACAGAATGGGTGTCTCGGATTTTGTGCAAAAGATAGTTGATGAGATCGCCTATATCCCCTTTCTTCTTTCTACAGAAAATGGTACGCAGAAGGCACTGAATATTTATAAACTCCTCGATAAAATTGCGAGTTTTGAGAAAACAGGAGTTAAAACTTTTGGTGATCTTGTAGAACAAATGGACACTATTCAGAGCGGAAATGTGAAAGAAGGTCAAGCTCAAGCATCTTCCGAAGAGGATGATGTAGTTACGATAACGACGGTGCATGGCTCAAAGGGATTACAATTTCCGGTGGTATTTCTCCCCGATTTAGAAGCTTCATTCCCTC